>NZ_JBEPPU010000015.1:0-51945 GCF_040547465.1 Frigoribacterium sp. PvP054
GGGGGCCCCGCCGGGGCGGGCGGGGGGCCGCGCGCGGGGGGGGGGGGCGCCCCCCGGGGGGGCGCCCCCCCCCGGGGGGGGGGGGGCCCCCCCCGTCCAGTCGGCGGTGCGGTGCGGTGCGGTGCGACGCCGCGCGACGCGACGCCGCACGACGAGCGCTAGAGCACGCTCTTGGGGACGCGGTGCAGCGTGACGGCGCCGACGGCGGCGAACGGGTGCAACGGGTCGGGTGCGGCCGACCCGGTCGGTCCGCCGAGCCGCGAGTGCCCGACCGCGCTCAGCACGGCGTAGGCGTCGCCGCGCGACCAGCCGTGGTCGTCGACCAAGAACGAGAAGGCGTCCTCGTAGCCGCGCCGGACGCTCTCCTGCACCGGGTCGCCGAGGCCGACGAAGATCCAATCGTCGGCGGTCTCGATGCGCGGCGCCCGCAGCCCGAGCCCGGGCACGAGGTCGATCGAGACGACGGCGGTGCCCTCGGCCTCGATCGCCACGAACGACGACTCGCCCTCGGCCATGATCGCGTGCACGTCGCCGATCGAGAGGTACGCGCCCTCGACCATCACGGGCAGGTAGACCGTCGAACCGACCGTGTTCTCGGTCACGTCCATGTTGCCGCCCTGGGGGTACGCGGGCATGATCGTCGAGTTCTCGCCCTCGGCGGGTGCGGTGCCCATGCAGCCGATCATCGGCCGCGCCTCGAAGACGTGCCGGTCGGTCACGTGCACCCCGTCGGAGTCGATCGGCACGCGACGGGTGAACATCTCGTCGCCCATCACGTGCTGCAGCGCTCCCGACCCGGGCAGGCTGACCGACCAGCCGTGCTCGATCAGCCGGATCTCGTGCACCGTCACGGCGAGCGCGTCGCCCGGCTGCGCACCCTCGACGTACACCGGGCCGGTGACCGGGTTGATCGGCACCGACAGCTTCGCCAGGTCGTGGTGGTCGTGCAGCTCGGCATAGACGGCGTCGCTCGTCTCGAACCCGATGCGCTCCCCCGTGCCGGGCTCGATGCGCAGCGCGGGCTCGACCGAGGCCGTGAAGCCCGGGCGACCGTGCTCCTTGCCGAGGAAGTGGTCGATGCCGTCGTGCCGTGGCCCCGAGGAGGCGCGGGTCGGCTCCCCGACGGAGGCCCCGGCCCCCGGGTCGGTCCCGTCGCCGCCGGCAGCGTGCCCGGCGCTCATGCGTCGTGCCGTTCCGAGTCGGCCGCGGGGGTGGCGGTGACCGCCTCGTCGTCGCCACCCTGGCCGAGGGTCGGCGCCGCGCCTCCTCGGCTGCGGTAGTAGAAGAACACCCCGGCGCCGACGACGAGCCAGATCAGCCCGCCGATCTTGGCCGCCGGTGCCGCGTTGACGAGCACGTAGCCGATGATGACGAACCCGACCACGGGCACGACGAGGTGCAGCAGCCAGTTGCGCGACTTCTTCTTGACGACGTAGTGCACGACGACCGACGCGTGCAGCATCAGGAAGCCGAAGAGCGCCCCGAAGTTGACGAGCGACGAGATGACGTCGATCTGTCCGACGAACACGATCACGAGCACGGCCGACAGCGCCGACACGACGAGGATGGCCGCCTGCGGCACCTGGCGCGTGTTGATCCTCGACAGGAACGCCGGCAGCTGCCGGTCACGACTCATCGAGAACAGCAGGCGCGAGGTCGCGGCCTGCGCGGCCATGGCGTTGGCGATGCCGACGGCGAGCACGTTGACGACGAAGAACGCCGTCGCCCACCCGCTGTTCGACGCTTCACGCACCAGGTCGAAGAAGGCGTTGCCGGCCTCCCCCTCGGGGAACGAGTCGCGGCCCGCGGCGAGCGCGCTGGCCAGCCAGGTCTGAAGCACGAAGCAGAACGCGACGATGAAGAGGGCGATGATCATGGCCTTGCCGGCGCCGCCCCGCTTGCCGGTGCTCTCCTCGGCCAGGGTCGAGATGCCGTCGAAGCCCAGGAAGCTCAGCACGGCGATCGACAGGGCCGAGGCGATGAGGGGTGCGGTGACCTTGCTGGAGTCCCAGACCGGGTCGGTCGTGAACTCGGCGCCGGGGATCGTGCCGCCGTTCAGCGCCGTCACCGCGATGATGACGAAGATCACGATGAAGACGACCTCGATCGCGAGGAACACCCGGTTCATCAGCTTGATCGAGCTGATGCCGAGCAGGTTCACGGCGGTGTTGATCGCGACGAAGACCAGCGCCCACATCCAGCGGGCGGTCCCCGGGAAGATGCCGATCATCGACTCGGCCGCGAAGACGTAGAGCAGCGTCGGCACGAGCAGGTAGTCGAGCAGGATGGCCCAGCCCGCGAAGAACCCGGCCACGGGGTGGATGCCCCGCCCGACGTACGAGAACACCGATCCGGCCAGCGGGATCGACTTCGCCATCTGCGCGTAGGCGAGCGCCGTGAAGATCATCGCGACGAGGCCGACGAGGTAGACCAGCGGCACCATGCCCGACGACGCGTTGTAGACGGTGCCGAAGATCGCCCAGGGCGCGATCGGCACCATGAAGATCAGGCCGTAGATCAGCAGGTCGGCGGTCGAGACCGACCGCTTGAGTTCTTGCTTGTAGCCGTACTGCTCGAGTTGCTGCTGGTTGCTCAGCTCGCCGCCGTCGGCGGCCTTCGTGTGCAGGGACATGATGTGCTCTCTCGCTCGGGTGGGGACGGGGTCGGTGCGGTGGGGAGGCGTGGCCCACGCCGGTTCGGGGGGCGCGGGCCACGCCGGTCGGGAGGCGCGCGTCACGCCCGTCAGGAGGCGCGGGTCACGCCGGTCAGGAGGCGCGCGTCGCCTCGGCGGGGGCGTCGTGCGACGCGAGGAACCCGGCGACGACGGCGCGGAACGCCTCGGGCTGCTCGAGGTGCGAGCAGTGGCTGGCCCCGGCGAAGACGTGCGAGCGGACGTCGGCGATGCCGTCGACGAACGGCTGCCACGTGGCGGGGGTGGCCTCGTCGTGCTCGCCGGCGACGACGAGCGTCGGCGCGGTGATCGACGGCAGGCGGTCGACGATCGTCCAGTCGCGCATCGTGCCGATGACGTGGAACTCGTTCGGCCCGTTCATCGTGTGGTAGACGGTCGGTTCGGCCTCCATCTGCTCCTCGCTGTCGACGAAGTCCTGCGGCATGGGCACCACGCGGCAGACGTGACGCTCGTAGAACGCCTGGGTGGCGGTGAGGTACTCGGGGTCGGTGGTCGTGCCGTCCGCCTCGTGGCGGGCCAGCGCCTCCCGGGTGTCGGCCGGCAGCTGCGCGCGCAGCTCGGCGGCGCCCTCGACCCAGAGCGGCATGGACGCGGGCGAGTTGCAGATCGCCAGGCTCACCAAGCCGTCCGGTGCCGTCACGGCGATCTCGGCTCCGAGCATGCCGCCCCACGACTGGCCGAGCAGGTGGTACCGCTCGAGGCCGAGGTGGGCGACGAGGGACTCGAACTCGGCGACGAACAGGCTCGCCTGCCAGAAGTCGACCGGGGCGTCGGGCAGGTGGGTGCTGCGGCCGCAGCCGAGCTGGTCGTAGTGCACGACCGTGCGGCCGGTCTCGTCGGCGAGGGCCTCGAGGTTGCGCAGGTAGTCGTGGGCCATGCCCGGGCCGCCGTGCAGCACGACGAGCGGCAGCGCACCGTCGCGCGGCTCGTCGGGCGTGGTGACGCGGTACCAGGTCTCGGCGTCGTGGAACGGGGCGGTGCCGATGGTGATCGTGGACATGCCGGTGAGCATGCACCCGCCTAAGGTCTCGCGACAAGACCTTTCTCGATGCCTTAATCTGCTCGTAACACGACGAGGCCTCACGGGCGGTGCGCGCGAGGGCGGTCAGGGCGGGACGGGGACGCGATGGGCCAGGACGACAGCCGAGGAGGCGCGGGCGGCGCACGCCCGGACGCCGCGGTCGACGGCGCCCTCGGTGGTGCGCTCGGGGCGCCCCTCGCCCCCACGACCCGCGTCGACGACATCACCGACCGGCTCGTCACGGCCATCACGATCGGCGAGTACCTGCCCGGCTCGCGGCTGCCGGCCGAGCGCGACCTCGCCGCCTCGCTGCGGGTCGGCCGCATGACCGTCCGCGCCGCGCTGGCCCGGCTGGTCGAGCAGGGGCTGATCGTGACGCAGCGCGGGCGCGGGGGCGGCTCGTTCGTGCAGGCGGCGACGCCCGGCTCCGGGGCGGACGTGGTGCGCCGCACGCTCTCGGCGCGCTGGTCCGACCTGCGCGACACGAGCGAGGCGATCAGCCGACTGCACGGCGTCGTCGCCGAGGCCGCCGCCGAGAACCGCTCGGACGACGACGTCGACCGCCTGCACGACCGGCTCGCGGGCTATCGCGACGCCCCGTCCGGCCTCGCGTCGCAACAGGCCGACGAGGCCCTGCACGTCGCGATCGCCGAGGCCGCGGGCAACGCCACGTTGCGCGGGGTGCTGTTCGACCTGGAGGCGCGGGTGAGCATCTCGGCACCGGCGCACCTCTGGGGCGGGCCGGAGGGCATGCGCGAGATGGAGTTGCGGGCCCTCGCCGACCACGAGGCGCTCGTCGCCGCGATCTGCGAGGGGCGGGCCTCCGACGCCGCGGCCATCGCCCGGGAGCACGTCAAGATCGACCTCGAGCTGATCGAGCGCGAGCTCGGCCGCGCCGCGCCCTGACCCGACCCGCGCCTCCCGCCTGACCCAGCCCGCGCCTCCCGCCCCACCCCCTCGACCGGCGCACAACACCTGCCTAGGCAAATAGTCCACCGCCGAACGCGAGGGTGACCCCGCCCTGCCGACCCGCGCCTCCCCGCCCGACCCCCTTGACCGGCGCACAACACCTGCCTAGGCAAATCGCCCACCGCCGAACGCGAGGGTGCGCCACCCCGGCCGTGACAGGCTGGACGCGTGAGCGACTCGACGACGAACGACACCACCCCCTCCGCCCCGCCCGCCTGGTGGACGACCGCGACCGTCTACCAGATCTACCCGCGCAGCTTCGCGGACTCGAACGGCGACGGCGTCGGTGACCTCGGCGGCATCCGGCAGCGGCTCGGGCACCTGCACGACCTCGGGGTCGACGTGATCTGGCTGTCGCCGATCTACCGCTCGCCCCAGGCCGACAACGGCTACGACATCAGCGACTACGACGACGTCGACCCGCTCTTCGGCACGCTCGACGAGTTCGACGCACTCGTGGCCGAGGTGCATGCGCTCGGCATGAAGCTCGTGATGGACCTCGTCGTGAACCACACGAGCGACGAGCACCCCTGGTTCGTCGAGGCCCGTTCGTCGCGGGACTCCCCGAAGCGCGACTGGTACCTCTGGCGCGACCCGCTGCCCGAGGGCGAGGGGTCGGACGCCGCCGGCACGCCCGGGGCCGGCACGTACCCGACGGCGTGGCGCAGCGCCTTCAGCGGCCCGGCCTGGACCCTCGACGAGACCACCGGTCAGTACTACCTGCACATGTTCGCGTCGAAGCAGCCCGACCTGAATTGGGAGCACCCCGACCTGCGTCGCACCGTCTTCGACATGATGAACCGCTGGCTCGACCGGGGCGTCGACGGGTTCCGCATGGACGTGATCAACCACATCGCGAAGGAGCCCTCGTCGCTCGCGCCGGGTGCGGCGCACTTCGTGATGGGCGGGCAGATCCACGACCACCTGCGTGAGATGCACCGTGAGGTCTTCGCGCACCGCACCGACCGCGAGCTGATCACGGTGGGCGAGATGCCGGGCGTGACCGTCGACGACGCGAAGCTCTTCACGGCGGCCGACCGGCACGAGCTCGACATGGTCTTCCAGTTCGAGCACGTCGGCCTCGACCACGGCCCCGCCTCGAAGTTCGACAACCTGCCGTTCGACCTCGTGGCCCTCAAGCGCTCGCTGGCGCGCTGGCAAGAGGGCCTCGCCGACCGGGGTTGGAACAGCCTCTACCTCGGCAACCACGACCAGCCCCGCTCGGTGTCGCGCTTCGGTGACGACGGCCGGTACCGGGTCGAGTCGGCGATGCTGCTCGCGACCGTGCTGCACCTGCACCGCGGGACGCCCTACGTGTACCAGGGCGACGAGATCGGCATGACGAACGCCGGGTTCACCTCGATCGACCAGTACCGCGACATCGAGTCGGTCAACTGGTTCGACGAGTCGGTCGCGGCCGGTGCCGACCCCGAGGCCCTGCTCGAGGCGTTGCGCTTCCGCAGCCGCGACAACGCGCGCACGCCGGTGCCGTGGTCAGGAGGCGCGGCGGCGGGATTCAGCACCGGCACCCCGTGGATCGAGCTGGTCGCGAACCACGACACCGTGAACGTCGAGTCCGACCGGGCGGCCGGCGACCGCTCGGTGTTCGAGCACTACCGGCGCCTGATCGCGCTGCGGAAGGAGTCGCCGGTCGTCGCGCTCGGGTCGTTCGAGCTGCTCGCACCCGACGACGAGCGGCTCCACGCCTTCACCCGCACGCTCGGCGACGAGCGGCTGCTCGTGCTCGCCAACTGGTCGAGCGAGCCCTACGAGCTCGATCCGGCCCTGCACCCGGCGCTGCGGCGCCGCTCGGTGCCGCAGGTCGTGATCGGCACCCGGCCCGGCGCCACCGGCCTGACGCTCGCGCCGTGGGAGGCCCGCGTCCTGCGCGGCTGACCCGCACCTCTCCTCGCGGACCCCGGTAGCGTCGGTCGGGTGAGCGATCCCGACGACGCGCCCGCGCCTCCCGACGGCCCGACCGAGCCCGACCCGACCGAGCCCGACCCGGCACCCGCCGAGCTGCCGCACGGCTGGGTGCGCATCGGCCGGCGCCGCTGGTGGTCCACCTGGGTCGGGGTGACGTCGTTCGCCATCGTGTTCGCGGCGCTCCAGGGCACCAGCATCTTCGCCCGCTTCGTCGAGTCGAGTGCGCCCTCGCTGGTGTCCCTGTCGTTCGGGGCCCTGGTCACCGCGGCCCTGTTCGGGCTCGTCACGGTGATCCGCAACGCGCGGTACCCGCAGCCGTGGGTCGATCTCGACGCCGATCTGCTGCGCGCCGGCCGACGTCGGTCGATCCCGCTCGCCTCGGTCGACCGTACCGTGCTGTCGACGACGATCGCCGGGACGGGGGTCCGCGTGCTGATCCTGCGCGTCGTGGCCCAGGAGGCGCGGGTCGAGTTCATCCTGCGCGACCGGAAGGACGCGACCCTCGACCCGACCTCGACCGCCGTGTTGGCCGAGGCCCTGCGCCGCACCTCCATCGCCATGCCGATGTCGATCCACGACCCGAGCGGACGCTTCGCGCGCTACAACTTCCCCGGCCACGTCGGCCGCGACGACGCCGTCGCCCTCGTCGAGCACCCGCCCGCCACCGGGGACCCGCTGCCCGCCGCCTGGTGACCGGCGCCTCCCCCGCTCTCGTCCGCGACCGGGTCACACCACCGTCGTGTCGTCGAACCACGCCGGACGGTGGTTCGACGACCACACGGTGGTGCGACCACACGGCCGGGCCCCCGCGCCGCGCCCATCCGCGACCCCGGCGTCAGCGCTTCCAGTACCCCGAGAACGTGATGCGGTCCTTCGGCAGGCCCGCCGCGTGCAGGTGCCGTCGACCGCGGGTGGCGAGCGCCGACTCGCCGACGACGTAGGCGTAGGCCCGCGGGTCGGCCGCCGACCGGGACAGCAAGGCGGCGAGCGCCCCCTCCCCCGGAGCGACCGCCCCGGCGTCGCGCCCTCCTCGGCCGCCGCCGTCGACGCCACCGCCGTCGACGTCGTCGCCGAACGCGGCCGCGTCGAGCTCGTCCCGCACCACCCACGTCACCTCGACGCCCTCGGGTGCGTCGAGCGGCCGCACGTCGGCGCGCGTCGGCACCTCCTGGATCACCGACCCCACGGAGGCGCGGTGCAGCGACCGCACGATCCCCTCCGTCCCCGGCAGTCCGGTCTCGTCGGCGACCAGATGGACCTCGGAGGCGTCGTCGGGGGCGTTGAAGAGCACGCCCTGGTCGAGCAGGCCGAGGGCGTCACCGGGGCGGGCGGTGCTGGCCCAGATCGCCGCGCCTCCCTCGAGCTCGCCGGACTCGCCGCGGTGCAGCACGAAGTCGACGTCGAGCTCGGCGCGCGAGGCGGTGACGTCCGGCCCCGACCCGGCCGGCCGGAACTCGCGCACCGTGTAGTTCGCGCAGTGCGGTCGCTCGGCCTCGGGGATCGCCAGGTACTGCGCGTACCAGAGCGAGGTGGTGGCCCGCGGCAACCTCAGCGAGTCGCTGCCGGGCCGTGGCAGGAACAGCCGGAACCACTGGTCGAAGCCCATGTCGCCGAACTCGTGCAGGTCGTCGCCGACGACGGTGACCCGCTGGAAGCTCGGCGAGACGCGTTCCGAGCGCAGCACCTCGAGCCGGTGGACGCGGGGGTCGGCGGGCTTGACGGGCGATCGACGGGTCGACATGAGGTAAGGCTAACCTAATCTTTCGGCCGATGAACCGCTGTGACGGGGTGCCGACCCGACCCGTCGGCCGACCATCCAGGGCGCGGGCCACGCGGTGCAGGTGATTCGAGACTCGAACAACTCACCCGACGAGCTAAACTGAGCCCTCCCGGGGTCGCGGGTCGCGCCTCCCCGTCCTCGACCTCGTCCCCGTCCGCCTCCGTCGCCTGCAGAGAGCCCGCCATGACCGACGTCTCGCCCCAGCCGCCCGCGGGCTCCGCGCCTCCCCTCGACGACGAGGGCCAGCTCGACGTGACGCTGGTGCTCGAGGCCTACCGGTCGCTGCAACAGCAGGGCGACCGCGTGCAGAAGCTCGTCGCCGACTTCTTCGGCATGGGGACGACCGACCTCCGGTGCCTGACGTTCATCGCGAACGACCACGACACGACGCCGAAGCGGGCGGCCGAGTTCCTCGAGCTGTCGACCGGAGCGACCACCAGCCTCGTCGACCGGCTCGAGGGCGGCGGGTACATCACCCGGCAGCCGCACCCCTCCGACCGACGAAGCGTGCTGCTCGAACTCGCCCCGGCCGGACGAGAGGCCATCGACCAGATCGACGAGTTCTACCGTCGCGCGTTCCGCGACGCGGTCGACCCGAACCACCTCGACTTCCTGGCCGTCGCCATGCGTGCCATCGGAGACTCGCTGACGCGCACTGCCGCCGAGGGCGAAGCCGTCGCGGGCGATGCTGCCGCAGCCGAGGCTGCCGCGGGCGAGACCGCCGACGCCTGAGCCCGGGCGAGCCTCGGACGCCGGGTCGCACCACCGTCGCGTCGTCGAACCACCCGGGACGACGGTTCGACGACGCGAGCGTGGTGCGACCCCGAGCCCTGAGCCCGGCGGCGAGGCCGACCGGAACGCGACGACGCCGACCGCGGCGCCGCGTCCGGTCGGACCCGGCGCCCGCGGCCGGTCGTAGGGTGGGCCGATGACCCCCTCGGACGTCCTCGTCGAAGCCTTCTCGCGCCTCCCGGCCGTGGCCGAACGGGCCGTCGCCGGCCTGTCGGTCGACGACCTCGCCTGGCGCCCCGACGCCGAGGCGAACACGATCGCCTGGCTCGTCTGGCACACCGCCCGTGGTCAGGACGTCCAGATCGCCGACCTCGCGGCGTCCGACCAGGTGTGGACCGCCGACGGCTGGGCCGAGTCGTTCGCCCTGCCGTTCTCGCCGGCCGAGATGGGCTACGGCATGTCGCCGTCCGACGTGGCCGCGGTGCGGGTCGACGCCGAGCTGCTGATCGGCTACCTCGAGGCCGTCACGCTGCGGACGCGGGCCTACCTCGAGGACCTCGACGGCGCCTCCTACGACGACGTGGTCGACGACGCGTGGGACCCGCCGGTCACCGCGGGCGCCCGCCTCGTGAGCATCCTGAACGATTGCGTGCAGCACCTCGGCCAGGCGTCCTACGTGCGCGGCCTGCTCGACCGCCGCTAGCCCCGCCGCCTGCCGCCCGCCGCGCCGAAGCCCCAGGAACCCGCCCAGACCCCCACGCGCGCACGGGTGTCTCGGCGACTTCCTGGGGTCTCACGAGCGCCCGAGCACGACGAAGGACCCCGTTCCGAACGGTGAACCCCCGAGATGCGGGGTTCATCGTTCGGAACGGGGTTCGAGAGCAGGAGGCGCGGTGCGAGCCCCTGAGGACGGCTCGCTAGGCCTGCACGCCCGCGAGCTCGTCGATCAGGCGGTCGCCCGAGCGGGCCTCGATCATCTCGGCGTCGATCTCGGCGCGGTCGAGCAGCTCCTCCATGCGGCGGCGGCGCTGACGCGTGATGAGCGTGACGACGGTGCCCTCCTTGCCCGCACGGCCGGTGCGGCCGGAGCGGTGCATGTAGGTCTTGTACTCGTCGGGCATGTCGGCCTGGACGACGAGCTCGATGTCGTCGACGTGGATGCCGCGGGCGGCGACGTCGGTGGCGACGAGCACGTTGACCTTGCCGCTGGTGAGCAGCTGCAGGTTGCGCGTGCGGCGGGCCTGGTTCAGGTCGCCGTGCAGGCTCGTCGAGCGGATGCCGGCGTCCTCGAGCTGGTCGGCGAGCTGCTCGGCGAAGGCGCGGGTGCGGGCGAAGACCAGGGTCTTGCCGCCACCCGAGGCGAGCTGCTCGATGACGGCGGTCTTGTCGCGCTGCTCGATCAGCAGGACGCGGTGGTCGATCGTGGCGCTGGCCTGGTCCTCGCCGGCGACCTCGTGGACGGCCGGGTCGACGAGGAACTCGTCGACGAGCTTCGCCACGCCCTTGTCGAGCGTCGCGCTGAAGAGCAGCTTCTGGGCGCGCGCGCCGTCGGGGCGGACGGTCGCGGTCTCGCGGATGATGCGCTGCACCGGCTCGAGGAACCCGAGGTCGCACATGTGGTCGGCCTCGTCGAGCACGGTCACCACGACCTCGCTCAGGTCGAGGCGCCCCTGGTCGATCAGGTCTTCGATGCGACCCGGGGTGCCGATCACGATGTCGACGCCGCGGTTGAGCGCACCCACCTGGCGCTGCTGCGGCACGCCGCCGTAGACCTGCGTGGTGAAGAGGCCGACCGACCGGGCGATGGGCTGCACGGTGCGGTCGATCTGCATCGCGAGCTCGCGGGTCGGGGCGAGGATCAGCGCGCGGGGCTTGCGGCCCATCTTGCGGTTCTTCGCGCCGTTGTTCTCCATCAGCTTCTCGACCAGCGGGGCGCCGAAGGCGATCGTCTTGCCCGAGCCCGTGCGGCCGCGGCCGAGCACGTCGCGCCCGGCGAGCACGTCGGGGATCGTCGCCGCCTGGATCGCGAACGGGGCGGCGGCGCCCATCGAGGCCAACTGACGCTCGATGTTGTCGCCGAGGCCCAGGTCGCCGAAGCTCACGCCCTCGACGTCGGCCGCGGTGACGACCTCGGCCTTGAGCTTCTCGAGCTTGACGTCGTCCTCGGGCGAGTAGTGGGTCGCCGCGTCGCGCTTCGGGTAGAAGTCGCTCGACCGGTCGCCGACGCGTGCCGGGCGGTCGCCGCGGTCGAAACCGCCGGAGGCGCGGCCACCGCGCTCGGGACGGTCACCGTACGAACGCGGCGAGCGGTCGTCACGGGCGGGGCGGGAGTCGCGGTCGAAGCTGCGCGCCGGACGGTCGCCGCGGTCGAAGCTACGCGCCGGGCGGGTGTCGCGGTCGTAGCCGCCGGAGGCGCGGTCACCGCGCTCGGGACGGTCACCGTACGAACGCGGTGCGCGGTCGTCGCGCGAGCGGTCGTCACGGGCAGGGCGGTCGCTGCGGTCGAAGCTACGGGCGCCGCGGTCGTCGCGAGGAGCGCGATCGTCGCGGGCGGGGCGGTCCGAGCGGTCCCACGAGCGGGGACCGCGGTCGGAGCCGCGGGCGGCCTCGCGTCCGCCGTCGCGGCCGTAGCCGCGGGCGGCCTCACGGCCACCGTCGCGACCGAAGCGCGGGGCGGCGTCGCGGCCACGCTCGCCGTTGCGGCTGTCGAAGTCACGGTTGCCGAAGCGGTTGCCGCCGGCCGACTTCTCGCGCGGCTCCCAGTTGGGGCGACGGTCGTCCGAGCGGGCGGCGCCGGGGGCACGGTTGCCGCCACCGTCGCGGGTGCCGAACTCGCGGCGACCGCGCTCGGCGCGCTCGCTCGCGTCCCACCGCTTCTTGGGAGCCGGGGCCCCGACCTCGTCGGCGCGGTGGCCGCGGTGCTTGGGGCTCTTCGAGCCGGCCTTGGGAGCCCCGCCGGTGCGGTCGGTGCGCGGGCGGGAGTTGTCGTAAGGAGACATGGAGGAGTTCTTTCCGGGCTTGTCAGAGATGACGCGAAGAAATACCCGGGCAGCCGTTGACCAGGACCGTTCACAATCGTGAATTCATCCCGTCGTGACTCGACGGGAATCCGGCCCACAAGACGTACAAACCCTCGTGCTGTTCAAAGCTGTGCATGATCGGCACCCGCAGGTGCCGATGTGCTCGCGCCACAGGCGCGGTGTCTTGAGCCGACCCACCTACGATACCCGAGCCTCCGGCGAACCGGAAGCCCCGCCTCCTCGTGTGCGATCGGCGAGCGGAGCCCCGCGGCACGCCATCACGGTCGAGTTCGCGCCCGTCGGGCCAGCGCGGCGGCCCGTCGGGCACGGACTCGCCCGCCTTTCCGGCACGTGTCGGCGCCGAACCCGACCCACCTGCCGCATCCCGGCGCACCGATCCCGATCCGAGCGGGCCGACACGCCGCTCAGGTCCTGCTCTGGGGGGCGTGCTCACGGCCCGTCGCCGCGACGTGCACGGCCACGGCCGCACCCGGCACGCCAGCCGAGGTCACGCCCCGGTGGCAGCCTGCTCTGTCACCTCGGCCGCCCCGGCCACCTCGGCCGCCTCCTCCGGCCGAGCCTCCGCCGCACGACGATCGGCCCGGCGTTCGCCGATGCGTTCGTACAGGTAGTAGATGACCGGCAGCACGACGAGGGTCAGCACCGTGGACGACACGAGCCCGCCGATCACGACGATCGCCAGCGGCTGCGAGATGAAGCCGCCGTGCCCGGTGACGCCGAGCGCCATCGGGGTGAGGGCGAAGATCGTGGCCGCCGCCGTCATGAGGATGGGCCGCAAGCGTCGCGACGCCCCCTCGAGCAGGGCCTCGCGCACCCGCAGCCCCTTCTCGCGGTACTGGTTGACCAGGTCGATCAAGACGATCGCGTTGGTCACGACGATGCCGACCAGCATGAGCACGCCGATGAGCGACGCGACGCCCAGGGGGACGCCCGAGGCCAGCTGCAGCAGGATCGCCCCGGTCGCCGCGAACGGGATCGACACGAGCAGCAGGATCGGCTGGACCAGGCTGCGGAACGTCGCCACCATCACGATGTAGACGATCAGGATGGCGATGAGCACCGCGAGGAAGAGCTGCGAGAACGCGTTGGCCTGGTCGGCCGTCGCCCCGCCGATCGTCGCGTCGGTGCCGTCCGGCAGGTCGACCGCCGCGACCGCGTCCGACACCTCGGTGCCGGCGGCCGAGAGGTCGTCGGTCGAGGGCGTGATGGTCACGGTCGCCGAGCGCACGGCGTCGGTCGTCGTGACGGACGTCGGCCCCGTCGTCTGCTCGACGGTGGCGATCGAGTCGAGCCGCACCGGCCCGGTCGGGCTCGGCAGCTCGAGGGCCTTCAGCTCGTCGATGGTCGCCGGCGGGGTCGGGTCGACGGTGTACACGTCGACCGAGCTGTCGTCGATCTCGAGCGACCCCACCCTGACGGGCTTAATGGCCTGCGACACGATGCCGCCCACGGCGACCTCGCTGTAGCCGAGCGCCGCGGCGGCCGCGCGGTCCACCTGCACGCCGATGATCGGCTGGGCCGCCTGCAGGTTCGAGCTCGCCTCGGCGGTGCCGGGCAGCCCCTCGACCTTCTTCAGCACGGCGTCCGTCGCGGTCTGCAGGCTGTCGGGGTCGGGGGCGGTGACGTCGACGGTGATGTCGTTGCTCGTGCCGAAGCCGCTCGAGGCCGACACCTCGATCTCGCCGGCGTCCGACACGTCGGCCAGCTGCGACCGCACGTCGGCCTGCAACGCGTCCTGGTCGGCGCTCTCGTCGGTGGTGATCGAGTAGGTGACCGTGCTGTCGCCGGAGCCGCCGAGGAAGCTCGCGATCGACGTGCCGCTCGACCCGATGGTCAGCTGCACCGTCTCGATGCCCTCGACGCCGTCGAGCACCTGCTCGACCCGGTCGGCGGCGTCGGACTGGGTCTCGAGGCTCGACGCGGGCGGCAGGGTCTGCGTGACGGTGAAGGTGTTCTGGCCGCTCGCCCCGAGGAAGTTCGTCTTCATGAACGGGATGACGGCGCCCGTGCCCCCGAGCACGAGCAGCGCGACGAGGATCGTCACGACCGGCCGCTTCAGGGTGCCCCGCAGCACCGGGACGTACGCGCGACGCAGGCGGTCGAGCGGCCGGGCGTCGGACGGGTCGGAGGCGCGGGTCGTCAGCGACTCGACCGTCGCGCCCTCGACGGCCGCGGCCTCGGCGCCCGGCGCGTGCTTGTGGGCCCTGGGTGCCCGGAGGAACCAGTACGCCAGCACCGGCACGATGGTCAGCGCGACGAACAGCGACGCGACGAGCGCGATCGTCACCGTGAGGGCGAAGGGTCGGAACAGCTCGCCCGTGATGTTGCCGACGAAGGCCAGCGGCAGGAAGACCACGACGGTGGTGACCGTCGACGCCGTGATGGCCCCCGCGACCTCGCGCACGCCGACCGTGATCGCCGCGAGGCGGTCGACGCCCGCGGTGAGGTGCCGCTTGATGTTCTCTATGACGACGATCGAGTCGTCGACCACCCGGCCGATGGCGATGGTGAGGGCGCCGAGGGTCAGGATGTTCAGCGTGTAGTCCGCCGCCTGCAGGCCGATGAACGTGATGAGCACGCTCGTCGGGATGCTGATGGCCGTGACGATCGTCGACCGGATCGACAGCAGGAACACGAGGATGACGACCACGGCGAAGACCAGGCCGAGCAGCCCCTCTTCGGCGAGCGAGTCGATCGACTGCTGGATGAACGGCGCCTGGTCGAACACGACGGTCAGCTCGACCCCGTCTCCCAGGTCGGAGGCGAGGCCCGGGATCGCGTCGCGGACGGTCTTCGACACGTCGACGGTGTTGGCGTCGAGGGTCTTGGTGACGGCGACCGTCAGGGCGTCCTGCCCGTCGACGCGGCTGATGGACGTGACCGGTGCACCGGTGAGCTGGACGTCGGCGACGTCGCCGATCGTGGTGGCCGAGGTGGCGTCGAGCAGCGGCAGGGCACGGATCTCGTCGACGCTGGTCAGACGCTGACCCGCCTGGATCGACAGGGTCTTGCCGTCCTGCGTGATGGTGCCGCCGGGGATCAGCGTGCCGTTGGCGTCGAGGGCGTCCTGGAAGGCGGCGGTCGTCAGCCCTCGGGCCGCGAGCGCCGTCTGGTCGGGCGAGATGGTGACTCGCTGGCCGGCGTCGCCGTAGATCGAGGCCTCGCGGACGCCGTCGAGCTTCTGCAGGTCGGGCACGGTGACGTTCGTCAGGCGGTCGACGAGCGCCTGCGAGTCGGCGGCGTCGTAACCGGTCACGGCGATCTGGATGACCGGCAGGTCGGCCAAGCTGCCCGTGACCACCTGGGTGTCGACGGAGTCGGGCAGCGTCAGGCGGTTGATGGCCGACTGGATCTTCTGCTCGGCCGAGTCGAGGTCGGTGCCGTAGGTGAACTCGGCCGACACGGTGCTCTGCGAGGTGCTCGACGTCGCCGAGGTGCCCTCGAGCCCGGGGATGATCTGGACGGCCTGCTCGATCGGCGTCGAGACGTCCTCGTTGACGACCTCGGGCGTGGCGCCCGGGTACGAGCTGACGATCGCGATCTGTGGGAACTGCACGTTCGGTGCGAGCTCTTGCTTGAGCGAGGTCAGGGCGATGCCGCCGAAGACGGCGACGACGATGGTGACGAGGGCGATCAGCGCGCGGTTGCGCAGGCTGAAGACGGACAGCAGGTGCACGGTGCTCCGGTGGTGAGGGGAGAGCGAGGGGAGGCGGGGCGGACGACGTCCACCGCGCCTCCATTGTCACCAGCCTCTCTGGGAACTCGCGGCGGCTTCTTGCGCGCCGTGCAGGACGACGACAGCTCGCCCGGGTGGGGAGGAGTCGATGCCCGGCACGGCCGAGGAGGCGCGGGGCGAGCCCCTCAGACCACCTCGGCCAGCAGCGGCGAGGCCGGCGCCTGCACCCCGTCGACGCCGTCCCACGCGGCGCGCAGGGCGGCCAGCGCGCGGTCGGTGTCGCTGTCGGCGTACGAGAACGGCACGCGCAGGAACCGCTCGAAGGCCCCGTCGACGCCGAACACCGGCCCCGCGGCGAGCAGCAGCCCCTCGCGGCGCGCGGCCAGGGTGAGCTGCGAGCTGACCGGCGCCCCGAGCCCCACCCAGGTGGTGAGGCCGCCGGCCGGCGAGGGCACCTGCCACGACGGGAACTGCTCGCGCAGGCCCCGGACCACGCGGTCGCGACCCCGTCTCAGGTGCCCGGCCCGCGCCTCCAGCACGCGGTCGAAGTCGCCGAGCAGCTCGGCGACCACGAGCTGCTCGAGCACGGGCGTGCCGAGGTCGCCGGCCGAGCGGGCGCGCACGAGTCGGTCGACGAGTGGGCGCTCGGCCCGTATCCACCCGATGCGCAGCCCACCCCAGAGCGACTTGCCCACCGAGCCGATCGAGACCGCCGGGCCGTACGCCGCCATCGGCAGGGGGGCATCCCGACGCTCGTCGATCGCCATCTCGGCCATCGTCTCGTCCGCGATCACGACGGTGCCCTCGGCCGCGGCCGCCTCGAGGACGCGCACGCGCTGTCCGGCGGGCATGGTCGCCCCGGTCGGGTTGTGGAAGTCGGGCATGAGGTAGGCCACCGGCGGGCTCGTCCGGCGCAGGGCCTGCATCAGCGACGCCTCGTCCCAGCCGTCGTCGACGGTCACGCTGACCGGCACGAGCCGGGCGCCGGCGCCGCGCAGGGCCTCGAAGGCGTGCGGGTAGCCGGGCGCCTCGACCACGGCGCGGTCTCCGCGCGAGACGAGCACCCGCGCGAGCAACGCGATGGCGTGCTGTGCCCCCAGAGTGACGACGATCTGGTCCGCGCTCGTCGCGAGCCCTCGTCGCCGGTACCGTTCGGCGATCGCCTCCCGCAGCACCGGACGCCCGACCGGGTCGTAGCCCGGGTCGTCGAGGTAGGCACCGAGCCGACCCGCCGCACGCTGGGCGGCCTCGGCGATGCCGTCGACCGCGGGCAGCGCCGCCTTGGTCAGGTCGAGCAGCCCGTCGGTGGTCGTCGGGCGCGGCACCGACGCGCGCGCCGGCAGGCGGACGACGCTGCCGCTGCCGCGCACGCTGTCGACGTGCCCCGAGTCGCGGAGGGCGGCGTAGGCCGAGGCCACGGTCGTCCGGCTGACCCCGAGGTGCGCGCAGAGGTCGCGCTCGGACGGCAACCGGGTGCCGACCGGCAGCCGGCCGTCGAGCACGAGCAGGCGGATGCGGTCGGCGAGCGCGAGGTAACCCGGAGCCGAGGAGGCGCGCCACGAGTCGAGCAGGGCGTTCAGCGCCCGGGACGAGACGGCGGTGGCACCGTGGTCGAGGTTGGTCACGCGGCCACCCTAAGCCGATTGGCCTCTTGCCACCAGGCCACTCGGCGGATTGGATCGTCGCATGCTCTTCTCCCGCCGCCTGCTCCAGCTGTTCGTCGGCCTGACCGCCTACGGGTTCGCCATCGCCCTCATGGTGCGGGCCGGCATCGGCGTCGCCCCGTGGGACGTCCTGTCGCAGGGTCTCTCGCAGCACACCGGCCTGTCCTTCGGCACCGTCACGTTCGTCACGAGCCTCGTCGTGCTGCTGCTCTGGATCCCCCTGCGCCAGCGCCCGCGCTTCGGCACGCTCGCCAACACCCTGATGATCGGGCCGGTCGCCGACCTCGGCCTGCACGTGCTGCCGCAACAGACCGTCTGGTGGGCGCAGGGGCTGACCTTCGCGGGCGGCCTGCTGCTGCTCGCGGTGGCCAGCGGCCTCTACATCGGCGCCGACTTCGGCCCGGGCCCGCGCGACGGCCTCATGCTCGGGCTGCACGCACGGCTCGGCTGGCGGGTGGGCGTCGCCCGCACCGTCATCGAGGTGACGGTGCTCGCCGCGGGCTGGCTGCTCGGCGGCCAGGTGGGCGTCGGGACCGCCGCCGAGGCGCTGCTGATCGGGCCGCTCGTCGCGGTCACCCTGCCGCTGTTCGCGCGGCGCCGGGTGGCGACCTCCGTGGCCGTCCCGGCCCGCGCCTCCTCGTCCGTCTGAGCGGTGCCGCGGCGGGCGGTGACGCAAGCCCGACCCCCAGCAGTACGAACCGGTTCGGACGAACCCTCCCTGACCGGGAATAAACCGCCCGCGAGCGAAGTTGACAGCCCCTCGCACGGGAGTAGAGTCGCCGCTCGTGACCAACGACACCCGGTCGCCGAAGCGCTGGCTGATCGGTGAACCCCTCCCCTCGGAGAAGCTCGAGGGGCAGCTGCTGCCGAAGCACCTCGCACTGCCGATCTTCGCGAGCGACCCGCTCAGCTCGGTGGCCTACGCGCCGCAAGAGCTGCTGATGATCCTGCTGATCGGCGGGCTGGGGTTCCTCACGCTGGCCCCGTGGGTGGCCGTGGCCGTGGTCGTGCTGCTGCTCGTCGTCGTGGCGTCGTACCGCCAGCTGATCAAGGCCTACCCGTCGGGTGGCGGCGACTACGAGGTCGCCCACAAGAACCTCGGCGAGAAGGCCGGCCTGGTCGTCGCCTCGGCGCTGCTCGTCGACTACGTCATGACGGTGGCCGTGTCGGTCGCCTCGGGCGTCGACAACATCATCTCGGCCGTGCCCGAACTGGCGCCGGTGCGCGTCGAGCTCGCGATCTTCTTCGTCGTCCTGCTGGCGGCCGTGAACCTGCGGGGCGTGCGCGAGTCGAGCAAGGCCTTCGCCGTCCCGACCTACCTCTTCGTGTCGAGCGTCTTCGTGATGATCGTCATCGCCCTCGTCCGCACCGCCCTCGGCGACCCGCCCGTCGCCGAGAGCGCCGACTTCACGGTGCAGGCCGACCAGCTCACGCAGGCCGCCTTCGTCCTGCTGCTGCTGCGTGCGTTCTCGAGCGGCTGCTCGGCCCTGACCGGCGTCGAGGCGATCGCCAACGGCGTGCCCGCGTTCCGCCGCCCCAAGGTGCAGAACGCCCAGAAGACCCTCGTGCTGATGGGCAGCATCGCCATCGTGCTCTTCGCCGGCCTGGTCGCCGTGGCCCTGATCGCGAGGGTGCACTACGCCGAGGACGCCTGCGACCTGCAGGGCTTCGTCGACTGCGCCACGACCCCGCAACGCAGCCTCATCGCCCAGATCGCGAGCGCCGTCTTCGGCGGCGCCCTGTTCGGCATCCCGTTCTACGTGATCCAGGCCTGCACGGCGGCCGTGCTGCTGCTCGCGGCGAACACGGCGTTCAACGGGTTCCCCCTGCTCGGGTCGATCCTGGCCCGAGACCAGTACGCCCCGAAAGCGCTCAACACGCGCGGCGACCGGTTGATCTACTCGAACGGCGTCATCGTGCTGGCCCTCGTGGCCTGCGCCATCCTGCTCGTGTACCAGGCCAGCGTCACCGGCCTCATCCAGCTGTACATCATCGGCGTCTTCGTCTCGTTCACGCTCGGCCAGACCGGCATGGTGGTGCACTGGACCCGCATGCTGCGCGAGGGCTGCGCCGACCGCGGAGCCGTCTACCGCGCCCGCGGCATCAACGCGTTCGGCGCCCTGCTGACGGCGTCGGTGCTGGTCGTCGTGACGGTGACGAAGTTCACGCACGGCGCCTGGTTGGTGTTCGTCATCATGCCGATCCTGTTCGTGCTGATGCTCGGCGTGAACCGCTACTACCGCGACGTGCTGGTCGAGATCGAGCCCGACGCCACGACGCAGTTCGGCTCGCACGGCGACCACGCCATCGTGCTCGTGGGCACGATGCAGAAGCCCGTGCTCAAGGCCCTCGACTACGCCATCGCCGCCCGTCACGAGTCGCTCGAGGCGATCCACGTCGGCATCGACGACGAGGCCACGGCGCTGCTGCAGCGGCAGTGGGCCGAGCAGGACATCGACGTGCCGCTGCGCATCGTGGCCTCGCCGTACCGCGACATCAGCATGCCGCTCATCAAGTACATCAAGGCCCACCGCGAGGAGCACGGCAGCGAGGTCGTGACGGTCTACACGCCCATCTACATCGTCGGCCACTGGTGGGAGGCCGCCCTGCACAACCACAAGAGCCGCCGCATCCGCCAGAAGCTGATGCTCGTGCACGGCGTCACCATCTCGCTCGTGCCGTGGCTGCTCGACTCGTCCGAGGTGCTCTACGGCCGCCGGTCGCGGCCGATCCCCGGTCAGGACCGTCGCGGTGAGCC
This sequence comes from Frigoribacterium sp. PvP054, assembly GCF_040547465.1. Classification (NCBI taxonomy): domain Bacteria; kingdom Bacillati; phylum Actinomycetota; class Actinomycetes; order Micrococcales; family Microbacteriaceae; genus Frigoribacterium; species Frigoribacterium sp. PvP054. The sequence continues at coordinate 20,260 of NZ_JBEPPU010000015.1, forward strand.
GATCCGACCCCGGCCCGTGCCGCGCCGCGTGCTCGAGCCGGCCGGTCGCCGGTCGGGTGCCGCCGGTGGCGCCCTGGGTGCCGACGCCGGCCCCGAGGGCCGTGCCGGCGCGGCGGTCGAAGGAGGCGCGGTGCAGCGAGGCCTGGACGCCCAGCCCGCCCAGGACGGCTCGGCCGGCTCGAAGCCCGGGCCGAAGCAGACGCCCCGCGCCCCGGGGTCGGCCAAGGGCAACCGCGGAGGCGGTGCCGCCGCCCGCAAGGCCCGCTCGGCCGCCCGCAACTCGACCGGCACCGCCCCGCGCAAGAAGAAGTAGCCGCGCCTCGAGGGCCGTCAGCCCCTCGAGGTCCGTCAGCGCCTCGAGGGGCGTCAGCGCCAGATCGTGCGCGGCCGCAGCAGGCGGTGTCGCGGCTCGCTGTCGTCGAGCAGCAAGGACAGCACGGCTCCGGCGACCTCGACGAGCGGCTGTTCGACGCTCGACAGGCCGAGTGCCGAGGCGACCGGGGTGTCGTCGTAGCCCACGACGGGCACCGACGAGCCGAGCACCACGGACGCCCCGAGGGCGAGGGTGTCGCTGGCGCACACGACGGCGTCCACGGCCACTCCCGCGTCGAGCACCGCGCGCACGGCGGCCGAGGCGAGGGGCACCGAGTCCTCGACGGCCAGGTCGAGCGCGTCGATCGAGACCGGGTCGAGCGCGCCCCGCGACCCGAGGGCGTCACGCCACCCGCGCCTCCTGTCGTCCCCGGCGCCGGACCCCTCCGGCCAGCCGAGGAAGGCCACGTGCGTCGCGCCGCCGGCCAGCAGGTCGTCGGTCGCCGACGCGACGCCGGCCCGGCCGTCGACGTCGACCCAACGGTGCTGAGGGTCGCCCATGTCGTCGAGCCCCCAGGGGCGGCCGAAGGTGACGAAGTCGGCGCCGGCGTCGATCAGCCACTCGGTGCGCGGGTCGTCGAAGAAGGTCGAGGTGAGCACGAAGCCGTCGACGTCGGCGCCGTCCAGCAGGCGGCGGAACTGCGCGATCTCGTCGTCGGGTCCGGCCGCCGTGTACAACAGGATGCGGTGGTCGCGGGCGTCGGCCTGCTCGGTGACGGCGTGCAGGAAGCGGTCGAGCACGGCGCCCGAGATGCCGTTCTGGACGGGGTCGAGCCGGATGCCGATGGTCGAGCTCTTGCGGGTGCGCAGCCGTCTCGCCGAAGCGTGCGGTCGGTAGCCGAGGTCGGCGATGGCCCGCTCGACGCGTCCCCGCGTGTCGGGGCGGACGATGTCGGGCGAGTTGAGCACGTTCGAGACGGTCTGCCGCGACACCCCGGCGACCGAGGCGACGTCGCTGACGGTCGGGAGGCGCGGTGCCGGCACCCGAGTCATCTCGCCCTCCGCCCCGGCGCCGGTCGGCGGCCTCCGGTCACGTTACCCCAGGGCCCGACGGCCCCCGGCGCCTCGGGCTTGACACCCGCGGGGCGGCCTGCCTACTCTGACACCCACGGATTTGATCGATCAAATCACACCCGCCCGACCCGTTCCACGCGTTCCACCCGGCACCACTCCCCGACCACAGCACCCGCACCATCGCAACGACGCGACGAGAGGCCCACCATGCGACGACGCACGACCCGCCTGGCGGCAGCAGCCGCCCTCACGACCATCACCGCCCTCGGCCTCACGGCCTGTGGCTCCGGTTTCAGCGAGGGGTCGGGCGCCGCGAGCGGCGGCGCCCTCACCAGCAGCGACGACTCGTTGACCGTGCTGATCGGCTCGAGCGGCGACGCCGAGACGAAGGCCGTCACCGACGCCGTCTCGAAGTGGTCCGACGACTCGGGCACCGGCGCCGAGGTCAGCGTGGCCTCCGACCTGCCCCAGCAGCTCAGCCAGGGCTTCGCCTCGGGCAAGCCGGCCGACGTGTTCTACGTCTCGACCGACACGCTCGCGGGCTTCGCGGGCAACGGCAGCCTGCTGGCGTACGGCGACCAGCTCGCCAACGAGGGCGACTTCTTCCCGACCCTCGTCGACAGCTTCACGCTCGACGACCAGTTCTACTGCGCGCCCAAGGACTTTTCGACCCTCGGCCTGATCATCAACACCGACATGTGGGCCGCGGCCGGCCTGACCGACGCCGACGTCCCGACCGACTGGGACTCGCTGAAGACGGTGGCCGCGAAGCTCACCACGGCCGACCACGTGGGCCTGGCGTTCAGCCCCGAGTACGCCCGGGTGGGCGCGTTCATGGCCCAGGCGGGCGGGACGGTCACCAACGCCGACGGCACCGAGGCGACGCTGGACTCGTCCGAGAACGTCGAGGCGCTGACCTACGTGAAGGACCTGCTGACCAGCGGCGACGCCGCCTTCTCGAGCGACCTCGGCGCCGGCTGGGGTGGCGAGGCCTTCGGGACCGGCAAGGCCGCGATGACCATCGAGGGCAACTGGATCACCGGCGCCCTCACCAACGACTACCCCGACGTGGCCTACCAGGTGGCCGAGCTGCCCGCCGGCCCCGGCGGCCAGGGCACGCTGCAGTTCACGAACTGCTGGGGCATCGCCGCCGACAGCCCGAACCAGCAGGCCGCCGTCGACCTCGTCGAGCAGCTGACGAGCACCGACCAGCAGCTCGCCTTCGCCGACGCGTTCGGCGTCATGCCCTCGATCCAGTCGGCCGCCGACACCTGGAAGTCCGACAACCCCGACCAGGCGGCGTTCCTCGACTCGGTCGAGTTCGCCCAGGGCACGCCCACGCAGGACGGCTCCGCCGCCGTGATCAGCGACTTCAACTCGCAGCTCTCGGGCCTGAAGGACGGCGACCCGAAGACCATCCTCGAGTCCGCGCAGAAGAACTTCGAGGCGATCCTCCAGTAGCCCCCGGGCACCGCGCCTGCCCCGGCGCGGTGCCCAGGACTCCCTCCCCGGCGACGGCACGCGCGGGGCCGCGACGCGTCCTCCCCAGGGTGGTCGCGCCTCCGCCCCTCCCCCGTCCGACTCCCGCCTCCCCGCGCGAGCGCCCGCCTCCGCGACCAGCGAGGAGGCGCGACCCACCGACCCGAGACAGCGCACGAAAGGCAGTCCCCATGACCGCGATCTCGACCAAGGCCCCCCGCCGGCGACGTGCCGCCTCGCGGGGCGAGGGCCTCTCGGGCTGGCTGTTCGTCTCGCCCGTGCTGATCGTCCTCGGCCTCTTCCTGGCCGTGCCCGTGCTGATGGCCCTCTGGGTCAGCGTCTCGGACTGGACCGGCCGGGGCTCACCCTTCGCGGCGGGCGTGGGCTTCGTCGGGGCGCAGAACTACCGAGAACTGCTGGGCGGCGGTGGCCTGGCCGAGCGCGACTTCGGCCTGAGCCTCCGCAACAACGCCTGGTACGTGCTCCTCGTCGTGCCGATCCAGACCGCGGTGTCGCTTCTGCTCGCCGTGCTGGTGAACCGGCAGGTGCTGCGCGGCCGGGGGTTCTTCCGCACCGCGTTCTACTTCCCGTCGGTCACCAGCTCGGTCGCGATCACCGTCCTGTGGCTGTTCCTGTTCTCGCAGAGCGGGGCCGTGAACAAGCTGCTCTCGTTCGTCGGCATCACCGGGCCCGCGTGGTTCAACGACGCCAGCGGCGTGCTGCACAACCTCCTCGCCGTGGTCGGCGTCACGCAGCCCCCGGCCCTGCTGGCCGACCACACCGCCCTCGGCGTCAGCTGGTGGGACTGGCTGGCCGGGCCGTCGGTCGCGATGTCCGCGTTCATCCTGATGGCCGTCTTCACCACCAGCGGCACGTTCATGCTGCTCTTCCTGGCGGCCTTGCAGAACCTCGGCGGCGACGTGCAAGAGGCCGCGATGATGGACGGCGCGAACGGCTGGCAGCGCTTCTGGCGCATCACGCTGCCGCAACTGCGACCGACGCTCTTCACGGTGCTCACCCTCGGCCTGATCGGCACCTGGCAGGTCTTCGACCAGATCTACACCGGCACCCAGGGCGGCCCGCAGAAGACCACGCTGACCCCCGCCTACCTCTCGTACACCTCGGCGTTCGGCGATCAAGAGTGGGGTCGCGGCGCGGCCATCGCCTTCGTGTTGTTCGTCATCATCGTCGCGTTGACGATCCTGCAGCGCATCGTGCTGCGCGAACGGGCGGTGTCGAAGAGACGCACCCGCCTCTACACGACGGGAGTCGAGCGATGACCACCACCGCACCGATCGCCGACCGGGTGAACCCCTCCTTGCCGGTCGCGCCTCCCCCGGCCTCGCCGCGCCCCGTCGGCGGAGAACCCCGCGGCACGCGACGCATCGCGGGCACCTCGGTGCTCTACGCCGTGCTGATCGTCATCGCGGCGGTCTACGTCCTGCCGTTCCTGATCAACGTGGCGACGTCGTTCAAGACCGACCCCGAGGCGGCCTCCGACCCGCTGGCGCTGATCCCGATCACGCCGACGGTCGCCGCCTACCGGCAGTTGTTCCTGAACAGCGACTTCCCGACCTGGTTCCAGAACTCGGCGATCGTGACCATCGTGGTGACGCTCGGACGGGTCTTCTTCAACTCGCTGGCCGGCTACGCCCTGGCGCGGCTGCAGTTCCGGGGGCGCAACGTCATCTTCGTGCTGCTGATCGGCGTGATGGCGGTGCCGACGGTCGTGCTGCTCATCCCGAAGTTCCTGGTCATCAACCAGCTCGGCATGTACGACTCGTACTCGGGCATGATCGTGCCGCTGCTGACCGACGCCGCCGGAGTCTTCATCATGAAGAACTTCTTCGAGTCGATCCCCCGCAGCGTCGAGGAGCAGGCCCGCATCGACGGCGCCGGCACCTTCCGGGTGTTCTGGTCGATCGTCCTGCCGATGGCCCGGCCCGCACTCGTGACGATCATCATCCTGTCGTTCCAGGGCTCGTGGAACGAGCTCTCGCACTTCATCGTGTCGACGCAGTCGCCCGAGCTGACCACCCTGACCAAGGGCGTCGCGAGCCTCGCCTCCGGGCAGCTGAGCCAGGGGTCGCAGTACCCGATCAAGCTCGCGGCCGCCGCGGTGATGACCATCCCGGTCGCGATCGTCTTCTTCGTCTTCCAGCGCCGCATCATGAACGCCAGCGCCGGGGCCGTCAAAGAGTGACCCGCACCGCGACCCCCCACCCCGTCGCCCCCTCGCCCGCCACCCGGAGCCCCAGGAGCCCCCGATGACCCAGACCTCCCCCCTCGACTCCGACCACGCCGGCCGATCGGCCCCGACCCCCGGCCTCCAGCCCTTCCTCGCCGCCGAGACGGTCGTCCTGCGGGCCCCCGCCCAGGCCTGGTCGGCCGCCGACGGCTCGATGGGGGCGGCGACCATCCACGGCGTCTACCTCGGCGACGTGCGCCTCGTCGCCGGGCACGGCATCACGGTCGACGGCCTCGTGCCCGAGCACGTGGCCACCGTGCCCCTGGGCGCCTCGGCCGTCCGGTTCGAGTCCCTGCTGCGCGGCCTCGACGACGCCGGAGCCGACCCCGACGTGCGCCTGAGCTCGCTCCGCGACGTCACGACGACGGGCGTGCACGAGCGCCACACGGTCACCTCCCGGCTCGACCGCGAGCTCACGGTCACCGTCGCCGCCACCCTCCGCCCCGACGCCTCACCCATGGACCACGTCAAGGCCGGCCTCGTGGGCGACCCCGTGGGCGACGTGACGCTCGCCCCTGACGGCACCCGCGCCTCCTGGCGGGCCGAGGGCGTGCTGGTCGACCTCGAGACCCGAGGAGGCGCGGTGCGGCAGGCCCCCGCCGGCCTCGTCGTCGAATGGGTCGCCGTCGTGCCCGCCCGGGGCTCGGTGACGGTCGGCCTCGACCTCGTCGCCACCGCGCCCGACGCCGTCGTCCGGGGCGTGCGCACGCCGCTGCACTGGGCCGACCTCGACCCGGCGCCGCGCGACGACCGTCTCGCCCGCTGGGTCGACCGGGCCCGCGACGACCTGGCGGCGCTCCGCCTGACCACGACGACGGCGCCCGACGACGTCTTCTACGCCGCCGGTGCGCCCTGGTTCTTCACGCTCTTCGGCCGCGACTCGCTCTGGGCCGCCCGCTTCACCCTGCCCCTCGACCTCACGGTCGCGGCCGGCACGCTGCGGGTGCTGGCGGGCCTGCAGGGCACGCGGCACGTGCCCGAGACGGCCGAGCAGCCGGGCAAGATCATGCACGAGCTGCGTCAACAGACCCTGACGATCCCGGGTGAGGACGTCAGCCTGCCGCCGCTCTACTACGGCACCGTCGACGCGACGGCGCTCTGGGTCTGCCTGCTGCACGACGCGTGGCGCTGGGGGCTGCTGGCCACCGAGGTCGAGGCGCTGCTGCCGCACCTCGAGGCGGCCCTGGCCTGGATGCGCGACTCGGGCGACAGCGACGGCGACCTGCTGCTCGAGTACGTGGACGAGACCGGGCACGGCCTGGCGAACCAGGGCTGGAAGGACTCGGGCGACAGCGTCCAGTGGCGTGACGGCACGCTCGCCGAGGGGCCGATCGCGCTCTGCGAGGTGCAGGCCTACGCGTACGAGGCGGCGGTGCACGGGGCCGACCTGCTCGACGCCTTCGGCCGAGAGGGCGGCGACGGGTGGCGCGACTGGGCGGGGCGCCTGCGTGACCGGTTCCGCGCCTCCTTCTGGGTCGACGACGCCGCGGGCGCCTACCCGGCGATCGCGCTCGACGCGGCCAAGCGGCCGGTCGACACGGTCACGAGCAACCTCGGGCACCTGCTCGGCACCGGACTCCTCGACCCCGACGAGGAGGCGCTGGTCGCCCGCCGCCTCGTCTCGCCCGAGCTGCTCAGCGGCTTCGGCCTCCGCACCATGTCTACCGACAGCGCCGGCTACTGGCCCCTGAGCTACCACGGGGGCAGCGTCTGGACCCACGACACGGCCATCGCGGTCCAGGGTCTCGCCCGTGCGGGGTTCCCGGCCGAGGCGGCCCTGCTCGCCGACGGGCTGCTGTCCGCGGCGCCGGCCTTCGACCACCGCATGCCCGAGCTGCACTCGGGTGACTCGTCCCGCGAGGTGCCGTCGCCCGTGCCGTACCCCGCCTCGTGCCGCCCCCAGGCCTGGTCCGCCGCGGCCGCCGTCGCCGTCTGGTCCGCCACGCACGACGTCCGCCCGCCCCGCCGCCCCTGAACCGCCCGGCCGATGCCGGCCGACCCCGCGCTCCGGCGCTCAACCCCTGCCTAGGCAAATCGCCCACCGCCGAACCACAGGGTCACACGCCCACACCTCCCACCCACCCCCTGTTCCGGCCCCCAACCCCTGCCTAGGCAAATCGCCCACCGCCGGACGAGGGGGCGGCCAGCGGTCCTCCCCACGAGCGCGATGTTCGCCGTTCTCCCCAGCCCGACGTCACTCACACGGACCCCGTGTCGCGGAGCGCCAGCATCGACCACATGAACCGCCCACCTCAGCTCGTCGACGAACTGCTCACCTCGTCCGCCCTCGTCCGCTCCGGCCTGGACGACCGGCACCTCAGGCACGCGGCGGGTCGCGGCCTCCTCACCCGGGTGTCGAGAGGGGTCTACCTCGACACCACACGATGGGTCGAGCTCGAACCCGAGGGCCAGCACGCCCTCCGGGTCCACGTGCTCCTGCGGCGGTCGTCTCCGCGGCTCGTCGCGTCGCACTCCTCAGCGGCCGTCGTGTGGGGTCTTCCCCTGTTGCACAGGCCTCCTCCTGAGGTGCACGTCATCGATCCAGGCCGTCGGACGAACTCCCGCAGCAGCACGATGGTGCGGCACGCCCTCCCGCTGCACGACGACGAGCGCGTCGCGCTCGACGGTCTGACCGTCACCTCGTCGGCCCGGACCGCCGTCGACCTCGCCCTCGCCCACGGGCTGCACGCCGGGTTGATGGCCTACGACCACGGCCTGCGCGAGGGCCTCTTCAGCCGTGAAGATCTGGCGGGGTGTCTCGCTCGTCGTCGTCGTTCTCCGAGACGGAAGACCGCCGAGCTGTGTCTGCAGCTGGCCGACGAAGGTTCGATGACGCCGATCGAATCGGCGAGCGCAGCCACGTTGCACCTGCTGGGCCTTCCCCGGCCCGTCCGCCAGGAGCCGTTCTCCGACGAGCGGGGAAAGATCGGCGAGGTCGATTTCTGGTTCCCGCAGTTCGGCGGGGTCGGAGAGGCCGATGGTGACGTGAAGTACACGAAGCCGGAGATGCGAGGTGGGCGAGACCCCGCGCAGGTGGCACTCGACGAGAAGAACCGTGAAGACCGCATCCGGGCCGTTCCTCGCGTGCGGCACTTCGGTCGATGGGGCTACGCGACGGCGTCGTCCCCTCCGAAGCTCAGGGCGCGACTCCGTGCGGTCGGGTTCCCGCTCCCGTGATCATGCGTCTCGCGGACGGACTCGCCGGCGCGCTCTCCGTCGCGCTCACCAGCGGCACGTCACCGCGCACTCACCACCGGCACGTGACGTCGCACCCACCGACAGCAGGCCGCGCCGCACGCACCGGCCGCACTCACCGGCGGCGTGCCGCGTCGCTCTCCGACAACCGCGCGACGACCTGCCGGGCGATGGCGCGCCCCGCCCGGTTCGCACCGATGGTGGACGCCTGCGGGCCGTATCCGGCGAAGAACAGCCGCGGATCGAGGGTCGAGGCCCCACCCTCGACGCGGACCCCACCGTCGGCCGACCGCAACCCGAGCGGTGCGAGGTGCCGCAGCTCGGGCCGGAACCCCGTCGCCCACACGATGGCGTCCGCGTGGACGAACGCGCCGTCTCCCCACCGCACGCCGTCCGGCTCGATCGACGAGAACATCGGCCGTTCGACCAGCAGGCCGCGCTCGACGCCCGAGGCGAACCGCCGGGTGCGGGGCACGCCGGTGCCGCTCACGATGCTCGGCAGCGCCTGGCCCGCTCGGGCGGCGCGGTCCTGCGCCGCCACCGCCGCGACGGCCGACTCGACGTCGAGCTCGCCCTGGTCGAGCCAGTCGACGGGTCGACGCGTCACCCACGTGGTCGAAGCCGCCACGCCCTCGAGCTCGAGGACGAAGCCGATGGCGCTCGTGCCCCCGCCGACGACGACCACGTCGAGCCCGGCGAGTTCGGACGCCGCCCGGTAGTCCGACGTGTGCAGCTGCCGGCCCGCGAACGTGTCGCGCCCCGGGTACCACGGCACGAACGGCGCCCCCCACGTCCCGGTCGCGTTCACCACGACCTCGGCCCGCACCGCACCCGAGTCCCCCGCCTGCTCCGCCCCCGAGGAGGCGCGCCTCGCCCACCGCACCGAGAACCCGCCGCCCAGCCCGGTCACCCCGGTCACCTCGACCGGGCGCCGCACGTCGAGCCCGAGTGCCGCCTCGTAGCGGGCGTACTGCTCGGCGACGACGTCACGTGCCGGTGCCGACCGGTCCGCCGAGTCGAAGCCCAGCCCGAGCCCGGCCATGCCGGGCAGGTCGTGGACGCGGTGGGCGGCACCCAACCGCAGGCTCTCCCAGCGGTGCTGCCAGGCGCCTCCCGTACCGGGCCCCCGGTCGAGCACGACGAGGTCGGGGCCGACCTCGAGACCGAGGCGCCGCAGGTACCACGAGACGGACAGCCCGGCCTGCCCCGCGCCGATCACGACGACCCGCGTCCGCTCGTCGCCGCCACCAGAAGTCATCCCGACCATCATGCCCGCCCCGGGCGGCGGCCGGGGCTAGGGGTACATGATAAGATCGGTCCAGTTTTGCAACAGTCACCTGTCGGCAGTTCCCGGTTCGTCCGACACCGTTTCCGGGCCGAGTTCAGAGGGGGTCACGCATGGGGCGCGGCCGTCAAAAAGCCAAGCACACCAAGGTCGCCAGAGAGCTGAAGTACTTCAGCCCTGACACCAACTACGGTGCACTCGAAAAAGAGTTGGCGACGAAGAACGACTCCGGCGACGAATACGTCGACAAGTGGGCCGACGATTTCGACGACGAATACGACACCGAGCACGACCAGAACAAGAGTGCCTGAGGCCTGACCGCTGATGCCTCCTTCGTCCTCGTCGCTCGTGTGGGAGCAGGTCGTCGTCGATGCGAGCGAGCCCGCGCGGCTCGCCCGCTGGTGGGCCGACGCGCTCGGCTGGGTCGTCGTCTCGACCGGTGACGACGAACCCGAGATCCGTCCGACGCCCGACACGCTGCCGGGTCTGTTGTTCGTCCACGTCCCCGAGGCGAAGACGGTCAAGAACCGTCTGCACCTCGACTTCCGGCCTGCCCCGGTCGACGGCCAGGCCCGCGAGGCCACGCAGGCGGTCGAGGTCGAACGCCTCGAGTCGCTCGGTGCGGTCCGCGCGCAGGTCGGCCAAGACGACGCCGACGTCTCGTGGGTCGTGCTCGCCGACCCCGAGGGCAACGAGTTCTGCGTCCTCTGACCCCAGACGCACGGCGCCCGTCGCGATGCGCGGCAGGCACGACGACGGCCCCTCGATCTCGAGGGGCCGTCGTCGCGTCCACCGGCCTCACCGGCGGGATCGCCGGTCGAGAGGCGCCCGTCAGGAGGCGCGGGTCAGCGTCCGACGAGCGTCGCGACCGCGGGCAGCAGCCCCACGACCAGCAGCAGGATCATGCCGCCGGCGGTGAGGGCGGCGACCTTGCGGCCGCCGGTGACGGGTGACGCGTCCGAACGGAGCGGAGCCGGCTCGGCGGGCACGCGGCTGACCCGGGCGCTCCGGGGGGCGGCGACGGCCGTGCGGGAGACGGGCGAGAGGGGGATGCGGGTGGTGGTCATGGGTCGACTCCTTCGTCGTCCGATCTGACGTCGTCGTCAGCGCGCCCGGCACGGGCGTCCGCCCATCGTACGTCCGCGGGCGCGCGAACGCCATCCAGCTCGTTCGACCGAGGCACCGTCCGGCGCGCACGCTCGCCCCTCGGCAGCCGACCACCCCGGGGCGCCGACGCGACCCGTCGTCAGCCGGCGTAGTCCCCGACGAGTCGCACCGCGCCTCCGTCGACTCCCTTGGCGCCCTGCTCGAACCCGGCCAGGTCGCGCCCACCGGTCGAGACCGTGCCGACGGGCCAGGTCGCGATGCCGTCCGCCTCGAGGGCCGAGGCGACGGCGGCGGCCTGCGACGCCGCGACGACGGCGATCATGCCGATGCCGAGGTTCCAGGTGCCCTCGCTCGACTCGAGGGTCGAGCCGGCCAGGTCGCTCAGCACGCGGAACACGGGCAGCGGCGACCAGGTCGACCGGTCGACCTCGGTCCACGAACCGCGGGGCAGCACGCGGGCCAGGTTGGCCGCGATGCCGCCACCGGTGACGTGGCTGAGCGAGTGCACCGCACCGTCGAGCGCGGGATCGTCGAGGACCCGCAGCAGCGGCGACGTGTAGAGCCGGGTCGGTTCGAGCAGCGCCTCGCCGACGGTGCCCGAGAACTCGGGCAGGGCGTCGTCGTAGCCGAGGTCGCGCGAGGCCAGGATGTGCCGCACGAGCGAGAAGCCGTTCGAGTGCAGGCCCGACGAGGCCAGGGCGAGCACGACGTCGCCGTCGCCCACGAGGTGCGGGCCGAGCTGGCGCCCCGACTCGACCGCGCCCACCGCGGCGCCCGCCACGTCGTAGTCGTCGGGGCCGAGCAGGCCGGGGTGCTCGGCCGTCTCGCCGCCGACCAGGGCCGTGCCGGTCTCGCTGCAGGCGCGGGCGATGCCCTCGACGATCGAGGCGATGCGCGTCGGCACCACGCGGCCGCAGGCGATGTAGTCGGTCATGATCAGCGGCCGGGCGCCGACCACGACGATGTCGTCGACGACCATGCCCACGAGGTCCTGCCCGATCGTGTCGTGCTTGTCGAGCGCCTGGGCGATGGCCACCTTGGTGCCCACGCCGTCGGTCGAGGTGGCGAGCAGCGGACGGTCGAAGTCCTTGAGGAACGACACGTCGAACAGCCCGGCGAACCCGCCGAAGCCCCCGACGACGCCGGGGCCGTGCGTGGCGGCGACGGCGGCCTTCATCAGCTCGACCGCGCGGTCGCCGGCGGCCGTGTCGACCCCTGCCGCGGCGTAGGAGGCGCTGGTCGAGTGGGCTGGGGAGGTCGCCATTCGTTCATCCGTTCGGTGTCGCTCTAGACTGTCGCGGTAACCCCAACTCTACGGTCTGGAGCCAGATCCGCATGTGCGGCATCGTCGGTCTCGTCGCGCACGAGCCAGCAAATCAACTCGTCTACGACTCGCTCCTCCTGTTGCAGCACAGGGGGCAGGACAGCACCGGGATCGCCACCGCCGAAGGTGGCATCTTCCACGTGCACAAGACCAAGGGGCAGGTCCGCGAGGGGTTCCGCACCCGCGACATGCGCGCCCTGCTCGGCACCATGGGCCTCGGCCACGTGCGCTACGCCACCAAGGGCGCGGCCAGCAACGAGCAAGAGGCGCAGCCGTTCTACGTGAACGCCCCCTACGGCATCGTGCTCATCCACAACGGCAACCTGACGAACACGCGAGAGCTCACCAGCGAGCTCTTCCACGTCGACCGGCGACACCTGAACACCAACAGCGACACCGAGCTGCTGGTCAACGTCCTCGCGCACGAGCTGCAAGAGCAGGTCAACGGCAGCGAGCTCGACCCCGAGCAGATCTTCGCGGCGGTCAGCCGGGTGCACGACCGCGTCCAGGGGTCGTACGCCGCGATCGCGATGATCGCCGGTCACGGCCTGCTCGCGTTCCGCGACCCGTTCGGCATCCGCCCGCTCGTGCTCGGTCGCCGTCTCGCGGCCGACGGCGTCCGCGAAGAATGGATCACCGCCTCCGAGTCGCTCGTCCTCGAGTCGGGTGGCTACGAGATCGTCCGCGACGTCGCCCCCGGCGAGGCCGTCTTCATCTCGCTCGACGGGCAGATGGTCTCGAAGCAGTGCCACGCCAGCCCCCGCCTCATCCCCTGCTCGTTCGAGTACGTCTACCTGGCCCGCCCCGACTCGATCATGAACGGCATCTCGGTCTACGACGCGCGCCTGCGCCTCGGCAACCGGCTGGCCGACACGATCGCCGCGCACTCGCCCGTCGGCGACATCGACGTCGTCATGCCGATCCCCGACTCGTCACGGCCCGCGGCCATGCAGGTCGCGCAGAAGCTCGGCATCGAGTACCGAGAGGGCTTCTACAAGAACCGCTACGTCGGCCGCACCTTCATCATGCCGGGGCAGGCCGAGCGCAAGCGCTCCGTGCGCCAGAAGCTCAACGCCATGTCGAGCGAGTTCAAGGGCAAGAACATCCTGATCGTCGACGACTCGATCGTCCGCGGCACCACCTCGCGCGAGATCGTCGAGATGGCCCGGGCCGCCGGCGCGAACGAGGTCACCTTCACCTCGGCCGCTCCCCCGGTGCGGTTCCCGCACGTGTACGGCATCAACATGCCGTCGCGACACGAGCTCGTCGCGCACGACCGCAAGATCCCCGAGATCGCCCGCGAGCTCGGCGCCGACCACTTGATCTACCAAGAGGTGGCCGACATGCAGGCCGCCATCACCGAGGGCAGCGACGTCACCGAGCTCGAGATGAGCTGCTTCACGGGCGACTACGTCACGGGCACCGTCAGCCCCGAGTACCTCGCCTGGGTCGAGGCGAACCAGCTCAGCTAGGGCACGGCCCGGCCCACCCACGCCTCGCCCGGGCTTCCACCCGTCGGGGGAGGCGCGGCGTCGGCGGGCGTCCCTAGGCTGGGGCCATGAGCGACGTCGGCATGCCCCGCCCCGAACCGACCGCGACGCCGACCGCGTCCGCCCTGCAGATCACGGGCCTGCGCAAGGCCTTCGGCGACAAGGTAGCCGTCGACGGCATCGACCTGAGCGTGCCGTCCGGGTCGTTCTTCGGCCTCGTGGGCCCGAACGGCGCCGGCAAGACGACGACGCTCTCGATGGCCACCGGGCTGCTGCGTCCCGACGCCGGGCGCATCGAGGTGCTCGGCGTCGACGTCTGGTCCGACCCGACGCACGCCAAGTCGCTCGTCGGCGTGCTCAGCGACGGCATCTCGCTGTTCGACCGCCTCACCGGCGAGCAGCTCGTCACCTACCACGGCCTGCTCAACGGCATGAGCCGCGAGACGACGGCCCAGCGGGTCGGCGACCTGCTCGACCTGCTCGACCTCCGGTCGGCGGGCGGCACGCTCGTCGTCGACTACTCCGCGGGCATGACCAAGAAGGTCGCGCTCGCCTGCGCACTCGTCCACGCCCCGCGCCTCCTCGTCCTCGACGAGCCGTTCGAGTCGGTCGACCCGATCTCGGCCGCCAACATCCGCGACATCCTGCACGGCTACACGCAGAACGGCGGCACGGTCATCGTGTCGAGCCACTCGATGGACCTCGTCCAGCGCATGTGCGACCACGTCGCCGTCATCGCGTCCGGGCGGGTGCTGGCGGCCGGCACGACCGACGACGTGCGGGCCGGCTCGACCCTCGAAGACCGGTTCGTCGAACTGGTCGGCGGGCGTCAGCACAACGAGGGGCCGTCGTGGTTGCGCACCTCCTGAGCCTGCGCTGGCGGGTGCTGCTGAACGGCTTCAAGCGCAGCACCTGGCAGATCGTCGCCGCCGTCCTGGGCGGGCTCTACGGCCTCGGCGTGCTCGCCGCGGTCGTCGCCGGGCTCGTCGCCCTCGCCTTCGCGCCCGAACGATGGGCCTGGACGGCCGGCGTGCTCGGCGGCTCGCTCGCCGTCGTCGGCTGGGTCGTCGTGCCGTTCGTCGCCCGGGGCTACGACCAGACCCTCAGCGTCTCGAAGCTCCGCCAGTTCCCCCTGCCGGCCGACCGGCTGCTCGTGGCCCTCTTCGTCACCGGACTGCTGGGCATCCCCGGCATCGTCACGCTCGTCGCCGCCCTCGCGACGACCTTCAGCTGGGTGCAGCACCCGCTGTCCGCCGTGCTCGCGCCGTTCTGCGGGGTGCTCGGGGTCTTCGTCTGCGTGGCGGCGTCCCGCGCGGTCGAGACGGCCACCAGCGCCCTGGGTGCCAAGCGCCGCTACCGCGAGCTGATGAGCGTCGCGATCTTCGTGCCCCTGATCCTCGCCGGCCCCCTCATCGGCCTGGTCGGCCAGGGCCTCAGCTCGATCGGCGACGACCTGCCCCGGGTCGCCCACGCCCTGTCGTGGAGCCCCCTCGGTGCCGCCTGGTCCATCCCGGGCGACGTCGCGCTGGGCCGGCCGGGCGAGGCCGCCCTCAAGGCGCTGATCGCGCTGGCCACCCTCGGAGTGCTGCTGCTGCTCTGGCGGCGGGGGTTGGCGACGGCACTCGTCGCCCCGCCCGCCGTCACGGCCACCGCGGCGTCCAAGGGCCTCGGCCCCTTCGCCCGCTTCCCGGCGACCCCCACGGGCGCGGTCGCCGCCCGAGCGGCCGTCTACTGGCTCCGCGACCCGCGCTACGGGGGCTCGTTGATCGTCGTGCCCCTGATGCCCGTCCTCGCCCTCTTCCTGTCGTTCTCGCTCGAGACGACCTGGCCCCTGTTCGCCATCGGCCCGGCGGTCGCGGCCCTGCTCGCCATCACCCTGGCCGCCGACGTCTCGTACGACGGCACCGCCTTCGCCGCCCACCTGTCCACCGGGTTGGCCGGCTCGGCCGACCGGGCCGGGCGCGTGCTGACGCTGTCGTTGTTCGCCGTGCCGGCGGTCGTCCTCGCCACCCTCGTCCCCCTCGCCGTGATCGGGCGGGTCGACGCGGCCCCGGCCTTGCTCGGCGTCGGCCTCGGGCTGCTCCTGACCGGCTTCGGGGTGTCGAGCGTGGCTTCGGCCCTCTACCTCATGCCCGTCCCGGCGGCGGGCGAGAGCCCGTTCAAGTCCCCGCCCGGTGCCAGCGTCACGTCGGCGCTCGGCCTCTACGCGTCCTGGGCGATCGTCTTCGTGCTGTCGCTGCCCGAACTGGCGCTCGGGGTGGTCGCCCTGGTGCAGGGGTCGGTGCTGCTGGGGCTGGTCACCCTCGTCGTCGGGGTCGCCCTCGGGGCCGTGCTGATGCTCGTCGGCATCCGACGGGGTGGACGCCTCCTCGACACCCGTGGGCCCGAACTGCTCACACGCCTGCGTCGAGCCCGAGGGGCCTGATCGGTCGATCGCCGTCGGCGTCGCTGCCCGCCACCGACGACGAGTCGCCGTACGTCCGTCGGACTCCGTCGGTCTCGCCGCCCGTCGACGACGGGTCGCCGCACGTCCGTCAGACGCGGTCGGCGTCGCCGTCCGTCAGACGCGGTCGGCGTCGCCGTCCGTCAGACGCGGTCGGCGTCGCCGTCCGTCAGCGAGGGCCGGTCGACCGGGGCCTCGTCGACCGGGGCCTCGAGCCGCTCGCGCTCGACCTGGACGCGCTTCGCCCCGCGACTCGTGACGCGTTCGGCGACGATGGCCACGAGGCAGCCGACCGTGCCGCCGATCGTGAGGCCCCAGAGCGAGATGTACCCGTAGGTCTGGGCGACGCCCTCGCCCGAGTCGAACGGGAAGAGCGAGGTGACGACCAGCGACACGACGACCCCGAGGGCAGCGCCCATGATCAAGAAGACGGGCACCTTCGGTGCGCGGCGGACGGTGACCTCGTCGCGTTCGACGACCGACTCGACCACGGGCCCGCGGGGCTCGGACACGGGCTCGTCGGGCTCGACGCCGGGCACGGGTCGCTGCTGGTCGTCGGGTGCGTTGGTCACCCGCCCATCATCCCAGAGGCGGCCGACGGCCGCCGCCGCCCGTCTCGACGTCGAGCAGGGCCGCCGCCCCGTCCGATCCCCGCCCCGCCGACCGAGTGGGCAGGACATGCTCCCCAGGCCCTGACGGAGCGCATCTCCTGCCCGCTCGGCGCCAGGGGCGGCGGCACGCGGCTCGGCTCGGAGCCAGGGAGGCGCGGGTCAGCCCCGCTGCCAGGCGATCGGCACGTAGCCGGTCAGGTCCGCCCTGCTGCCGGAAGCCGACACGAGTGCCCCGGCCCGCGCCTCCTGCCAGCTGAGGTCGCCGGTCGCGAGTCGGACGAAGGTCGCGGCGTCGGTCTCGACCACGTTGGGCGGCGTGCCGCGGGTGTGGCTGAGCCCCTCACGGAACTGGACGGCGCCGAACGGCGGCACCCGCACCTCCACTGTGGCCCCGGGCTCACCGTCGGCGAGCACCTGGAGCAACCAGCGGACGGCCGTCGCGGTCACGGACCGGGGCGCCACCCCGCCCTCGGCGAGCACCGCCCGCACCTCGGCCACGGCGGCCGATCCCGCCGCGTCGTCGATCCGTGCCCTGGCCATGCGCCCACGCTACCCGCGCCTCCCCGCACCATGCCGCGCCTCCCGCACCGCCCCGCACCGCGCCGCGCCTCCCGCACCGCCCCGCGCCGCGCCTCCCCGCACGGCACCGCGCCTCCGCCGTCCGGGCTCGGCTCCGCGGCGGACGCTCGGTAGGCTGTGGCCCGTGCGAATCCTCGTCCTCGGTTCCGGTGCTCGCGAGCACGCCATCATCACCGCCCTGCTGCGCGAAGACGCCGGTCACGAGATCGTCGCGGCTCCCGGCAACGCGGGCATCGCCGACCAGGTCGGCATCGTGCACCTCGACCCGTCGAACGGCGCCGTGGTCACCGAGTACGCCCTCGAGAACGACGTCGAGCTGGTCGTCGTCGGCCCCGAGGCGCCGCTCGTCGCCGGTGTCGCCGACGCGCTCCGCACCCGGGGCATCCCGGTGTTCGGGCCGGGCAAGAAGGCCGCGGCGCTCGAGGGCAGCAAGACCTTCGCGAAACGGATCATGGACGAGGCCGGCGTGCCGACCGGCCGCGCCACGCGCGTCGGCACCCTCGACGAGGCCGTCGCCGTGCTCGACGACCTCGGCTCGCCCTACGTCGTCAAGGCCGACGGGCTCGCCGCCGGCAAGGGCGTGCTGGTCACCGACGACCGCGACGCGGCGATCGAGCACAGCACGTACTGGCTGCAGCACGGGCCCGTCCTGGTCGAGGAGTTCCTCGAGGGCCCCGAGGTCTCGCTCTTCTTCGTCAGCGACGGCCACACCGTGGTGCCCCTCAGCCCCGCGCAGGACTACAAGCGCCTGCTCGACGGCGACGCGGGCCCGAACACCGGCGGCATGGGCGCGTACTCGCCGTTGCCCTGGCTGGCCGACCGGTTCGGCAGCGAGAAGGACTTCGTCGACGAGGTGCTCGACACCATCGCCACCCCGACCGTGCGCCGGCTCGAGTCCGAGGGCACGCCGTTCATCGGCCTGCTCTACGCCGGCCTCATCCTCACCGAGCGGGGCGTGCGCGTCATCGAGTTCAACGCGCGCTTCGGCGACCCCGAGACGCAGGTGGTGCTGCCCCGGCTGCTCACGCCGCTCAGCGGCCTGCTGCTCGCCGCCTCGACCGGGTCGCTCGGCAACCACGAGTCGCCCCGGTTCTCGTCCGACGTGGCGGTCACGGTGGTCCTCGCGAGCGAGGGCTACCCCGAGGGCGCGGTCAGCGGTCGCACCCTGCACGGGCTCGACGACGCGACGGCCGTCGCCGGCGTCCACCTCGCCCACGCCGCGACCGCCCGCCTCGACGACCGTCTGATCGCCACGGGCGGGCGGGTGCTCAGCGTCGTGGCGCAGGGTTCCGACTTCTCCGAGGCGCGCGGACGCGTCTACGACGCCCTGCACCGCATCGAGCTCGAGGGCGGCCAGTACCGTCACGACATCGCCGAGCGGGTCGCCCGATGAGCGGCGCCGACGGGCAGACGCCCGCGGCCGCCGTCACTCCTCCCGACGACGCCCCCGCAGGAGGCGCGGGTCACCAGGCCCCGCCCGTCACCCCCGGCACCCCCCTCCCCCTCGACGGCTGGACGCCCGTCTACTCGGGCAAGGTGCGCGACCTCTACGTCCCCGCGCCCGTGGCCGGCTCGGTCGGCGACGCCGCGACCCTCGACGACACCGAGCACGTGCTCGTCGTCGCGAGCGACCGGGTCAGCGCGTTCGACCAGGTGCTCGAGCCCGGCATCCCCGGCAAGGGTGCCCTGCTCACGCAGCTCAGCCTCTGGTGGTTCGCCCAGCTGACGACCGTGCCGAACCACCTCGTCGACCCGACCACCGCCTCCGTGGCGCTGCCGGCGCAGGTCCGCGACCGGGCGATGCTCGTGAAGCCGCTCGACATGTTCCCCGTCGAGTGCGTGGTGCGCGGGTACCTCGTCGGCAGCGGCTGGAAAGAGTACGAGCAGCACGGCACGGTCTGCGGCATCCCGTTGCCGACCGGCCTGCACGACGGCGACCGCCTGCCCGAGCCGATCTACACCCCGGCCTACAAGGCACCCCTCGGCGAGCACGACGAGAACGTCTCGTTCGAGCGCACCGTCGAGCTGGTCGGGGCCGAGACGGCGGCGGCGCTGCGCGACCGCTCGCTCGAGATCTACCGGCTGGCGTCCGCCGTGGCCGAGGCCCGCGGGGTGATCCTCGCCGACACGAAGTTCGAGTTCGGCGCGGACCGCACCACGGGCGAGATCACGCTGGGCGACGAGGTGCTCACGAGCGACAGCAGCCGCTACTGGGACGCCCGGGTCGACTCCGCGGGCGACCGCACCCAGAGCTTCGACAAGCAGATCGTCCGCGACTGGCTGTCGGCCGACTGGGACGGCACCGGCGAGCCCCCCGCCCTGCCCGACGACGTCGTCGCCCGCACGGCCGCCCGGTACCGCGAACTGATCGAGCGCCTGACCGGCAGCTGACCCGGCCCCCGGCCTCGGCGGCCCCGCCCCGCACCGCCTCGCCTCGCCTCCACACCGCGTTTCGTGCAGCGCACCGTGTCTAGACCCGGTGCGCTGCACGGAACGCGGTGCGCTCTCGGTCGGGAATGCACGACGCCGCCAGCCGGTTCCGTTCGATGACACGTCACCGACCGGGTGACCATCCGACCCGAGCAGACCGAGGGCCCCATGACCGACACCTCCGCGACCGACGCGACCCGCGCCTCCTCGTCCTCCGCAGCCGACGCGTC
Organism: Frigoribacterium sp. PvP054; assembly: GCF_040547465.1. Lineage (NCBI taxonomy): Bacteria > Bacillati > Actinomycetota > Actinomycetes > Micrococcales > Microbacteriaceae > Frigoribacterium > Frigoribacterium sp. PvP054. Next base: position 40,067 of record NZ_JBEPPU010000015.1, read on the forward strand.
GGCGACGCGACCGCGGGCGTCGGGTGCCCGCGCCGCCGACCTGCTCGCCGCCGACACCGGCATGGGAGCCGTCACCCTCCGCGTCGCCGACCTCGACGCGATGACCGCCTACTACCGCGACGCGGTCACCCTCACCGTGCTGGTCGCCGACCAGGCGGCGGGTCGCGTCGTCCTCGGACGCGGCGCGACCCCGATCGTCATCCTCGAGCACGCGCCCGAGCTCAAGCACGCCGGGCCACGCGAGGCCGGGCTCTTCCACACGGCGATCCTGTTCGAGACCGAGGCCGACCTGGCCGCCGCCGTCTACAGCGTCGCGACCCGCCACCCGGGCACGTTCACGGGCAGCGCCGACCACCTCGTCAGCAAGGCCTTCTACTTCACCGACCCCGAGGGCAACGGCATCGAGCTCTACTGGGACCGCCTGCGCAGCGAGTGGTCGTGGACCCACGGTCAGGTCGACATGGCGACGCTCGCCCTCGACCCCAACGCCTTCGTGCAGCAGAACGTCACCGAGGAGGCGCTGGCCGGCTCCGCATCACGTCCCGCCACGGTCGGCCACGTGCACCTGAGCGTGGGCGACGTCGAGACGGCCCACCGGTTCTACGTCGAGCAGCTGGGCTTCGAGACGACCACGCGCTTCGGCCCGCAGGCGCTGTTCGTCAGCGCGGGCGGCTACCACCACCACATGGCGATGAACACCTGGACCAGCGCCGGCGCCGGACGCCGCCAGCTCGCCCTGGGGCTCGGCCTCGTGCGCATCGAGGTGCCCACCGCCGACGACCTGGGCGCCCTCGGCGAGCGCCTCGGCCACCACGGCGTCGCCACCCGCGACGACGGGCGCGTGCTCGGGTTCGACGATCCCTGGAACAACCAGCTCGAGGTGACGGTCCGACCACAGTCGAGTTGACCCTCGGTCGCAGGCTCCCTCGGCGCTGGCGTCGCGAAGCCGCTGGCGCGTCTTCCTGAGCTCCAGCGCGCCGGGCGAACCAGCTCGAGGTGACGGTCCGACCGCAGTCGAGTCGACCCTCGGTCGCCGGCGGGGCCCCCGTCGCTACGGTGGGTCCATGTCCGACTCCGATGCCGCGCCTCCCGTCTTCTCGACCGTCCGCGAGGGCGACCTGACCCTCGACGACCACGAGGCGGTCGCCGCGATGCTCGCCCGGGCGTTCCCGAGCTACGACCACTGGTACGCCGGAGCCCGCAGCTGGGCCGGCATGCAACCCGAGCTGCGCGTCGTGGCCCGCAGGGGCGACGTGGTCGTCGCGCACGCCGGACTCCGGCGTCAGTTCGTCACCGTCGGCGACACCGACCTGCTGGTCACGGCGGTCGGCATGGTCGCCGTCTCGCCGACGCTGCAGGGCACGGGCGTCGGCGGCGAACTGCTGCGACGGGTCGACGCGGCGTTGACCTCGCTCGACAGCGCGGTCGGCCTGCTCGAGACCGGCGACGACGTCCAGGGGTTCTACCGACGCGGCGGCTGGTTGCCACTCGACGGGCTCACGGCGCACTACACGGCGTTCAGCGCCGACGGAGCCGGCGTCCTCGTCACCCAGGACCACGGCTGGCTGCTCCGCGAGGGCACGCGCGCCCTCGCCGACTGGCCCGCCGGCGAGCTGCACTGGAACGGCCAGATGGTCTGACGCCGCCACGGCGCCACGCCGCCACGGCACGCCCGAGCCCGGTCGGTCCGCCAGGCCCGCGCACGTCCGGGCGACGAGCCGGGACGCCGAGGAGGCGCGGCTCCCGTCGAACGGGAACCGCGCCTCCTCGGGTCTGACGCGGTGGCGGACTACGCCGGGACGCCGACCTCGATCGGGTCCTCGTTCGAACCGGGCGCCTCGGGCTCGACGCCCGCCCGGACCCGCTGGCCGAGCGTCGCGTCGACGTTCGTCCAGTACTGGTAGACGCGCTCGCGCAGAGCGGACTGGGTCACCTTCGAGACGTGGCCGACGATGTTCTGCACGAGGCGGTCGCGCTGGGCGTCGTCCATGACCTCGCGGACGAGCGTGCCGGCCTGGCCGAAGTCGTCGTCCTCGGGGTGCAGGGTCGCCGCCGAACGGACGAGCTCGCCGTCGGCCTCCCAGCCGCCGGTGTCACCCGCGGCCTGCGGGTCGGCCGCGGGGCCGCCCACCGAGTTGGGTGCGTAGACCGGTGCGGTGGCCTCGCTGAAGTGGTAGCGCGCGGCGCCGTCCTTCGAGTACGAGTGCACCTCGGTCTTGGGCATGTTGACCGGCAGCTGCTGGTGGTTGACGCCCACGCGGTAGCGGTGGGCGTCGGCGTAGCTGAAGATGCGGGCGAGCAGCATCTTGTCGGGGCTGGCCGCGATGCCGGGCACGAAGTTCGACGGCGCGAAGGCGGCCTGCTCGATCTGCGCGAAGTAGTTCTCGGGGTTGCGGTTCAGCGTCATCTTGCCGACCTCGATCAGCGGGTAGTCGCCGTGCGGCCACACCTTGGTCAGGTCGAACGGGTTGAAGCGGTAGCCGGCGGCGTCCTCGTACGGCATGACCTGCACCGACAGCGTCCAAGTCGGGAAGTCGCCGCGCTCGATCGCCTCGGAGAGGTCGCGGATGTGGAAGTCGGCGTCCTCACCGGCGATGCGGTCGGCGTCGTCCTGCGTGAGGATCTCGTTGCCCTGGTCGCTCTTGAAGTGGTACTTGACCCACGAGCGCTGGCCCTCGGCGTTGATCCACTGGTAGGTGTGCGAGCCGAAGCCGTCCATGGTGCGCCACGAGGCGGGCAGGCCGCGGTCGCCCATCAGCCAGGTGACCTGGTGGGCCGACTCGGGCGACAGGGTCCAGAAGTCCCACTGCATGTCGTGGTCGCGCAGGTGCGACCCGGGGAGGCGCTTCTGCGAGTGGATGAAGTCGGGGAACTTGATGCCGTCGCGGATGAAGAAGACGGGCGTGTTGTTGCCGACGAGGTCGTAGTTGCCCTCGGTCGTGTAGAACTTCAGCGAGAAACCGCGGGGGTCGCGCCAGGTGTCGGGGCTGCCCTGCTCGCCGGCGACGGTCGAGAAGCGCGCGAGCATCTCGGTCTCGACGCCGGGCTGGAAGAGCGCGGCACGCGTGTAGCGCGAGACGTCGCCGGTCGTGACGAACGAGCCGAAGGCCCCGCCGCCCTTGGCGTGGACGATGCGCTCCGGCACCTTCTCACGGTTGAAGTTCGCGAGCTTCTCGACCAGCTTGTGGTCGTGCAGCACGATGGGGCCGTCGGCGCCGACCGACTGCGAGTGCTCGTCGCTGGCGGCGGGGGCGCCGTTGTCGGTGGTGGTGATCTTCTTCGCGTCGGTCATGTGTCCTCTTTCGTTCGTGGTTCGTCGTCGTGGGAAGTGAGGGGGGCGGGTCAGGCCGTCGGACCGGTCGCGACCGGCGTCGCCGCTGCGACGGGGGACGAGGAGGCGCGGGTCGGCTCGTCGCCCTCCGCCCCGTCGGCCTCGGCCGCCCGACAGGCCGGGCACAACCCCCAGAAGGTCACCTCGGCGGTCTGCACGAGGTACCCGGAGTCGTGCGACGGGGTCAGGCACGGCGCGTGGCCGACGACGCAGTCCACGTCGGCGACCGACCCGCACACCCCGCAGACCACGTGGTGGTGGTTGTCGCCGGTGCGCAGTTCGTAGAGCGCCGCCGAGCCCGCCGGCTCGATGCGGCGGACCAGCCCCGCGCCGGTCAGGGCGTTGAGCACGCCGTACACCGCCTGCACCGACGTGCCGGGCAGGTCGAGGGCGACCCGGGCGAAGACCTGCTCGGCGGCCGCGTGCGGCGCGGGCTCGAGGGCGCGCAACACGGCGAGCCGGGGCTCGGTCACGCGCAGCCCGGCGGAGCGCAGCGCCTCGCGGGGGTCGACGGTCGGATCGGTCATGCGCCCAGTCAACCACTTTCTTGAGCAGATCAAAACAAATGAGTCGTCCTCGGAGGCTCTTCCCGGGCTTCGGGGCGCCCGACCTGTGGACAACCGCTCCCCGGTGCCCTCGGATCGCTAGCGTCGTCGACATGAGCACCACCCCCACGACGCCGTCGTCAGCCGCCCCCGCCGTCCCCCCGGGGCGCGACCTCGTCGTCGACCTCGCCCGCGTCTTCTGCGTCCTCCTGGTCGTGGCGATCCACGTGATGATGGTCGGCGTCGCCGTCGACGACTCGGGGGCCGTCGTCGCGAACCAGCCGCTGCAAGAGCAGTCGTGGTTCCCGCTCTCGACCTGGGCCGGGCAGATCATGCCGCTCTTCTTCGTCGTGGGTGGTTTCGCCAGCGCGACGGCGTGGGCGGGGGCGCGACGACGCGGGGCGGACGCGGGCGACTTCGTCCGCGGTCGACTGCTGCGGCTCGCCCGGCCGGCAGCCGCCGTGTTCGTCGTGCTCGCCCTCGCCCTCGCCGTCGCGACCGCCGTCGGCGTCGACCCCGCGTTGATCGACGTCGCGGCCACCGGCGTCGGCACGCCCTTCTGGTTCCTCGCCGCCTACGGCATCACCCAGCTGTTCGTGCCCGTGATGGCGCGGTTGCACGCGTCCCGTCCCTGGGCGACCCTGTCAGCCCTCGCCGTGGCCGCCGTCGTGGTCGACGCGGTCCGGTACGGCACCGGCGTGACCGAGGTGGGCCTGCTCAACCTCGCGTTCGTCTGGCTGTTCGTCCAGCAACTCGGCTTCGCGTACGCCGACGGGCTCTTCGGCCGGACCCCGCGGCTCGTGCTGGTGGCCGTCGCCGCCCTGGGCTACGCGTCGCTCGTGCCCCTGACGACGGCGGGCCCCTGGTCCGACGACATGCTGCGCAACCTCAACCCGCCGACCGTGCCGCTGATGGTGCTCGGGGTGGCGCAGATCTGCGTGCTCTCCCTGGTGCATCCCGTCCTGTCGCGCCTGATGTCGACCGCCCCGGCCCGCACCGTCGTCTTCGCGCTCGGCAGCCGCGGCATGACGATCTACCTCTGGCACCTCCCCCTGCTCGTCGCCCTGCTCGGGGTGCTGCTGGCCCTGGGCGGCCCGCTCCCGCAGCCCGCGACGGCCACCTGGTGGTGGACCCGCATCCCGGTCTGGGCCCTCGTCATCGGGCTCGCCTGCCTGGTGTCGGTGGCGACGGCACGGTTCGAGCTGCCCCCGCGAGCGCTCCCCGAGGGCAGGCGCCGCGCCTCCTGGTGGTCGATCGGGGTGGCGGCCGTCCTCGTCATCGGCCCGCCGTTCGACGTCATGCAACAGGGGCTCGACCTGCGCAACGCCGTCGCCGGGGCCGTCTGCCTGCCCCTGGCCATCTGGCTCCTCGGCCGGTCGCGCCCCGTCGGCGAGCTGCCGCTTGCGTCCTCCGCATCGCCTCGGGCCGTCTCGCAGAGGGGCGGTGCCACGGCGGGGTAGACGCCCGACCGACGGGGGGATCGGCCGGGCGTCCGGCGGTCTCGGGGCGGATCAGGAACCCGTCGACCGGAAGCGGGACGGAAGACCCGATCACGAGGCCCGAACTCCGTCCGCTGACACCACTGTGCGGCTCGATCCGATGATCCGGCTGACAAGACCCTCGCATTCTGCTGACGATCGCCGGAAGCGCCCCTCGGGCACCTCCGTCACCACCACCGGGAGGCGCGCGCGGCTGCCGTAGACTCGTCGCGTCCACCCGTTGACGCCTCTGCAGGAGTAAACCAGTGCCCACAATCGTCGTCGAGGTCATGCCCAAGGCTGAACTGCTCGACCCCCAGGGCAAGGCCGTCGCCGGCGCCCTCTCCCGTCTCGGCAAGGGGGCGTTCACGGACGTCCGCATCGGCAAGCGCTTCGAGGTCACGGTCGAGGGCGAGGTGACCGAGGCCGTCCTGGCCGACGTCCGCGAGCTCGCCGACGACATGTTCTCGAACTCGGTCATCGAGGACGTCGTCTCGATCACCGTGGCCGACGACGCCACCACGACCCGCTGATGCGCGTCGGCGTCGTCACCTTCCCCGGCTCCCTCGACGACCGTGACGCGCAGCGCGCGGTCCGACTCGCGGGCGGCGAGCCCGTCGCCCTCTGGCACGGCGACCACGACCTGAAGGGCGTCGAGGCGATCATCCTGCCCGGCGGCTTCAGCTACGGCGATTATCTGCGCGCCGGCGCCATCGCCTCGTTCTCGCCCATCATGGCCGACGTCGTCGACGCCGCGAACGCGGGCATGCCCGTGCTGGGCATCTGCAACGGGTTCCAGATGCTCGCCGAGGCCCGCCTCGTCCCGGGCGCGCACACCCGCAACGCTCACCAGCAGTTCATCCGCCGCGACCAGCGCCTCGTCGTCGAGAACGCCCGCACCGACTGGACGAACGGCTTCACCGAGGGTCAAGAGATCACGATCCCCCTCAAGAACGCCGACGGCCGTTTCATCGCCGACGCCGAGACCGTCAAGCGGATCGAGGGCGAGGGCCAGGTCGCCTTCCGTTACGTCGGCGTCAACCCGAACGGTTCGATGGACGACATCGCCGGCGTGACCAACGCCCGCGGCAACGTCGTCGGCCTCATGCCGCACCCCGAGCACGCCGTCGAAGAGGGCTTCGGTCCCGACACCCCCGCCGCGATGTCGAGCGGCGTCGACGGCCTGACCTTCTTCACGTCCGTTCTCGAGAGGGCCCTCGCCAAGTGACCGACCAGACCGACCGCGCCCCGCACGACGCCGAGATGATCGACGTCCGCCCCGAGGGCCACGTGCCCGACACCGTGGCGAACGCCGCGGCGACGCCCGACCGCGAGCAGCCCTACGGCGCCCTGGGCCTGAAGTCCGACGAGTACGAGAAGATCCGCGAGATCCTCGGCCGCCGCCCCACGAGCGGCGAGCTCGCCATGTACTCGGTGATGTGGAGCGAGCACTGCTCGTACAAGTCGAGCAAGATCTACCTGCGCCAGTTCGGCCAGAAGGTCTCGCCCGCCATGAAGAAGAACCTGATGGTCGGCATGGGCGAGAACGCGGGCGTCGTCGACGTCGGCGGCGGGTGGGCGGTCACCTTCAAGGTCGAGTCGCACAACCACCCCAGCTACATCGAGCCGTTCCAGGGCGCCGCCACCGGCGTCGGCGGCATCGTCCGCGACATCATCTCGATGGGTGCGCGTCCCGTGGCGGTCATGGACCAGCTGCGCTTCGGCGACATCGACGCGGCCGACACCGCTCGCGTGGTCGACGGCGTCGTCGGCGGCATCAGCTTCTACGCCAACTGCCTCGGCCTGCCCAACATCGGTGGCGAGACCTACTTCGACGCCGTGTACCAGGGCAATCCCCTGGTCAACGCGTTGGCCGTCGGCGTGCTGCGGCACGAAGACCTGCACCTGGCGAACGCCCGAGGCGTGGGCAACAAGGTCGTCCTGTTCGGTGCCCGCACGGGCGGCGACGGCATCGGCGGTGCGTCGATCCTCGCCTCCGACACGTTCTCGTCCGGTGGGCCCACCAAGCGCCCGGCCGTCCAGGTCGGCGACCCGTTCGCCGAGAAGGTGCTCATCGAGTGCTGCCTCGAGCTGTTCCGTGACGAGCTCGTCGAGGGCATCCAAGACCTCGGGGCGGCCGGCATCAGCTGCGCCACCTCCGAGCTCGCCTCGAACGGCGACGGCGGCATGTTCATCGAGCTCGACAACGTCCTGCTGCGTGACCCGTCGCTGACGGCCGAAGAGATCCTGATGAGCGAGAGCCAGGAGCGCATGATGGCCGTCGTGCGTCCCGAGAAGCTCGACGCGTTCCTCGCCGTCGTGGCGAAATGGGACGTCGAGACGAGCGTGCTCGGTGAGGTCACCGACACCGGCCGACTGGTCATCAACTGGCACGGCGAGGAGATCGTCAACGTCGAGCCTCGCACGGTCGCCGTCGACGGCCCCGTCTACGAGCGTCCCGTCGCCTACCCGAGCTGGATCGACGCCCTGCAGGCCGACGGTGCGTCGTCGCTGCCCCGCCCCACCGGCAACGCCGTGCTGCGCGAGCAGTTCCTCGAGCTGCTCGGCTCGCCGAACCTGGCCGACAAGAGCTGGGTCACGAACCAGTACGACACCTACGTGCTCGGCAACACGGCGCTCAGCTTCCCCGATGACGGCGGCATGATCCGCGTCGACGAAGAGACCGGGCTCGGCTTCGCGATCGCGACCGACGCGAACGGTCGCTACTGCCAGCTCGACCCCAAGCAGGGCGCGCGCCTGGCCCTGGCCGAGGCGTACCGCAACGTCGCCGTGACCGGTGCCGTGCCGGCCGCGGTCACCGACTGCCTGAACTTCGGCAGCCCGGAGGACCCCGAGGTCATGTGGCAGTTCTCGCAGGCCGTCGAGGGTCTCGCCGACGGCTGCCTCGAGCTCGAGATCCCGGTGACCGGCGGCAACGTCTCGTTCTACAACCAGACCGGCACGAGCCCGATCCACCCGACGCCCGTGGTCGGCGTGCTCGGCGTGATCGACGACGTCGCGAAGCGCATCCCGTCGGGTTGGCAGGACGAGGGCGACAACATCTACCTGCTCGGCACGACCGCGCTCGAGCTCGACGGCTCGGCTTGGGCCGGTGTCGTGCACGACCACCTCGGCGGCCGTCCGCCGGCGGTCGACCTCGCGGCCGAGGCCCGGCTCGCGCAGCTGCTGCACGCCGGGGGCGACCAGTCGCTCATCGCGGCCGCGCACGACCTGAGCGACGGCGGGCTGGCGCAGGCCCTGGCCGAGGCGGTCCTCCGTTTCGGCGTCGGTGCGCGCGTCTGGCTCGGCGAGGTGCTCGAGCGCGACGGCATCGACGTCGCCACGGCCCTGTTCAGCGAGTCGACGGGCCGCGTCATCGTCTCGGTCCCCCGTGAGGACGACGTGCGCTTCCGCGGTCTGTGCGAGGGACGTGGCTACCCCGTGGCGCGCATCGGAGTGACCGACGCCGAGTCGGGCACCCTCGAGGTGCAGGACGTCTTCACGGTGTCGATCGACGAGTTGCGGAGCACGCACCGCGGCACCCTGCCGGCCCGTTTCGGAGCCACGATCGGCGAGTAGGCCCCCGTTCCTCCCCGATCCGGGCGAGTCCGTCGGAACCGGTCGTCAGCAGACGACCGACGTCCACGGACTCGCCCGTCTCCGTCTCAGCGCCCTTCCGGCCGGCGCATCTCGGCCCCCCGTTCGGCGAAGCCGAACACGCCGCCGGAGGCGGCCAAACCAGCACGAACAGCAATGCCCCGGACCAAAGGTCAGGGGGCATGCATTGCTGGGGTACCTGGACTCGAACCAAGAATAACTGAACCAGAATCAGTCGTGTTGCCAATTACACCATACCCCAATGACAACGACCGTCAGGTCTTCGTCACTGCTCGGCCCATCACCTGGACCGACGTCTACTGTACAGCATCCGCCAGGTGCTCGAGGCCACCGATGAGGTCGCGGTTGATCACCGCGGCCACGCGTGCCCCGTCACCGGCGGCCACGATCAGTTGCTGTGGGCCGGGGGCGGTGCTCTCGCCCGCGGCGTAGAGCCCGCGCACGGACGTGCGGCCGTGTCCGTCGACGACGAGCAGGCCGTCGTCGTCGAGATCGGCCCCGGTCGCGGCGACGTAGTCGAGCGCCGCCGACCATTCGGGCCGCACGAAACCACCGGCGCGGGGCACGGTCGTCCCGTCCTCGAGCACGACGCCGCGCATGCCGTCGCGGTCGCCGTCGATGCTCGTGACCCGTCGCCGCTCGACCCGGATGCCGCGGGCGGCCAGGAGCCGTTCGTCGTCCGCGCCGACGACGTCGGACCCATGGGTGAAGACGATCAGGTCGTCGGTCCACTGCGACAGCAGCAGGGCCCGCTCGGTCAGGTCGGGGTGCTCACCGATCAGGGCGAGGGGCTGGTCGCGTTTGTCGTACCCGTCGCACTCGATGCAGCTGTGGACGTACGTGCCGTAGAAGGCGCGCAGCTGGCCGACGTCGGGCAGCGTCTCGCTGAGACCGGTGGTCACGAGGACGACGCCGGCCACCGCGGACGACTGCTGCCCGCGGAACTCGCACGACACCTCGAACCCACCGTCGACGGGTCGCACGTCGGTCGCGAGCGTCTGCCGGTGCTCGGCGCCCTCGTAGCCCAAGAACTCGTCACGCCCGAGCTTGCGCAGCTCGAGGGGCGAGATCCCGTCGCGGGTGAGGTAGCCGTGCGACAGCAGCGTGGCCGAGTTGCGCGGCCGGTTGCTGTCGACCAGCAGCACGCGGCGTCGGGCACGGACGAGGTTGAGCGCCGCGCTCAGCCCCGCAGGCCCTCCCCCGATGACGGCGACGTCGTAGCGCTCGGTCATGGTCGCTCGGCGAGGGCCGTCAGGCGGCGAAGCGTCGACTCGCGGCCGAGGATCTCCATCGACTCGAACAGCGGCGGGCTGACCCGTCGCCCCGACAGGGCGACGCGCAGCGGCCCGTACGCGACCCGGGGCTTGAGCCCCAGCTCGTCGACGAGCGCCGCCTTGAGGGCGGCCTGGATGGGCTCGTGCGTCCAGTCGGTCACGCCCTCGAGCGCAGCAGAGGAGGCGCGCAGCACCTCGCCGGACCGCTCACCCAACGAGCCCAGCGCGTCGTCGTCGTACATCAGCTCGTCGTCGCCCACGAAGAGGAACCCGAGCATGCCGCGAGCCTCGGAGAGCAGCGTCATGCGCTCCTGGACGAGGGGCGCCGCCAGAGCCAACACGGACCGTTCGGCCGCGGTGGGAGGCGTGCTGACGATGCCGTCGAGGTACGGCAGGAGGCGCTCGGTGAAGTCGTCGACCTCGAGCAGGCGGATGTGGTCACCGTTGATCGACTCGGCCTTCTTGACGTCGAAGCGAGCGGGGTTGGGGTTGACGTCCACCACGTCGAAGGCGGCCACCATCTCGTCGATGGAGAACACGTCGCGATCGTGGGTCAGCGACCAGCCCAACAAGGCCAGGTAGTTGACGAGCCCCTCGGGGACGAAGCCACGATCACGGTGGTGGAAGAGGTTCGATTCGGGGTCGCGCTTGGAGAGCTTCTTGTTGCCGTCGCCCATGACGTACGGAAGGTGCCCGAAGCGCGGGACGAAGCTCGTGACACCGAGCTCGACCAGCGCCTCGTAGAGGGCGATCTGGCGAGGCGTCGACGACAGGAGGTCTTCACCACGCAGCACGTGCGTGATGCCCATCAGGGCGTCGTCGAGCGGGTTGACGAACGTGTACAGCGGGACGCCGTTCGGGCGCACGACCACGAAGTCGCTGAACGAGCCGGCGGGGAAGGTGATCTCACCACGCACGAGGTCGTCGAAGCTGAGGTCGCGGTCGGGAACCCGCAGGCGAAGAGCCGGCTGGCGGCCCTCGGCACGGAACGCGGCGCGCTGTTCGTCGCTCAGGTCACGCTCGAAGTTGTCGTAACCCTGTTTCGGGTCGCGACCCTTGGCGATGTTGCGCGCCTCGATCTCTTCCCCCGTGGCGAAGCTCTCGTACAGCAGCCCCCGCTCGAGCAACTGGTCGATGACGCCCCGGTAGATGTCGTGGCGCTGCGACTGGCGGTACGGTCCGTGAGGCCCACCGGCGTCGACGCCCTCGTCCCAGTCGATGCGGAGCCACCGCAGCCCGTCCAGGATCTGCTCGTAGCTCTCTTCGCTGTCACGAGCCGCATCGGTGTCTTCGATGCGGAAGACGAGCTTGCCGCCCGTGTGCCGGGCGTAGGCCCAGTTGAAGAGGGCGGTTCGGATGAGGCCGACGTGCGGCGTACCGGTGGGCGAGGGGCAGAACCGCACGCGCACATCGGTGCCGGTGGCGGTCGAGAAGGGAGCAGACATCGAAGACGATCTTACCGGCGGCCGGCCCCGTGATCAGCGTTAAACGCAGAAAGGCCCCTTCCGAAGAAGGGGCCTTTCTGGTGTTTCTCAAAAGGAGTCCGGCGGTGTCCTACTCTCCCACAAGGTCCCCCTTGCAGTACCATCGGCGCTGAGAGTCTTAGCTTCCGGGTTCGGAATGTGACCGGGCG
>NZ_JBEPPU010000016.1:0-44595 GCF_040547465.1 Frigoribacterium sp. PvP054
GGCCCGCGGGCGGGGGCGCCGAAGCGGGCCCGCGGGCCCCCCGCCCTGTGGCGGGCGCACCGCCGAATGTGGCGGTGCGACGTCCATCCGGCGGTGCGACCCAGGCTCGCCCCGGCGTCAGCCGGCGGGCGCGACCACCACGTCGACGCCGGCGGCCGCGAACCCGGCCAGGGCCTCGGGCGTCGCCGTGGCGTCGGTCACGAGGGTCCAGCCGTCGGGCAGCTCGGCCCGGGCGTGGAAGGTCTCGCGGCCGAGCTTCGAGCCGTCGGCCAGCACGTAGACGTGCTCGGACTGCCGGCACATCAGCTCTTTCAGCCGGGTCTGCACGAGGTCGGCCTCGACCACGTGGCCCGACGCGAGCACGCCGTCCGCGCCGAGGAACACCCGGTCGAAGGTCATGCGTTCGAGCGCGGCCTCGGTCAACGGCCCGACAAAGCCCTGGCTCGCCGGGCGGAGCGTGCCGCCGAGGCACTCGAGGTGGATGCCGTCCGAGTCGGCGAGCTGCTGGATGACGGCGATCGAGGTGGTGGCGACCGTCGCGACCAGACCCGAGCGCGCCTCCCGGGCCAACGCCGCGACCGACGACCCGGCGTCGAAGAGCAGGGTCTCACCGTCGCGGACGAGCGTGCGGGCGCACCGGGCGATCTCGGCCTTGGCCACCCCGGCCTCGCGATTGCGTTGGCGGAAGGTCGGTTCGGCACCGGGCACGCCGAGCGGCATGGCGCCACCGTAGGTGCGCGCGATCTCACCCTGGCGGGTCAGCTCGGCCAGGTCACGCCGGATCGTCGACGGGGTCACCTCGAAGCGACGGCTGAGCTCGTCGACGCTCGCCAACCCCGTGGTGTGGGCCAGCTCGACGATGTCGCGGCGTCGCTCTCGCGCGGTGGTGCTCATGCGGTGACCGTCCTCGTCGTGCGGCGGGCTCAGGCCGACGGCGCCCCGACCCGGGCCGCGTCGGCCGGGCTGGGCGACATCTCGACCGCCTGGCGCAGCGCCTCGATCATGCTACCGACCGCCACGACGCCCGTTCCCGCGATGTCGAACGCCGTGCCGTGGTCGACCGAGGTGCGGATGACGGGCAGTCCGACGGTGATGTTGACGCCGGCCTCGATGCCGAGCACCTTGACGGGGCCGTGGCCCTGGTCGTGGTACATCGCCACGATGAGGTCGTAGTCGCCACGACCGCCGAGGAAGAACGCGGTGTCGGCGGGCAACGGCCCGACCGCGCGGATGCCGTCCGCCTGCAGCACCTCGATCGCGGGCGTGATCTTCTCGGCCTCTTCTCCGTGGCCGAAGAGGCCGTTCTCGCCGGCGTGCGGGTTGATCGCGCAGACGCCGATGCGGGGATCGTCGACGCCCGCCCGACGCAGGGCCTCCCAGCCCCGGCGCACGGTGCGCTCGACCAGGCCCGGCTCGATCTTGGCGATCGCGTCGATCAGTCCGATGTGGGTGGTCACGTGGATGACCTTGATCTTGGGCGTCGAGAGCATCATCGACACCTCGCCGACGCCCATGAAGTGGGCGAGCAGCTCGGTGTGCCCGGGGAACACGTGGCCGGCCTCGTGCAGCGCCGCCTTGTTCAGCGGCGCCGTGCAGATGCCCTGCACGAGCCCCGCCATGCCGAGCTCGCAGGCGATGCGGACGTACTCGTACGCGGCGTGGCCGGCCTCGGCCGAGACGGCTCCCCAAGGCAGGTCGGCCGGCAGGAGGTGCGGGTCGACGACGTTGATGCGGCCCGGCGTGAAGACGGCGTCGGCCGGCCCGTCCACCTCGACGATCTCGGCCTCGACCCCGAGGGCGGCGGCGCCGAGCCTCAACCGGTGCGCGTCGCCGACGACGACCGGTCGGGCGTCCCGGTAGGCGGCCTCGTCGAGCAGGGCGCCGACGGTGACCTCGGGTCCGACGCCGGCGCCGTCACCCATCGTGACGGCGATGAAGGGCCGGCTGTCGGGGGTCGTCGTGGTCATGGGGTTCTCCGTTTCGTGGGGGCGCCGGACGCGGCCGACGCGGCGAGGTCGTGGGGGTCGACCCCGGTGCGCGTGCGGCGCACCAGGTCGACGAGGTCGGCGAGCACTGTCGGCCCGCCGAAGCTGCCGGGCTTCGTGGCGACGAGTCGGTCGTCCGCGGTCGCGCTGAGCACGGCACCGTGCTCGACCTGGGCGAGCGGCCGGAGCGACGTCGTCGCGAGTCGGTCGAGGACGGCCCGCGCCGTCTCGCCGCCGGTCAGGACGAGGTCGACCGCTTCGGCCCCGGCGACGCGGGCGACGACCTCGGCGAGCGTCGTCGCGGCCGCGAGGGGGTCGGGCAGCCGTCGTCCGGTGACGGTCACGACCGCGAGCGGTGACCGGGCCAAGGAGGCGCGGGTCGCGCCGACGAGGTCGCCGACGGCCGCCGCCGGGTCGAGCACGTGCACGTCCGCACCGGTCGCGGCGAGCACGTCGACGTGCCCCCGGGCCACCTCGGCGGCCGAACCGACGACGACGAGGACGGGCCGCTCGGGCCCGGTCCACCCCCGGGGCCCGGCGTCTGCGGACGTGGGCCGATCGACGCCCTCGCCGACCGCGGGGTCGCCCCCGGGGCGGGTCGTGGGCTCGACCGCGTCGGCCAGGGCGGCGGCGAGCGCCGCACTGCCGGCGAGGGCGACCGGCCGGCGCGCCCCGGGGCGCGCCGCGAGCCGGAGCACGGCCGCGACCACGGCGGCCACGTCGTCGTCGGTCTCGGCGTCGACGAGGACGAGGGGTCCCCCGACGAGCGCGTCGTCGAGGCACCCGGCGAACGCGGACGGACCCGAGCGCACGACGTCGAGGCCGACGAGCACCGACGGCTGGTCGACCAGCTCGGCCAGCACCCCGGGGGCGGGGCGCGGCTCGAGGTGCCAGAGGGACGTCTCGGCCAGTGGCCGACCGTCGACCAGGGGGCGCCCGTCGACGACGGTGCGGCCGAGCGCGGGCAGCGCCCCGGCCACGACCACGTCGTAGCCGCGGGCGGCCAGGGCCTCGAGTTCGGGCCCGACGTGACCGCGCCACAGCGAGTCGGTCTTCTTCAGGACGAGGGCGCCGGGTGACAGGGGCAGCGCGTCGATCGCGACCCGCGCCTCCTCGGCGGTGCCCGCCCGGGTGCCGAGGTCGACGACCGTCACCGGCACGAGCGGGCCCGTGGGCACGCCGAGCGAGACCGCGGTCTCGTGACCGCGCAGCCGGAACTGCTCGGCGGTCTCGGCGGCGCCGGACAGGTCGTCGGCGATGACGGTGATCTGGGGCATGATGCGGTCATCCTGACACGGCTGCGCGTTTCGCGCCAGCAGTCTTGCGCAGAACGCGCAGTGATGGCACAGTGTCCCTCAGCCCGGACGAGGGCCTCGCAGCGCTGCGGTACCGGGCGTCGGGTCGACCTCGTCGAACCCCTGGATCGAGAGGTCGATGATGACCGTTCCGTTCGCGGACCACGAGATGTCGCGCCGCACCCTGCTGAGATGGGGTGCCGCGGCCGGCCTCTTCGTGACCACCACCAGCCTCGCCGGCTGCGCCGGTCCGACCGGCCTGCCGGGCCCGGGCACGCTGACGCTGGCCCTCAACCGCTCGTTGGTGAGCCTCGACAACAAGCTCAACCAGTTCGACGCCGCCGTCACCGTGCAACGTGCCGTGCGGCAGGCGCTCACGCGGATCGGCCCCGACATCACACCCGAGCTCGTGCTCGCCGAGAGCTTCGAGCCGACGAGCGACACCCGGTGGACCGTCCGGCTGCGCGAGGGCGTGCAGTACTCGGACGGCACGCCGGTCACGGTCGAGGACGTCGCCACGGCCCTGCAGATGTACGAACAGGTGCAGGGCTCGTTCGTGGCCAGCTTCTTCCCCGAGTTCCCGACCGTCACCGCGATCGACGAGCGCACCTTCACGCTCGACTCGTCGCAGCCGATCCCCGTGCTCGACGCCCTGATGAGCAACATCCTTATCACCCCGGCGGCGGCCAACGCGCCCGAAGAGCTGCAAGACGGCGTGGGCAGCGGGCCGTTCGTCGTCACGCGCTTCAACCGCGGAGCCGGCACCTACAGCCTCACGCGCAACGAGCAGTACTGGGGTGAGGCGCCGGGCGTCGAGCGGGTCGAGGTGAGGTTCCTGCCCGAGGAGTCCAGCCGCGTCATCGCCCTGCGCAGCGGCGAGGTCGACGTGATCGACTCGATCACCCCGGACTCGGCGACGCAGCTGCAGGGCCTGCCCGGCATCGCGCTCGACGAGGCGTCGAGCCTGCGCATCAACCAGATCTTCTACAACTTCCGCAAGCCCGAGGGGCACCCGCTGGCCGACGCCCGGGTGCGTGAGGCGCTCAGCCACGCGATCGACGGCCGCGCCCTGGTGCGCGACGTGCTGACCGACTCGGTGACGCAGGCCGACGGCGTCGTGCCCTCGAGCCTGCTCGGCTACGCGAAGACCGGCGAGTACACCTACGACCCCGACCTGGCCCGCAGCACCCTCGCCGAGCTCGGGGCTAGCGACCTGACCTTGCGCATCATCTGGGAGACCGGCGAGTTCGCGGGCGACACTTTCATCATGGAGGCCCTCGTCGAGATGTTCGGGGCGATCGGCGTGCGGACCACCCTGCAGCAGTTCGAGCCGGGCGGGGACATCCTGCAGTGGCGTCAGGGCAAGGCCGGGGACTGGGACCTGCTGGGCAACGGCTTCTCGGCCCCGACCGGCCTGGCGCTGACCATCTTGCAGGGCATGTACGCGGGCACCGCCGAGAAGGAGCAGACCCGCGACACCTACCAGGGCTATGTGCAGCCCGACGTCGCCGAGGCCATCGCCCGGGCCTCGACCGAGCCCGACGCGACCCTGCGCCAGCAGCGGCTCGCCGAGGCGCAGCAGGCGGCGTGGGACACCTGGCCGTGCGCCTGGGCCTTCGTGCCCAAGTCGGTGCTCGCCCGCCGCGAGCGCGTCGAGGGCCTCGAGCTCGCGTCGTCGAACTCTTACCCGCTCTCGACCGTCCGACTGGGGGCCTGACCGTGGCGACCTACATCCTCAAGCGCCTCGGCCAGGGCCTGCTCACCGTGTTCCTCACGGTGTCGACGGTCTTCGTGCTGATCCGCCTCGCGCCCGGCGACCCCGCCGTCGCCTACGCCGGCCCCCTCGCCACGAACGAGCAGCTGGCCGCCGTGCGCGAGCAGTTCGGCCTCGACGATCCGCTGCTGCAGCAGTACGGCGTGTTCCTCCAGCAACTGTTCACCGGCAACCTCGGCACCTCGTACTCGTTCCAGGCCCCGGCCGTGCAGGTCGTGCTCGAACGACTGCCGTACACGCTGACCCTGTCGTTCGCGGCGATCCTGCTGGCCGCGGTCGTGTCGATCCCCCTCGGCGTCTGGATGGCCCGTCGCACCGACACCCGCAGCGAGACCGGCGTCAACGTCGTCGCGATCGCCGGCCAGTCGATGCCCGACTTCTGGACCGGCATCCTGCTGCTGAGCGCCTTCGCCGTGGTGATCCCGGTCTTCCCCGCCTCGGGGTTCGCGACCTGGGGCGGCCTCGTGCTGCCGACGGTGACGATCGCCATCTTGCAGGTGGCCCTCATCTCGCGGCTCGTCCGGCGCGAGATGGCGACGAACTTCTCGGCGCCCTACCTCACCGTGGCCCGCTCGCGCGGGGTCTCGGAGCGTGCCCTGACCTGGCGCTACGCCATGGGCAACTCGGCGATCCCCGTCTTCACGGCCCTCGGCACCCGCTTCGCGGCGATGCTGAACGGCGTCGTCGTGGTCGAGGTCGTGTTCGCCTGGCCCGGCGTCGGGTCGCTCATCGTGCGGGCGCTCGAGACCCGCGACTACCCCCTCATCCAGGCGACCGTGCTGGTCACGTCGCTGCTCGCCGTCGGCGTGCAGCTGCTGATCGACCTCGCCTACCCCCTGCTCGATCCGCGCGTGCGGCTCGGAAAGGCGAGTGCCGCATGAGCCGCATCGACACCACCGGGGAGGCGCGACCCACCGCGGTCACGCCCCGCCTGCTCTCCAGGTCGGAGGCGGCCCGGCGCTCCTCCGCCGCACGGGTCAAGCTGTGGGTCGGCGCGATCTGCGCCCTCGTGGTCATCGTCCCGATCGTGCTGGCCCAGGCCCTGCCGCTGCCCGACGCGAACGGCCAGGACCTCGGCAACCGCCTCGCGCCTCCGTTCACGGCCGGTCACCTGTTCGGCACCGACCAGCTCGGCCGCGACCTGCTGTCGCGGGTGCTGCACGGCGGGCAGGTCTCGCTCGCGATCGGGGTGCTCGCCGTCATCGTCTCGGGTGCCATCGGCGTCGTGCTCGGCTCGATCGCCGGCTTCTACGGACGCTGGGCCGACACCCTGATCAGCCGCCTGCTCGAGGCCCAGATGTCGCTGCCGCTGCTCATGATGCTGCTGCTCGTCGTGGCCCTGTTCGGCCCGTCGATACCCGTCATCACCTTCGTCATCGCGATCGCCCAGTGGCCGGAGGTCGCGCGACTGACGAGGTCGCTCGTCCTCGTCGAACGCGAGAAGCCCTACGTCTCGTCGGCCAGGACCCTCGGCCTGAACCGCTTCACCATCCTGCTGCGCCACGTCGTGCCCAACGTGATCAAGCAGGCGACGCTCGTCGTGCTGCTGCTGCTCGCGCAGGCGGTGCTGCTCGAGAGCGCCCTGAGCTTCCTCGGGGCGGGCCCGCAACGACCCTTCGCCACTTGGGGCCGGATCATCTCGGACGGCCAGGACTACGTCACCACCGCGTGGTGGATGGTCACGATCCCCGGCCTCTTCATCGTGCTGCTGGTCGTCGGGGTGAACCTGCTGGGCGACGCCCTGCGGGACCGGCCGCGCCGGTCGGCGGCCTCGAACCTCCGTCGGTTCGTCGGGCTGCGCCCCTCGACGCCCGCCGCCCCTCCGACGCCCGCCACCCGTCCGACGACCGCCGCCCCCGAGAAGGGAACACCCGCATGAGCCTCGCGACCGCCGACGGCCACGACCCGGACCTGCTGCTCGAGGTGCGCGACCTGCAGATCGAGCTGATGACGACGAACGGCGTCGTGCGCGCCGTCGACGGCGTCTCGTTCCACATCGCCCGCGGCGAGACCGTCACGATCATCGGCGAGTCCGGCTCGGGCAAGTCGACCACCGCCATGGGCGTGCTGCAGCTGCTGCCCGCCGACCTCGCCGTCGTCTCGGGGCACGTCCGCATCACCGGCCTCGACGTGCTCGCCGACGCCTCGGCGGTGCGGAAGGTCCGGGGGCGGGCCGTCGCCTTGATCCCTCAAGACCCCATGACCGCGCTCAGCCCGGTCCGGTCGATCGGCTCGCAGCTCGGCGAGGCGATCCGCATCGCCGGGGCGGCCAGTGGGCGTGCGGGCGTCACCGCGCGAGCCGTGCGACTGCTCGAACAGGTGCACATCCCCGACCCGACGGCCCAGCTCAAGAAGTTCCCGCACCAGCTCTCGGGCGGCATGCTGCAGCGCGTGCTGATCGCGATCGCGCTGGCCTGCGAGCCGCAGCTGATCGTGGCCGACGAGCCCACGAGCGCCCTCGACGTGACGGTGCAGGCCGGCATCCTCGACCTCCTGCTCGAACTGCAGGAGCAGCGCGGCATCGGCCTGTTGATGATCACCCACGACCTCGGCGTCGCGCGCCTGGTGTCCGACCGCATCCACGTGATGAGGGCGGGCGTGTTCGTCGAGTCGGGCGACGTCCGACAGATCGTCGAGCACCCGGCCGACCCCTACACGCAGGGGCTGCTCGCCGCGGTGCCCACCCTGGGCGCCTGGGACGAGACCCCCGGCGCGCCCACGACCACCCGCAGCAACGACCGCCCGGAGGCCACCCGTGTCTGACACCATCCTCGAGGTCGACGACCTGGTCGTCGACTACGGCAGCGGCACGAGCACCCACCGCGCCGTCGACCACGTGTCGTTCTCGGTGCGCCGCGGCAGCACGTTCGCCATCGTCGGCGAGTCGGGCTGCGGCAAGTCGACGATCGCCAAGGCCGTCATGCGGCTGCTGCAACCGACCAGCGGGCGCATCGTGCTCGACGGCACCGACCTGGCGACCCTGTCGGAGGCGCGGCTGCGGCCCCTGAGGCACCGGTTCCAGATGGTGTTCCAAGACCCCTACGGCTCGCTCGACCCGCACCTCAGCGCCCGCGACATCGTCGCCGAGCCGCTGCGGCTGCGGGGCGTCCGGTCGGCTCAGGACCGCGCCGCGGAGGCCGCCCGCCTGATCGACCGGGTCGGGCTGCCCTCGACGGCGCTCGACCGTCGCCCGCACGAGTTCTCGGGCGGCCAACGACAGCGCATCGGCATCGCCCGGGCGCTGGCCTCGAGCCCCGACCTGCTGATCTGCGACGAGGCGACGAGCGCCCTCGACGTGTCGGTGCAGGCGCAGGTGCTCGAGCTGCTGCGCGAGATCCAGGTCGACACGGGCATCACCTACGTGGTCATCTCGCACAACCTCGGCGTCGTGCAGCAGATCAGCGAGAGCGTGCTGGTCATGAAGCAGGGGGCCGTCGTCGAGCAGGGTGACACCGCCCGGGTGCTCACCTCGCCCGCCGAGGACTACACGCGCCGCCTCCGCCGGGCCGCCCTCGACCCCGCGACCATGACGGGCGTCAAGCCGCGCCACGTGGTCCGCAGCCTCTCGACCGGAGTGACCGCATGACCCGGACCGACACCGTGACGACCGCCGACGAGGCCGGGACGCGCACCGCGCCTCCCCGGCTCGTGCTCGGCACGATGACCTTCGGCGACACCGTCGACGAGGCCACCGCCGGCCGCATGCTCGACACGGCGCTCGACGCCGGCGTCCGCTGGGTCGACACCGCCAACGCCTACGTGGGCGGCGTCACCGAGACCGTGCTCGGCCGGCTGCTCGCCGGGCGACGCGACGACGTCGTGCTCGCCTCGAAGGCCGGCATGCCGCACGCCGACGCCGGCGGGCTGCCCCCGCTGTCGGCCGTCGCCCTGCGGGCGAGCGTCGAGGCGAGCCTGCGCCGCCTGGGCACCGACCGGCTCGACCTGTTCTACCTGCACCAGCCCGACCGGCTGACCACGCTCGACGAGACCCTGTCGACCGTCGCCGCCCTGGTCGACGAGGGCAAGCTGCTCACGCTCGGCGTCTCGAACCACGCCGCCTGGCAGATCGGCGACGTCGAACGCGTGGCCGACGCCGTCGGGGCGCCCCGCCCGGTCGTCGCCCAACAGCTCTACAACCTCGTCGCCCGACGCCTGGACGACGAGTACCTCGAGTTCGCGGGCGTCCACGGCATCGAGACGATGGTCTACAACCCGCTCGGGGGCGGCCTGCTGACCGGTCGCCACCGGTTCGACGAGACCCCCGTCGCCGGTCGCTTCGGCGACTCGGCCCTCGCCGAGATGTACACGAAGCGGTACTGGGACGCCGGGCTGTTCGCCGCGATCGACCGACTGTCGGGCGTCGCCGCCGAGGCCGGGCTGTCACTCGTCGAGCTAGCCCTGCGCTGGGTCGCCCACCGCCCGGGGGTCGGCTCGGTGCTGCTCGGCGGGTCGCGCCCCGAGCAGCTGACCGCCAACGCCTCCGCGATCGCCGACGGGCCGCTGCCGGACGACGTGGTCGCGGCCTGCGACGAGGTCGGACGGTCGCTGCGGGGGCCGATGCCTCCGTACGCCCGGTGACCCGCACCTCCTGACCCCCGCCTCCCGACCTTCCCGCACGCACGCCCCGCACGCCCCGCACGAGAGAGAGAACCATGAGCACCGCCAGCGACTTCGCCCGGACGATCCGCCACCGCGAGAAGGCGGTCGGCTACTGGGTCACCCTCGACGCCCCGCCGGCGACCGAGCGCATCGCGCGACTCGGCTACGACTACGTCTGCCTCGACGCGCAGCACGGCCTCTTCGGCTACCAGGGCATGATGACCGGCCTGCTCGCGATCGACGCCGGGCAGACCTCGGCCGGCCTGGTGCGGGTCGAGGCGAACGACATCACGCCCATCGGCAAGGCACTCGACGCGGGCGCGGCCGGCGTCATCGTGCCGCTCGTCGACACCGCCGAGGACGCCGCGGCCGCCGTCCGCAGCGCCAAGTACCCGCCGCACGGACGCCGCTCGTACGGGCCCATGCGGTCGAGCCTGCGCATCGGCCCCGTGCCCGCCGAGGCGGACGACACCACGCTCGTGCTCGCCATGATCGAGACGCCCGACGGGCTCGCGAACGTCGAGGCGATCGCCGCGACCCCCGGGCTCGACGGGCTCTACGTCGGCCCGAGCGACCTGTGCATCGCGGTCGGCGGCGCCTACCCCGGCGACCCGGCCGTGCAGGAGGCCTTCGACGCGGCACTCGTCCGCGTGGCCGCCGCGGCCGAGGCGGCGGGCGTCGCGGCCGGCATCCACACCCCGCACGGCGACGTCGCCCGACAGCGCCTCGCTGCCGGTTACACGTTCGCCACGGTCGCCGGCGACCTCAACCACCTCGAGGCCGCGGCGCGCGACCACCTGCAGCGCGCGCTGGCGGGCGACGACGCGGACGCGACCGCGGGAGGCGCGGCGTGAGCACCGAGGACGCCCCCGCGGCCGACACGGCGTCGGTCGGCCCGGACGGCTTCGTCGCGGACGGTCGGCTGCGGCCCGACGAGGACGGGCGTGCCTGGGCGTACCTGCCGACGGCCACGGTCCAGTCGCACGCGGCCAACCTGGCCGAGCTGCCCGACGGCCGCCTGGCCTGCGTCTGGTTCGGCGGCACGCAGGAGGGCGTGTCCGACATCCACGTCTGGTCGTCGACGCTCGACGGCGACACGTGGTCCGAGCCCGTCCGCCTGAGCGACGACCTGGCACGCTCCGAGCAGAACCCCGTGCTCTTCGTCGCCCCGTCGGGCGACGTCTGGCTGCTCTACACGGCGCAGCGGGCCGGCAACCAGGACTCCGCCGAGGTGCGCCGCCGGGTCTCGACCGACGGCGGCAGCACCTGGGGCGAGCCCTCGACCCTCTTCGCCGCGGACGAGGTCGGCGGCGTCTTCGTGCGCCAACCGCCGCTCGTGACCCGCGGCGGCGACCTGCTCGTGCCGGTCTTCCGCTGCGTGACGACCCCCGGGCGCGCGTGGGTGGGCGACCACGACACGAGCTCGGTCATGACCTCCCGGGACGGCGGCGCCACGTGGGGTGAGGTCGCCGTCCCGGGCAGCACCGGAGCCGTCCACATGAACGTCCACGAACTGCCCGACGGGTCGCTGCTCGCGCTGTTCCGCAGCCGCTGGGCCGACGCCGTGCACGAGTCGCGCTCGACGGACGGCGGCCGCACCTGGTCGCGGCCCGTCGCGACCGAGCTGCCCAACAACAACTCGTCGGTGCAGTGGGTGCCGCTCGCCGACGGTCGCCTCGCGATCGTCTACAACCACCGCCGTGCGGACGCCACGACCGAGCGCCGGCTCGGGCTCTACGACGAGATCGACGAGTCCGGCATCGTCGAGCAGGCGACGCCGCCCGGCGTGGACGCCGACGCCGATGCCGACGGGGGCATCGTCACCGACCAGGAGGCGCGGGCCGGCGACGGCCGGACGGCGTTCTGGGGCACCCCCCGAGCGCCGATGTCGCTGGCCGTGTCGTCGGACGGCGGCCGCAGCTGGCCGCACCGCGTCGACCTCGAGGACGGCGACGGCTGGTGCCTCTCGAACAACTCGCGCGACGGGCTCAACCGTGAACTGTCGTACCCGAGCATCACGCAGACGAGCGACGGCGCCGTGCACGTGGCCTACACCTGGCACCGCCGGGTGATCCGCCACGTGCGCCTGTCGCCCGCCGACCTGCCCGGCCCGGGCCGGGTGGACTGAGACGTGGCCGACGCAGGGACGGATGCCGTGCCGACGGGGGTCGGGGCAGGTGCCGGCCGGCACGCCGTCGTCACGGGCTGCAGCTCGGGCATCGGGCGGGCTATCGCCGAGTACCTGCTGGCCGGGGGCTGGCACGTCACCGGCCTGAGCCGTCGTCCCGTCGACCTCGGCGACGGGTTCGCCTGGATCGGCTGCGACCTCTCGGTGCCGGCCGCCGTGCGGGCCGCGGTCGCCGACGTGGGGCCGGTCGACGCCGTCGTGCACGCCGCCGGCTACCAGGTCGCCGCGCCGCTGGGCCGGCTCGACCCGGCCGCCCTCGAAGGCATGTGGGCCGTGCACGTCGGGGCGGCGGCCACCCTCGTCGACGCGCTCGTCGACCGGCTCTCGGACGGCGGCCGCATCGTGCTGATCGGCAGCCGCACCGCCGTCGGCGTCGCGGGCAAGAGCCAGTACGCGGCGACCAAGGCGGCGCAGGTCGCGCTGGCCCGCAGCTGGGCGGCCGAGCTGGCGCCCCGCGGCGTCACCGCTAACGTCGTGGCACCGGGCCCCACCGACACGCCGATGCTCGCGGACCCGGCCCGCGCCTCCTCGGCTCCGGTCGTGCCGCCGCTGGGCGCGCTCGTCGACCCGGTCGACGTGGCCGCGCTCGTCGCGTTCGTGCTCGGGCCGCACGGGCGGAGCATCACGGGGCAGGCGCTCGTCGTCTGCGGAGGCGCCTCGCTCTGAGGCCCGGGCGGGCCACGACGTCGCGGGGCGTCGACCGTCGGCCGCACGGGCCGCGGGGGCCGCACCACCGTCGCGTCGTCGAACCACCCCGGAGCGCGGTTCGACGACGCGAGCGTGGTGCGACCTGCCCCGGGTAGATGTCCGGAAACCGATGCGCAGCCCCACCGTTGTTTTGATTCATTCAAAAGAAGGCGTAGAGTGGTGTCCACGCCGACGAAGGCCAGGGCCACCGTCGAGCACCTCGGCGACGCCCTCCCCCGCCGGTCACCGCCCGCTCGATCGAACAGGTCGCGGGCCCCCGACCAGCCGCAACCACCCAGCCCCGAGGAGTCACCGTGAACACCAGCACCACGACCACCCGCACCGCCGTCACCCCCCTCGGCGGCCGCTACGTCGGCACGACCGACCTCTCGACCGTCGGCTCGTACGTCGGCCCGGTCGCCGCCGACGTCGCGCCCGGCGCCTACGTCAGCACGGCCGCCCGTCGCGACCTCTCGATCGGCCGCTACACGGCGAGCGCCCTGCGCCGCCTCTCGACCGTGACGTCGTCCGTCCGGACCGCCACGGGGTCGATCCACACGGCGACCGGTTCGGTCCGCACCGCGTAGTCCCCCACCCCGTCCGGTCGCACGACCTGAACCCGTGCGACCGTGCCCCGAGGAGGCGCGGGTCGCGTCCACGTGGACGCCCCGCCCCCTCACGCGACATGCCGCCCACCTCGAGAGGTGGGCGGCATGTCGTGCGTCGTACGTCGTGTGACCGGCGACCGGCGCCACACGTCAGGCGCCCGGCGAGTCGCGCCCCGCTACAGCGTCTCGGCCGACGGGTCCCAGCCCTCGTCGAGCGGCACGGGCTGCTGCACGGCCGACTCGACGGCGACGGGCGACCCCTGCTCGGCGGCCGACGAGATCGCCAGCAGGACGTCGAGCACGTGCGAGGCGACGGCCCCGCTGGCCCGCTCGGCGTCCCCGCCGCGGATGGCCCGGGCGAGGTCGAGCACGCCCGACCCCCGACCGTAGGTCGAGCCCACGGCCGTCAGGGTCTCCGGCTCGTCCCGGCCGAAGCGCCAGAGGCTCGAGTCGCCCTCGAACGTGTTCGGATCGGGCAGCACGAGGGTGCCCTCGGTGCCGCTGATCTCGACGAACCCCATGCGCGGCAGGGCGTTCTGGAACGAGAACGTCGACTGCGCCGACTGCCCGCCCGCGAACTCGATCAGGGCCGCGTGGTGCGTCGGCACCTCGACGGGGAAGGCCTGACCGGCGCGGGGGCCGCTGCCGACCGTGCGCGTGTCGAACGACTTGGACGACACGGCGCTGACCCGGCTGGCCGAGCCGAAGGCGTGCACGAGCGTCGTCACGTAGTACGGCCCCATGTCGAACAGGGGCCCCGCGCCGATCGCGAACAGGAAGTCGGGGTTGGGGTGCCACGACTCGGGCCCGGGCACGTGGAACATCGTGGTCGCCGTCAGCGGCTGGCCGATGTCGCCGCGCGCGATGGCGCGCATGGCGGTCTGGACGCCGGCACCCAGGACGGTGTCGGGCGCGCAGGCCACGCGGACGCCCGCGGCCTCGGCCGCCGCGAGCAGGTCGCGGGCCGACTCGTGGTCGAGGGCCAGCGGCTTCTCGCTCCAGACGTTCTTGCCCGCGGCGACGATCCGCCGCCCGACCTCGGCGTGCACGGCCGGGATCGTCAGGTTGACGACGATCTCGATCTCGTCGATCGCGAGCAGCTCGTCGACCGTGCCGTGACCCGGGACGCCGTACGTCTCGGCCTGCGCCTTGGCGCGGTCGAGGTCGAGGTCGGCGACGAACAGCACCTCGAGGTCGGCGAACCGCGTCATGTTCTCGAGGTAGGTGCCGCTGATGACACCCGCGCCGATCACGCCGACGCCGACGCGACCCGTGCGGGGGGCCGCGGTGTCGAGGCCGCTCACTTGTCGTTCTCCTGCAGCCAGGCGAACGACTCGGCGACGCCGTCGAAGACGTCCGCCGCGTAGTCGTCGAACTCGACGACGCGAAGCGCGTGCGGCGCCGCGGCGAGCACGGCCGCCACGTCGACGTCGCCCTGGCCGGCCGGGGTCTGGTTCTTGAAGGCGGCGGCGAGCGCGTCGGGCACCTCGAGGGCGCTCTCGCTGCTCGGCAGGGCCGTGGCGATGTCGCCCGAGATCTTGCCGTCCTTGACGTGCAGGAACTGCACGCGGTCACCCAGCGAGCGCAGCAGCGCCGGGGTGTCCATGCCGCCGACGGTCGACCAGAACGTGTCGATCTCGAGGACGACGTCGTCGTTCAGGCGCTCGAGGAAGAAGTCGTAGACGGGCCGGCCGTCGACCTGGTTCGCGAACTCCCACTGGTGGTTGTGGTACCCGAAGCGCAGGCCCGACGCCGCGGCGAGCACCTGCAATTCGTTGACGCGGTCGGCGATCGCCCGGGCGTCGTCGGCGGTCTGCCAGCGGTCGCTCGGGATGAAGGGGTCGATGACGGTGCCGATGCCGAGCTGGACCGCGGCGGCGAAGGCCCGCTCGGGCTCGTCGGAGTCGATGACCGGCGCGTGGCCCGAGGGTGCGGTGACGCCCGAGTCGGCGAAGGCCTTCTCGAACTCGTCGGCGCGCTCGACGAACGAGTACGGCTCGACCTTGGTGAAGCCGATCTCGGCGATGCGGGCGACGGCGCCCTGCAGGTCGGCCGAGACGGCATCTCGGACCGTGTAGAGCTGCACGGAGGGTGACGAGGTCATGGGGGGACTCCTTTGTCGTGGTGACGGCGGGTGGCTCGCGTCAACTCTGCCACTTATGTCGACCGTTGACAAAAGATCGACGCGAATCGACACCGAACGGACATCGGCGACGGCCGTCGCCCGACGACGCGAGTGACGCCTGCGACGCCGAGGCGCGGGAGGCGCGGGTCGGGAGGCGCGGACGGTGGCCGACCCGCGCCTCCCGGGTTCACCGCCGGCCGGCCGTCTCGCGGTCGTCGACCGTGCGCACGGCGCCGGTCTCGACGCGCTCGGCGAGGATGCGCCGACGACGACGGCCGAGCGACAGGGCCCCCGGCACCACGAGGACGACGGCGATGGCGATCCAGAGCCCGACGGTCAGCGGGCTCGACACGAGGATGCCCGGGTCGCCCTCGGACAGGATCATCGCCCGACGCAGCTGCTGCTCGAGCAGCGGCCCGAGGATGAGCCCCACGACGGCGGGCGCGACGGGGATGTCCGCGATGCGCAGCAGCAGGCCGAGCGCACCGATGCCCGCCAGCAGGAAGAGGTCGGTGGTCGACCCGCCCGCCGAGTAGGCGCCCAGGCAGGCGAACACGACGACCGCGGCGTAGATGGCCCACGCCGGGATGGTCAGCACCCGGGCCCACACCTTGACCAGCGGCAGGTTGAGCACGAGCAGCATGACGTTGCCGATGTAGAGCGACGCGATGAGGGCCCAGACGAGGTCGCCGGACTCGGCGAACAGGGTCGGCCCGGGCTGCAGGCCGTACGACTGGAACGCCGTGAGGATGACCGCGGCCGTGGCCGAGGTCGGCAGCCCGATGGTCAGCAAGGGCACGAGCACGCCCGCCGCGGCGGCGTTGTTCGCGGCCTCGGGCCCGGCCACGCCCTCGATGGCGCCGTGGCCGAACTCGTCCTTGTGCTTCGAGAGCCGCTTCTCGGTCGCGTACGACAGGAAGGTCGGGATCTCGGCCCCTCCGGCCGGCAGCGACCCGATCGGGAACCCGAGGGCCGTGCCGCGCAGCCACGCGGGCCACGAGCGCTTGAACTCGTCGCGGGTCAACAGCGCCCGCCCCTTGACCGGCTGGACGGTCGTGCGGCCGGTCTTCGCGAGGACGTGCCCGAGCGCCTCGCTGATGGCGAACAGGCCGACGACCACGAGCACGACGTCGATGCCGTCGAAGAGGCCGCCGTTGCCGAAGGCGAGCCGGGCCTGGCCGGACTGCGCGTCGATGCCGACGAGTCCGATGGTGAGGCCGATCAGCAGGCTGGCGGCGCCCTTCAACAGGCTCGGGCCGAGCAGCGCGGACACGGTCACGAACGCGATCACCATGAGGGCGACGTACTCGGGCGGCCCGAGCTGGACGGCGAAGTCGGCCACCCAGGGGGCGACGAACGTGATGGCGATCGTGCCGACCGTGCCGGCGACGAAGGAGCCGAGTGCCGCGGTGGCGAGGGCCGACGCGGCGCGACCGGCCTTGGCCATCTTGTTGCCCTCGATGGCCGAGACGATCGAGGCGGACTCCCCCGGGGTGTTCAACAGGATCGACGTCGTCGACCCGCCGTACATGCCGCCGTAGTAGATGCCGGCGAACAGGATGAGCGCCGCCGCCGGGTCGAGGCGGAACGTGATGGGCAGCAGCAGGGCGACCGTCAGGGCCGGCCCGATGCCGGGCAGCACGCCCACCGCGGTGCCGATGGTGACGCCGAGCAGCGCCCAGAGCAGGTTCTCGGGCGTCAGCGCCGCCTCGAAGCCCTGCATCAGCAGGTTCAACTGGTCCATGGTCTAGAACCCCCAGGGTCCGGCCGGCAGCGCCAGGCCGATCACGCGGTCGAACAACAGGACGATGACGCCGGCGAGCACGAGCCCGTAGAGCGCCAGCCGCCACCACGGGCGCGGCGAGCCGAGCACGAGGGCCCCGGCGACGAACAGGGCGACCGAGACGACGGTGAAGCCGACGAAGGGCAGCAGCAGCCCGTAGACGACGATGCCGGCCAAGAGGCCGAGCACGCTCCAGAGGCGCGGGCTGACCGGGCCGACGCCGCGACGCACGACGACCAGGACGAACCGCAGGTTCACGACGACGAGCGCGGCACCCACCAGTGCGAGCAGCACCCCGATGATGGTCGGGAAGGCCGCGGGCCCGAGGGGCTCGCTCGTCGGGCGCAGCGACGCGGCGTCGCTCAGCACGACGACCGCGGCCACGACGAGCAGCAGGCCCACGACGGCCGTGACGGCGCCGCTGACCACCGCCGGGTGGTCGACGGCCCGCGCGGCGACGGACGACGGAGGCGCGGCGCGGCGGTCGCGGACCGTCCGCACCTCGGTGGTGTCGAGGCCGGGCGGCCCCGGCTTCTCGCGCCGGCGGGCGCTCATCGGTCGCCTCCCAGCCCGATGTCGTCGAGGACCGTGCCGATGGTCTCCTCTTGCGCGGCGACGAACTCGTCGAACTCGGGGCCGGTCAGGAACTCGTCGCCCCAGCCGCGGGTCTGGACGATGTCGCCCCAGGCCTCGGTGTCGTGCATCTCGGTGAGCATGGTGACCAGCGCCTCCTCGTCTTCTTCGCTGATGCCGGGGGGCGCGGCGACGCCGCGCCAGTTCTGCAGCTCGACGTCGAGGCCCTGCTCGTGGAAGGTCGCCACGTCGGGCAGGTTCTCGACCCGCTCGGGGCTCGACACCGCGAGCGCCCGCACCGAGCCGTCGGCGATGTAGGGCGCGATCTCGCTGATGCCCGAGATGCCGGCGGTCGACCGACCCGAGAGGAGGGTCGTGAGCGCCTCGCCGCCACCCGAGTGGGCGACGTACGAGACCTCGGCCGGGTCGGCACCGGCCGCCTGCGCGAAGAGGCCGGCGAGGATCTGCTCGACCCCGCCCGCCGAGCCGCCCGAGATGGACTGGGCGCCGACGTCGTCGCGCATGAGCTGGGCGAACTGGTCGAGGGACTCGATCTCGGAGTCGGCCGGCACGACGAGCACGAGGTACTCGGTGCTCAACCGGGCCAGCATCGTGACGTCCTGCAACGAGTAGGGCGACTCGTTCGTGATGACGGCGCCGATCATGATCGCGCCGGTGGCCATCAGCTGGCTCGCGTCGCCGCGGTGCTGGACGAACTGGGCGAGGCCCGGGGTGCCGCCCGCGCCTCCGACGTTGTAGACCTCGCTGCGACCGATCACGTCGGCGAGCGACGACTGCATGGCGCGCGCCGTCTGGTCCCAGCCGCCGCCGGGGTTGGCCGGCGCCATGATGCGCAGCTGCTGGCCGCCCAGGGCAGCCTGGATGGCGGTCGCCGGGCTGGCGCTGCGGGCCAGGTTGGTCGTCACGAGGGCGACCACGACGGCGATCGCGAGGGCGACGACCACCCCCAGGCCGATGCGGTCTCGGAGGCCCCCGCCGGGGGCACGTTCGTCTTCGGGCACCGTTGCTCCTGATCGATCGTCGACGTCTTCGTCACACTCTGTATACAGTGACGAGCCCCCGACGTCAACGAGGAGGCACGCTCGGCCGGGCGGGTCAGCCCAGTTCGGCGTCGACCTCGAGGCGCAACAGGTCGAGCCGGATCTCGCGGGCGCGCTGCATGTGCCGCCGGGCGACAGCACCGGCGCGCACGGCGTCACGCTCGCGGATCGCCGCCACGATCAGGGCGTGCTCGTCGAGGGCCTCGACCCAGCGGTCGCCCACCGACAGGGTCGAGCTCGGGGTGTGGATCAGGTGGACCGACAGCCGTTCGAGCAGGTCGAGCAGCACGGGGTTGTGCGCGGCGTCCCACAGCGCCGCGTGGAACTCGAGGTTCGTCGTCATGCGCAGGCGGTCGGAGGGCTCGACGAGAGCGCGGTCGCGGGCCACGAGCCCGTCGAGCCGCTCGAGGTCGTGGTCGTCGCGGGTGGTGGCAGCCTGCGACGCCACCTCGGCCTCGAGCATGATGCGCACGTCGTAGACCTGCACGACCTCTCGCGCGTCCACGCGCTTGACGAAGAGGCCCCGGGCACCGCGCTCGAGCAGGCGTTCGTGCTCGAGTCGCCCGAGCGCCGCCCGCACGGGCGTGCGCGAGACGCCGAAGCGCTCGGCCAGCACGACCTCGCGCAACGCGGCACCGGGCGGGATGGCGCCCGAGAGGATCTGGGCGCGCAACTCGTCGTGGATCGAGTCGCCGTCGTGTCGCATGGGCCGCTCGGCCCCGTCGCCGCGCACGTCGTCGGCCGCGGCCGCACCCGCGGCGCCGGTCGACCTCACCGGCTAGGCGGCCAGGCCGGCCCGCCGGCCGAACACCGCCCCTGCCGCCAGGCCGGAACCCCCGGGGTAGTTGCCGGAGAAGAGCCCGCCGAGCGCCTCGCCGACGGCGAAGAGCCCCGGCACGGTCGACCCGTCGTCGCGCCGCACCCGGCCGTCGACGTCGCCCGCCAGTCCGCCGAAGGTGAAGGTGATGCCACAGGTCACAGGGTAGGCGAAGAACGGACCCGTCTCGAGGGGCGTCGCCCAGTTGCTCTTCAGGGGCGTGACGTCGGCCCGCCGGCCGTCCTTGACGGTCGGGTCCCACGGCACCGAGAGGTCGATCGAGGCGTTGTACTCGCGGATCGTCGCGACGAACGCGTCCGCGTCGACGTCGAGCGAGGCGGCGAGCTGCTCGAGCGTGTCGGCCTGCACGACGCTGATGCCGGGCATGTCGTACTCCTCGGTGCGCAGCATCGGACGCAGCGTGGCGTCGAAGACCTGGTAGGCGATGCCGCCGGGTTGTCCGAGGATGCGCCCGCCGAACTTGGCGTACGTGTAGTTGCGGAAGTCCTCGCCCTCGTCCACGAAGCGCCGGCCCTCACGGTTCACGATGACCCCGAGCGGGTAGCTCTGGCGGGTGAAGCGGTTGGTCAGCTCGCGGTTGCCCTCGTTGTCGGGGTGGAAGGCGTCCCACTGCACGCTGTGCGCGGTGGTCCAGTCACCGCCACGGGCGGCCCCGAGGTCGAGGGCGGCCTCGATGAGCTCGCCCGTGTTGAGGGGCGTGCCGCGCACGACGGCCGAGCCCCAACCCGGGCCGAGGTGGCGCTCCCGCAGCTCGGGACTCGACTCGAACCCGCCCGACGCGACGACCACCGACTCGGCCCGCACCTCGTGCTCGCGACCCTCGGCGTCGACGCAGGTCACGCCCGTGACCGACACCGGCGCCGCGCCTCCCGCCGCCGCGTCACCGACCTCCGCCGCGCCTCCGTCGGGCGACGTGACGAACCCGGTGACGCGGACCCCGTAGGCGACCCGGTAGCCGAGCCGGTCGGCGACCGCGCGGTGGTCGGCGATCAGCCCCTTGCCCCCGTCGACGTTGCCGAGGTGGAGCCCGCCCCAGAACAGGTAGCCGCCGCCGTCGCGCTCGTAGGCCTGGCGCTCGTACATGAGGCGGTAGCGGAGGCCCAGGTCGTGCAGCCAGGCGACGGCGTCGCGCGACTCGTCGACGAGCACGGCCGT
Source organism: Frigoribacterium sp. PvP054 (assembly GCF_040547465.1). Taxonomy (NCBI): domain Bacteria; kingdom Bacillati; phylum Actinomycetota; class Actinomycetes; order Micrococcales; family Microbacteriaceae; genus Frigoribacterium; species Frigoribacterium sp. PvP054. The sequence continues at coordinate 20,672 of NZ_JBEPPU010000016.1, forward strand.
CAGGTCGGGGTCGTTGCGGCCCGAGGTGACCTTCCGGAGGTCGGCCGCGTACTCGGCGGCGGGGTACGGCGGCACCTCGGTGACGTCGTGCCGGTCGTCGGGCTCGACGATGTCGACCAGGTCGGCGAGTCCGTCGTGCGCGATGCGGGTCGCCCCGGCGGTGTAGTAGCTGTTGCCGCCCGACTCGGCTTCGCCGCCCCGTTCGAGGAGCAGCACGCTCCGGCCCCGCGAGGCGGCGGCGTGGGCCGCCGTGAAACCGGCGTTGCCACCACCCACCACGACGACGTCGACGGACTCGGGCAGGGACGTGTCGGGCATGGGTTCTCCTCGTCGAGACGGACCATTAGTGTATACACTAACTAGCCCCGGTGTCGACCCCGGGGGCCCGAGGAACGAGGGCGTCCGGTCCCGCCGACCGGGCGCGTCACCCGAGGACGGCCTACCGTCGCCCGTGTCATGACGCCCCCGACCGACCCGACCGCCCCCTCCTCCGCCACCTCCGATGCGGACGGCGTCCGGGTCGCCCCGACGGTCGGCCCGGTCGACGCCCCCGACCTGCACCTGATGACCTACAACATCCGTCGTCGCATGCCCCAGGTGCTCTCGACGAGGCACGCGCGGGCGGACCGCTGGGCGTCCCGGCTGCCGGCCCTGCGCCTCCTGCTCGAGGCCGAGGCCCCGGCGGTGCTCGGCATCCAGGAGGCGCTGCCCGACCAGTCGGCGCAGCTCTCGGAGGCACTCGGCGAGCGGTACGCCTCGGTGGGGACCGGGCGCGACCGCGACCGTGGCGGCGAGCGCGTCGAACTGCACGTCGACACGACCCGCCTCACCATCGTGCGGCACGAGTCGTTCTGGCTGTCAGCGACGCCCCGCGTGCCGGGCTCGCACACCTACGGCAACATGATCCCCCGCACGGCCGTCCACGCCGAGCTCGAGGACCGGGCGACCGGTGCCCGGCTGCACGTCGTCGTGACCCACTTCGACCACCTCTCGGCCCGGTCGCGGCGGCACTCGGCCGTGCAGCTGCGCACCTTCACCGACGCCCTCGAGGGTCCCGTCGCGGTGATGGGCGACTTCAACGCCGTCGTCGGCTCGCCCGCGCACCGCGAGCTGACCCGCGGACGACTCGTCGACAGCCGCGAGGTCGCCGACGAACGCCTCGACCCGGGCTGGGGCTCGTACTCGGACTACGGGCCGCCGCGCGTCGGCGGCCGTCGCCTCGACTGGCTGCTCGTCGACGGCGCGGCCCACGTCGACCGGGCGGGCGTCGGAGCCCTCCGCCCCGGCGGCGTCGCCCCCTCCGACCACGACCCCGTGCACGCCGTCGTGCAATGGCCGTCCCAGCAGACCCAGTCCGGGCAGACCCCGTCCGAGCACCGCCCCCAGGAGGCCTGAGATGCCCACCGTCGCCGAGGCCTTCCTCCGCCGCCCGCACGGCACGCTCGAGTACGTCGCCGACGCCGTCCGGGTGGTCGCCGCCCTGAGCGTCGTCGTGGTCGGCGTCGGGTGGGGCGTGGTCGAGATCGCAGTGCTCATGCTGGCGCTGCTCGGCACCCTCGTGCCCCGCATGCTGGGCCTGCGCGCCTCGGTCGACCTGATGGTCGGCGTCGCCGTCCTCGGGGCCGCCTGGAGCAGCGTCTTCGAGCTCTACACCCGCGTCGCCGGCTACGACACCGTGGTGCACTTCGTGCTCAACGGCCTGCTGGCCGCGGTCGTCGTCGTGCTCGCCCGGCGTGCCGGCTGGGTGGTCTCGCCGAACGACGCCGGACGAGGAGGCGCGGGGCGCTCCGCCCGCGTCGGCTCAGTCGTGCTGACGGTCGCCTTCGGCCTCGCCGCGGGCACCCTGTGGGAGATGGGCGAGTGGGCGGGCCACACCCTCGTCGACTCCGCGATCTTCGTGGGCTACGACGACACGATCGGCGACCTCGCCGCGGGCGGCCTCGGGTCGCTCCTGGCCGGGCTGGCGATGCCGTTCGTCGTGGGGGGCGACGTCCGCGGGCGTGTCGCGCGCGCCTCCTCGTCCGGCGTCGACGGTGGCGCGGTCGGCGTCGGGCCCGACGCCGTCGGACACGGCCGCCCGCGCGTCCACCACCGGTGACGGTGCCCAGCCGAGGCGCGTGAACAGGCCGGCCGGGTCGGCCCGCAGCCAGCGCGACCAGGGCAGGCCGTCGGTGCCGTGCACCGTGAACGAGTGCAGCGCCCGGTAGGTGCGCAACCACGGCGCGTTGCCCGGGTCGAGCGGCCGGGCCGAGATGCCCGTGACGACGTCGCGGCGGTAGGCGATGCGCCCGCGGCCGGCGAGCTGGCGGTCGCCGAGGTGCAGGGCGAGGTCCATGTCGTCGTGCAGCAGGGTCTCGTGCCGGTGCACCTCGTCGCGCACGTCGAGCCAGGCGGTGCGACGCATCATCATCGTCGAGCCGAACAGCGGCCAGTGCGCCAGGGCGGCCCCGATCACGAGGTGGTACGCACCGACGTACAGGGCCGAGAGCAGGCGCTCGACCCCGACCGGCGCGTCGTAGAAGCGGGCGTTCGTGCTGACGGCGAGCACGTCGGCGTCGTCGGCGAGGGTGCCCACCAGGTCGGCGACCCAGGTGCGGGGCAGGACGCTGTCGGCGTCGACCCGGCCGATGAGGTCGGCGGGCGGGTGCGGGGTCGGGGAGGCCGCGGGGCGCCCGTCGGGGCCGACGCCCGCGGCCGTGTCGTAGCCGGTGCTCGCCGCGGCGGCGATGCCCACCTGGGGCTCGGTGACCACGCGGGCACCGTGCCGCAGGGCCACCTCGACCGTGTCGTCGGTGCTGCCGTTGTCGACCACGATCACCTCGTCGGGCACGCGGGTCTGCCGGGCGAGCGACCGGAGGCACGCGTCGAGCAGGGCTCCGTCGTCTCGGACGGGGACGACCACGGAGACACGCACCAGCCCATCCAACCCGGTCGAGCACGTTCCCGTCGACCGCCGACACCCCAGGACGTCGCCGAGACCCCCGCGCGCGCACGCGGGTCTCGGCGACTTCCCGGGGTCTCGGCGCTCCGCGGGGTCCGCGGGGTCCGGCCGCGCGTCCGCCCGCCGGGAGCAGACTCGGCACATGATCCCGACCGCCGCCGAACCGATCGTCCCGATGCTCGCCAAGGCCGTGGCCGAGGTGCCCGAGCCCGACTCCGTCGAGGGCGGGCTGAGCTACGAACCGAAGTGGGACGGGTTCCGCGGCATCGTCTACGCCACGCGGGCCGAGGCCGACTCCGCGGGCGACGCCGAGGCCGACGCCCCGGGCGACGCCCGGCTGACCGTCGAGATCGGCAGCCGCGGGTCGAAGATGCTCACGCGGTACTTCCCCGAACTCGTCGAGGCCCTGGCGCGCGTGCTGCCCGGGCCCTGCGTCCTCGACGGCGAGATCGTCGTCCGCACCGGCGAGCCGGGCCACGAGCGGCTCGACTGGGAGGCCCTCGGCCAGCGCATCCACCCCGCGGCCTCGCGCGTCGCCACGCTCAGCGTCGAGACCCCGGCGACGTTCGTCGCCTTCGACCTGCTCGCCCTGGGCGACCGCGACCTGCTCGACTCCCCCTTCGCCGAGCGTCGCGCGCTGCTGCTCGAGACCGTGGCAGGCGCGGGTCACCCCCTCCACGTCACGCAGGCGACCGACGACGTCACGACGGCCCGTCGGTGGCTGACCGAGTTCGAGGGCGCCGGGCTCGACGGGGTCGTGGCGAAGCCGACCCGCGCCTCCTACGCCCCGGGGAAGCGGACGATGCTGAAGGTCAAGCACCACCGGACCGCCGACGTGGTGGTGCTCGGCTACCGCGTCCACAAGAGCGGTTCGGGGGTGGGGTCGCTGTTGCTCGGCCTGTACGACGACGAGGGCGAGCTGCACGGCGTGGGAGGCGCGTCCGCGTTCTCGGACGCCCGTCGCCTCGAGCTCGTCGACGAGCTGGCGCCGTACGTCGACCGCGACGAGGACGGCGAGGTGCGGCACGCCGAGACCGAGCGCAGCCGCTTCTCGTCGGGCAAGGACGTGTCGTTCGTGCCCCTCCGCCCCGAGCGCGTGGTCGAGGTGCGCTACGACCAGATGGAGGGCACGCGCTTCCGCCACACCGTCCAGGTCGAACGGTGGCGCGACGACCGCGAGGCCCGCTCGTGCGGCTACGACCAGCTCGAGGTGCCCGCGGCGTACGACCTGGGTGAGGTGCTCGCCTAGGCGACCCGCGCCTCCTCGGTGCCACCGCACCGGGTCTCGTGCACCGCACCGCGTCTAGGCGAGGTGTGATGCACGAAAGGCGGTGCCGCGCGGCGCGGGTCAGTCGGCGGCGGGCTTCCGCGCGCGGCTGGGCTGGACGCGCGGCGGCTCACCCGGCATCTTCGGGAAGTCCGGGGGGAAGGGCAGTTCGCCGAGGCCGTCGGCGACGTCGCGCTCCCACCAGGCGAGCAACGTGTCGATGCGCCCGGGCGACTCGTGCATCGACGCCCACGGGTCGCCGTGCGTCTGCAGCCGCTCGGGCACGGTCAGCACGGTGTGCTCGGCGGGGTCGACGCCGGGCAGGTCGTCCCACGAGACCGGCAACGACACGGAGGCGCGGGGCAGCGCCCGAGGAGACCAGGCACCCGCCATGGTCCTGTCGCGGTTGGCCTGGTTGTAGTCGACGAAGAGGCGGTCGCCGCGCTCCTCCTTCCACCAGGCGGTGGTGACGCGGTCGGGCGTGCGACGCTCGAGCTCACGGGCGGCGGCGATCACGGCGTGCCGCACCTCGAGGAACTCGTGCGTCGGTTCGATCGGGGCGAAGACGTGCAGGCCCCGGTTGCCGCTGGTCTTGACGAACGCGGTCAGCCCCGCCTCGTCGAGCACAGCCCGCAGGTCGAGCGCCGCGGTCACGGCGTCGGCGAAGCTCGTGCCCGGCTGCGGGTCGAGGTCGACGCGCAGCTGGTCGGGCAGGTCGGGCTGCTCGGCGCGGCTCGCCCAGGGGTGGAAGACCAGGGTGTTCATCTGGGCCGCCCAGACGGCCGCGGCGGGCTCGTCGATCACGAGCTGGGGGTGCACCCGGCCGCTCGGGTAGGTGACGTCGACGGCCCGGACGTAGTCGGGGGTGCCGCGCGGCGGGTTCTTCGAGAAGTACTGGTCGCCGTCGACGTCGCCACCGAAGCGCTGCAGCGAGATCGGCCGGTCGCCGTTGGCCGCGACGAACGGTCCGCCGACCTCGACCAGGTACCGGGCCAGGTCGAGCTTCGTCACGCCGAGGTCGGGCCAGAGCACGCGCGACGGACTGCTGATGCGGACGTCGCGGTCGCCCACCCGCAGGGTCGTCGCCTCGGATGCCATGCCCGTGACGCTAGTCCCGCCGGGCCGGTCCGGGTCGGCGCGGGTCGGCGCGGGTCGCGTGGGCAAGCGCGGGTCGGCGCGGGTCGGCGCGGGCCCGCCGAACCCCGTTCGCGAAGAGGAACCCCGTTCTTCCGTGGTTCGTCTTCGTGGACGGGGTTCGAGGCGGGGCGCCCGCCCTGACGGCGAACCCCGTTCACGGCTCGTTCACCTGCACGTCGCCTCCGTCCGAGATGGTTCGGTCCACACCCGACGAAACGGACCCCCGCATGCGCACGCCCCTGCTCCGCCTCGGCGCCCTGACCCTGGCCGGCTCGATCGCCGCCGCCGGGCTCGTGGCCACGAGCGCCCTGCCCGCCCTCGCGGCCGACGCCGACGTCGTCGTCAACGAGATCGACACGACCGACGACTGGGTCGAGCTGCTCAACACCGGCCAGGCCTCGACCGACGTGTCGGGCTTCGTGCTGCGTGACAGCAACGACACCCGCACGCTGGCCCTGCCCGCCGGCACCGTCCTGGCCGCGGGCGAGCGGCTCGTCGTCGACGTGGCCGACGACGCCGTGTGGGGCACCGCCGCCTACGGGCTCGGACGCGACGACGCCGTCCGGCTGTACGCCGCCGACGGTGCCACCCTGCTCGACTCGTACGCCTGGACGCAGTTCCCGACGACGACCTACGGCCGGTGCGCCGACGGCACGGGCGAGTTCACGACCACCGCGGCGGGCACCCGGGGTGTCGCCAACTCGTGCGTCACGGCGCCGGCCCCGACCGACCCCACCACGCCGACCGACCCCGACCCCGTCCCCGCCGAGCCCGCCACCACCGACGTGGTGGTCAACGAGGTCGAGTCGAACGGCGACGACACCGACTGGGTCGAGCTGACCAACGTCGGCACCGCTCCCGTCGACGTGTCGGGCTACACGTTCCGTGACGAGGACGACGTCCGCACCCCCTTCACCCTGCCCGCGGGCTCGATTGTCGACCCCGGCGCGTTCTTCGTGATCGACCAGGCCTCGGGCTCGAACCCGGTCGGCTTCGACTTCGGGCTCGGCCAGCCCGACTCGGCACGCCTGTTCGACACCGCCGGCACGCTCGTCGCCTCGTACGCCTGGAGCGTCCACAGCACCGTCAGCTACGGCCGCTGCCCCGACGGCACCGGTGACCTCACGACGACGACCGCCTCGACGAAGGGCGCGGCGAACGACTGCTCGTCGCCCGTGCGCGTCAACGAGGTCGAGAGCCAGGGAGGCGCGCCCGGCGACTGGGTCGAGCTCACCACCGTGGGCACCACGTCGGTCGACCTCGGCGGCTACGTGCTGACCGACTCCGACCCGACGCACCGCTACGTGATCCCGGCCGGCACGGTCGTCGCGCCCGGCGGGTTCGTCGTGCTCGACGAGGCCACCCCGACCACGGCCGGCTTCGACTTCGGGCTGGGCGGCGCCGACTCGGTGCGCCTGCTGCTGCCGGACGGCACGACGGCAGCCGACGGTTCGACCGTCGCGGACGAGTACTCGTGGACGACGCACGCCGCCACCACCTACGGCCGCGGCCCCGACGGCACGGGCGACTTCGCCGTCACGTCGGCCCCCACCAAGGGCACGACGAACACCTTCGCAGGCGTGACCGTGCCGTCGGCCTGGCCCGGTGGACCCGACGAGGTCCCCCTGGACGACGAGGGCACCTTCACCGGCGACCTCAGCGGCCTCGACTACGAGCCGACCGGCACCGCGACCCCCGGCACGCTCTGGGCCGTGCAGAACGGCGACGGCCTGCTCTACCGCGTGGTGTCCGACGGCGCGGGCGGCTGGATGCCGCAGACGACCGACGGCTGGGCCGCGGGCAAGAGGCTGCTCTACCCGAGCGGCGTCGCGTCCGACGTGGTCGACGCCGAGGGCGTCACCGTGGCCGGCGACTCGTCGGCGGGCGGTGTCTACGTCTCGACCGAGCGCAACAACGCCTCCGGCTCGGTCAGCCGCCCCTCGGTGCTGCGCTACGACGTGACCTCGGCCGGATCGGCCACGACCCTCGTCGCGACGGACGAGTGGAACCTCGCGGCGGACTTCCCCGGACTGGGAGCGAACGCGGGCCTCGAGGGCATCACCTGGGTGCCCGACGCGTGGCTGACCGAAGCGGGCTTCGTCGACGAGGCGACCGGCGCCTCCTACGACCCGGCCACCTACGCCGGCCACGGCGACGGGCTGTTCTTCGTCGGCGTCGAGGGCACCGCGAGCGTCTACGCCTACGCCCTGATGGCCGACGGGTCGTTCGAGCGGGTGGCCACGATCGCCACGTCGTTCGCCCTGGTCGCCGACCTGCAGTTCGACGCCGACCTCGACGCGCTCTGGGTCGTCTGCGACGAGGCCTGCTCGGGTCGCACCGCGCTGTTCTCGGTCGACGAGGCGGGCGCCTTCGCCGAGGACGTCGTCTACGACGCCCCGGCGAACGCCGACCGGGGGCTCGCCAACGAGGGCTTCGCCATCGCCCCGGCGGCGACGAGCGTCGACGGGTCCCGCCAGACCTTCTACGCGGACGACAACGACACCGACGGGTTCTCGCTGCGCGCCGGGACCTTCCCCGGCGTCGCGGCCGAGCCCGGCACGCCCGGCGACCCCGGGACGCCCGGCGACCCGGGCACGCCCGGTGCCCCCGGGACGCCGATCGAGCCCGGCGTCCCCGGGTCGCCGGCCGACCCCGGCACCGGCGTGACGCCCGTCGGGCAGGGCTCGGGCCCCGCCGGGGTGGACGGGCAACTCGCCTTCACCGGGTCCGACGCCCGGTGGGCGGCGGCTGCGGCCCTCCTGTTCGTGCTGGCGGGGGCGGCGACCCTGGTCGTGCGCCGTCGTCGACTCACCCGCGACTGACCCGCGACGCGCCTCGAACCCCGTTTCGAACGATGCACCCGGAAACATCCGGGTTCGTCGTTCGAAACGGGGTTCATCGTCGTGCGGCGCCTGAGCGACGGCCCGGCAGGACGGCTCAGCCGCTCAGCGGGCCGGCGCGTCGGGCAGGGGCGTCGCCGTGCCCGTCACGGTGATGCCGCCGGTGACGGGCACGTCGACCACGAGCAGGCTCGGCCGACCCACGTGCCGGCCCTGCCGCACCACGACCCGGGCAGGAGGCGCGATCAGGTCGAGCGCGCGGAGGTACCCGCCCAGCGACGCGGCCGCCGAGCCCGTGGCAGGGTCCTCGGTGATCGAGCCGACCGGGAAGAGGTTGCGCGCCTCGACCACGGTCGCACCGGACTCGTCGACGCCCTGGTCGCAGAACACCGTGACCGTGCCGGCCCAGCCCTGCTCGTCCATCAGGGCCCGGAGGGCGGCCGGGTCGAAGCCGAAGCCGTCGAAGACCCGCTGCTCGCGGACCGCCACCACGGGGTGACGGTTGCCGGCGAACGACTCCCGCAGGGGACGTCGGTCGTCGAGGTCGGTGCGCCCGAGACCGAGGAGCGCCAGCAGGCGGTCGGTGACGGCCGGGTCGAGGTCGCGCACGACCGGCTCGACGCTCGTGAACGACGCCGTCACCGGGCCCCGCACAACGTCTCCGGAACCGTCACCCCGCGCCGTCTCGATGACGACCGGCCCGACCGCGGTGTCGAGCGTGAACGCCCCGACCCCTCGTCGCTCGGCCAGGGCGACCGCGGTCGCGATCGTCGCGTGCCCGCAGAACGGCACCTCGGCCCCGGGTGAGAAGTAGCGCACGGCCACGCGCCGGTCGTCGCCGGCGACGGACGCGTCGACCACGAAGGCCGTCTCGGCGTGGCCCACCTCGGCCGCGACCCGCAGCATGTCGACGGCCGTCAGGGCCGACGCGTCGAGCACCACGCCGGCGGGGTTGCCGCCTCCGGGGCCGACGGCGAAGGCCGTCAGGTGCAGGACGTCGGCGGACGGGGCCGACGACGACGGGTCGGCGGACGGGGCCGACGACGACGGGTCGGCGGACGGGGCCGACGACGACGGGCCGTCGGACGGGAGGGGCTCGGGCGCGGGTCTGCGGTCGGTCACGACGCCACTGTGCCGCACCGCGCCTCCTCGTCGCCAGCGCCACCTCGCACCCGGTGGCCCGGGGCCGACGGGGCGGCGCTGTCCTCGTCCGCGACGGGACGCCCGGCATCCCCGTCGCCCCCGTCGCCCGGACCGGCGACGACGCGACCCGCCTCGAGGCGGACGACGCGGTGCGCGGCACCGATCAGCGTCGGGTCGTGCGAGACGACGAGCACGGCCGTGCCGTGGGCCGCCTCGTCGAACAGCGTCGTCAGGATGCGGGCGGCACCGGCGGCGTCGAGGCCCGTCGTCGGCTCGTCGAGCAGCAGCAGGCGGGCACCGCGGGCGAGGCCGTGGGCGAGGAGCGCCCGTTGCCGCTGGCCTCCCGACAGGGCCGCGAAGGGGCGCCGGGCGAGGTCGGCGACGTCCAGACGGACGAGCGCCTCGTCGACGGCGGCCCGGGCGCCACGATCCAGGGGGCGCCACCGGCCGACCCGGCCCCAGGCACCGACCGAGACCACGTCCCGCACGGTCAGCGGCAGGCGGTCGGAGACCGACGTGCGCTGCGGCACGAAGGCGGCCGTCGCGGTCACGGCACGCGTCCCCGACGTCGGCGGTCGGACGCCGGCGACGACCTCGAGCAGGGTCGACTTGCCGGCGCCGTTGGGTCCGGCGACCACCGTGACGGCACCCGCGGGCACGTCGAGGTCGACGCCGGCCAGGGCGACGCGGTCGCCGTACGAGACGCCCACGCCCCGGAGGCGCGCGAGGGACGAGGGACGGGTGACGGTCGGCATGCCACCACCCTAGTTGATAAGCGTTCTCATTCTCAGCTACGGTCATGTCTCGTGCCCTTCCTCTCCCCCGCCGTCCTCGAGCCGTTCTCGTTCGACTTCGTCCAGCGCGCCCTCGTCGGCGGCGGCCTCGTCGCCGTCCTCTGCGGCGTCGTCGGCACCTGGGTCGTCGTGCGGGGCATGGCCTTCCTCGGCGAGGCCCTCGCCCACGGCCTGCTGCCCGGCGTCGCGATCGCCACGGTGCTCGGCGCGCCGGTCCTGGTCGGCGGCGCGGTCAGCGCCGTCGTCATGAGCCTCGGCGTCGCCGCCCTGCAGCGCCGCGGGCGGCTGTCGTACGACACGAGCATCGGCCTGTTGTTCGTCGCGATGCTCGCGCTCGGCGTCGTCGTCGTCTCGCACTCGGGCAGCTTCGCGACCGACGCCACGTCGATCCTGTTCGGCGACGTGCTCGCGATCTCGGCCACCGACCTCGCCCTGCTCGCCGCGGCGACCGTGGTCGGCGTGGTCGTGGCCGCCGTGTTCCACCGCCCGCTCGTGGCCCTCGCACTCGACCCCCGCCTGGCCGCCGTGCTCGGGCTGGGGCCGCGGTCGGCGCAGGCCGTCCTCGTCGGGCTCGTCACCCTCGCCGTCGTCGCCTCGTACCAGGCCGTCGGCTCGTTGCTGGTCGTCGGCCTGCTGCTCGCACCGGCGGTCGCGGCCGGCCCCTGGACGACGCGCCTGCCCGCCCGCATGGCGCTCGCCTCCGGGGTGGGGGTGCTCGCCGTGGCCGTGGGGCTGCTCGTCTCGTGGCACGCCGCGACGGCCGCGGGAGCGTCGATCGCGGCGACGGCCGTCGCCTTCGCGGGGCTGTCGGGGGCCGGCCGAGCCGTCGTGAGCCGACGGCGGTCCGGACGAGCCGGCCCGCACCTCCCGGCGACCGACGCCGTCACGGCCTGACCCGCCCCGCCCGCGGGCGCAGCACCCACCCGTCCACCCCACCCACCCGCTCCCGGAAGGACCGCATGCGATCCCCCCTCCTCTCGACCTGCGTGGCCGGCGCGCTCGCCCTCGGGCTCGTCGCCTGTTCGACCGGCCCCACCGCCGACGGCACCGGCACCGGCCCCACCGCGGACGCCCCGACCGGCGGGTCCGGCGACGGCCACGGCGCCGTGGCCGGTGCCGAGGAGCTGCCCGAACCGCGCCTCGGCCTGACCACGATCGACCCCTCGGGCACCGTCGGCCACCTCGACCTGCTCGACGGGTCCGTCACCGGGCTCGGCTCGGTCGGCGCCCCGACCGCCGTGTCGACCGACGGCCGGTACCTGTTCGCCGAGACCGGGGACGGCGTCGAGGTGGTCGACAGCGGCGCGTGGACCTGGGACCACGTCGACCACTTCCACTACTACCGGGCCGAGCCACGCCTGCTCGGCACCGTCGAGGGGGACGGCCCGGCGACCGTCGCGACGACGAACCTCTCGACCTCGGGCTCGACCGGCGTGCACTTCGCCGGCTCGGGCGACGCCGTCCTGCTCGACACCGAGGCCCTGTCGCGTGGCGAGCTGCGCGAGCGGTTCCGCCTCGACGGCGACCCGGGCGACGGCATGGTCGTGCCCGTCGGATCGTTCGCCCTGGTCACCGAGGGCCGCGGCGACCGGACCACGCTGGTCGGCCGCACCGCCGACGGCGACGAGACCGGCCTCCGCGAGACCTGCCCCGACGCGGCCGGCACGATCACCACCCGCGTCGGCGCCGTCGTCGGCTGCTCGGACGGCGCCCGGCTCGCGACGGTCGTCGACGACGAGCTCGTGGTCGAGCGCATCCCCTACCCGCAGGGCGCCACCGCGGCCCCGGCGACGGCCTTCGACAACCGGGAGGGGCGACCCACCGTGGCCGCGCTCGCCGGCTCCGAGGGCGTCTGGCTGCTCGACACCCGGGCCCGTGCCTGGACGCTGCTGCCCGCACCGACCCCGCTGGCGCACGTGACCGCCGTGGACGACGCCGACCAGCGCCTCCTCGCCCTCGCCCGGGACGGCCGGGTGCTCGTCCTCGACGGCGGCACCGGCGCGATCGTGGCCGAGACGGCGCCGCTCGTCGCCGACTCGCTCGCCGCGGGCCGCACCCCGACCCTGATCGCCGACCAGCAGCGGGCCTACCTCTCGGCCCCGGTCGAGGGGATGCTGCACGAGATCGACCCCGCCGACGACGCGCGCGTCGCCCGCAGCTTCGAGACCGGGACCGAACCGGCCTTCGTCGCGGAGACCGGCCGGTGAGCCGGTCGCGAGCCCTCCTCGCCGGACTCACCGCAGCCGCCGTCCTGGCCCTCACCGCCTGCGCACCCGCGGGCGACGACCGCCCCACCGTCGTCGTGTCGACGAACATCCTCGGCGACGTCGTCGGCGAGCTCGTCGGCGACCAGGCCGAGGTGGTCACGCTGATGGCGCCGGACGCCGACCCGCACTCGTTCGAGATCTCGGCACGGCAGGCGGCCCGCATGCGGGCGGCCGACCTCGTCGTCTCGAACGGCCTCGGCCTCGAGGAGGGGCTGCAGCAGCACCTCGACGCGGCCGTCGACGCCGGCGCGCCCGCTTTCGTCGCGGGAGACGCGATCGACGTGCTCGAGTACCGAGAGGGAGACGCGGCCGGCACGCCCGACCCGCACCTCTGGACGGACCCCGGACAAATGCTCGACGTCGTCGACGCGCTCGAGCCGGTGCTCGCCGAGGTCGACGGCGTTGACGACGCCCTCCTCGCCACCCGGACGGCCGACTACCGCGCCGCCCTCGACCGGCTCGACGCCGAGATGAGCACGGCCTTCGCCGCGATCCCGGCCGACCGCCGCGCCCTCGTGACGAACCACCACGTGTTCGGCTACCTCGCCGAGCGTTTCGACTTCGACGTCGTCGGTGCCGTGATCCCCGGGGGCACGACGCTCGCGGCCCCGTCGGCGTCCGACCTCGCCGACCTGGTCGACGCCGTCGAGAGGACGGGCGTGCCGACCGTCTTCGCCGAGTCGTCGTCGCCCGACCGGCTCGTGCAGGCCCTGGCGAGCGAGGCGGACGTCCACGTCGACGTCGTCGAGCTGTTCACCGAGTCGCTCACCGCGGCCGACGGCGACGCCCCCGACTACCTGACCATGATGCGCGTCGACACCGAGCGCATCGCCACCGGGCTCTCCCCCTGAGCGCCCGTCCACCAGAAAGAGGAACACCCATGCGCACCCCCCACCTGCGACGGACGGGCGGCACGTTGCTCGCCCTCGGCGTCGCCGCGACCCTCGTCGCCTGCTCGACCGGCGGGCCGGGCACCGCGTCCGACGCCACGGACGGCGCCGACGCGACCCGCGCCTCCTCGTCAGGCCCCCGCCTCGCCGTCTCGTCCGAGGGCCGCGTCGTCGTGCTCGACGGCGAGACCCTCGAGCCGGTCGGCGACTTCGGGTCCGAGGAGTTCACCCGCCTGAACCCGGCCGGCGACGGTCGTCACGTGCTGGTGACCACGAGCGCCGGCTTCCAGGTGCTCGACACCGCGGCGGGCAGCGCCGACGAGCCCGCCCTGACCGACCTCGTCTTCGACGCCGACACGGCCGGCCACGTCGTCCGGCACGGCGGCACGACGGTGCTCTACGCCGACGGCACCAGCGACACGACCGTGTTCCGGTCGGCCGACCTGACGGCCGCCGTGGCCGACGGCGAGCTGCCCGTCACCGAGACCGTCGAGGGCGTCGAGGCGCACCACGGCGTCTCGGTCGTGCTCGAGGACGGCACGTTCCTGACGACGGTCGGCGACGCCGACGGGCGCACGGGCATCGAGGTGCGCGACGCCGACGGCGCGGTCGTGGCCGAGAGCGACCAGTGCCCCGGCGTCCATGGCGAGGGCACCGCGGCCGACGAGGCCGTCGTGTTCGGCTGCGAGGACGGCGCGCTGGTCTACCACGACGGCACGATCACCAAGCTGGACTCGCCCTCGCAGCCGTACGGGCGCATGGGCAACGCGTACGTCAGCGAGACCAGCCCGGTGGTGGTCGGCGACCACAAGGACGACCCCGACGCCGAGGGCTACCTGCTGCACGCCGTCACCCTGATCGACACCGAGGCGGACACCCTCGACGTCGTCGACCTGCCCGAGGGCGTCGAGTACACCTTCCGGGGCGTCGCCCGCGGCCCGAGCGACCTCGCCTACCTGATCGGCACCGACGGCGCCGTGCACGTGCTCGACCCCGCGACGGGCGAGCTGACGGCGTCGTGGCCCGTGATCGAGGCGTGGGAGGGGCCGGTCGACTGGCAGGACGCCCACCCCGCGATCGTCGTCGCCGGCGACGTCGGCTACGTCACCGAGCCGGCCACGAACGGCGTGCACGCGGTCGACCTGACCACCGGCGAGGTGCTGACGTCGACCGAGCTCGACGTCACGCCGAACGAGGTCGCGGTGGCGACGGCCGTTTGACGCGACCACCCAGGGGACGAGGAGGCGCGGCGCGACGGCACCGCGCCTCCTCGTCGTCGGGGGCTGCGCACGGCTCGCGCACCCCGGCACGACTTTTTCGTGACGTTCCGGCCCCGGCGACCGTCCTCATCGTGTGCCGTCCTCCACCATGGCGGCAGCGCACGACGGATCGAGAGGACCACCATGCCGAGCTTCTACGTCAGCGAGCCCGACGGAGAGCCCGACGCGACCGGTGGCGTCACCCCGGCCCCCGTCGACCTGACGGGCGGCACCGAGACGACCTACCGGCGCGTGCAGGACGGCGGCACCGACCTGCGCGAGGCGACCAGGCGGCTCGAGACCCACTACCGCGGCCGACGGTTCGAGTCCGAGGCGACCGACGCCCCCTTCGAGTACTCGTACGTGCTCGCGGGCGACGACCGGCTCGTGCTTCAGACCTCGTCGTTCTCGGCGCCCATGCGGGGCGAGATCCCCTTCCCCGGGCAGTACATCGTCGCGTGGAACCGCAGCGGTCGCACGACCCTGCACCAGCGCGGGCACACCTTCACGAGCGACGGCGCCACGCCGTTCCTGATGCCGGCGGAGGAGGCCTTCTCGTTCGAGTCGACGCCTCGCCGCAACAGCATGGTGCAGCTGGGCACCGCGTTCCTCGAGCAGACGGCCGCCGAACGACACGGCGGCCCCTCGCAACGGATCGTGTTCGACTACGCCGTCACGCCCCGCCCCGAGGCCGTCGCCGCCTGGCGCGCCACGGTCGGCTCGAGCGCCGCCGCCGTCGTGGCCGAACAGGCCTCGCCGATCATGCGGCTCGAGGCGCAGCTGGCCCTGGCCCGGTCGCTGCTCGACCTGTTCCCGTGGCGCGCCGTCGACGTGCCGGTCGGCCTGCGCACGCAGGAGGCCGCCCGGGTGCGGCACGCGGTCGAGTACATCCACGCCCACGCCGCCGAGCCGTTGACCCCGGCCGACATCGCCGCCGCGTCGGGCATGCACACCCGCACCCTGCAGACCTCGATGAAGGAGCACCTCGGCACGTCGCCGGCGGCCTACCTGCGGCAGGTGCGGCTCGACCGCGCCCACGACGAGCTGCTCGCCGCCGCCCCGACCGAGACACGCGTGTCGGACGTCGCCCGCCGGTGGGGGTTCGGCAACTTCGGCCGCTTCGCGGGGGCCTACGCCGAGCGCTTCGACGAGTACCCGCGCGACACGCTCGCGCGCTGACCGCAGCCGCGAGGCGCCCGTCGAGTGGGCGGAAGACGCGCTTCACCGGCGATCGAAGGACGTTTCCTGCCCACTCGATCGTCGGGAGCCGGCACCGGGCGCGGCGTCAGCTCGGTCGGGGGCGCCCTGCTGCTCGGCGTAGGCCTCGGGGCCATGTTCGGCGGCCTGAGGGTCCATCCAGCCGAACTCGAGGATGTTGCCGTCGGGGTCGGTCAGCTGGCGCTGGTACATGAAGCCGTGGTCGGTGGCCGGGCGGGCCTCCGTGCCTCCGGCACCGAGGCCGGCCGTCACGGTCGCGTCGACGTCGTCGCGTGAGTCGAGCATCACGGCGGTCGCGACGGACGCCGCGGCCGTCGGGTCGCCGACGGGCAGGTCGGTGAAGGTCTGGAAGAACTCGCGGGTCAGGATCATGAACGCGCTGTGGTCCTCGTCGACGATCACGCAGGCCGCGTTGTCGTCCGTGAAGAGCGGGTTGATGGTGAACCCGAGGGCCGTGTAGAACGTCTTGGCACGGTCGAGGTCGGTCACGGGCAGGTTGACGAAGATCATGGCCATCGGGTCCTCCTTCGGACGGTCGTCAGGTGGTGACGCACACAGTGGCCCTGCCCCGGTCCGTCGTCAAGACCCGGGTGCCCGACTCGACGCGGCCCCCGCGACCGGCCCGACCTCGGGACCGGCGAGCCGGTAGGTTGTCGAGGAGTCGTCAGCATCGGTGCCCGAGCCGTGCGCGACCGCCCGAAAGGTCCCGACCCGTGCGCATCGCCGCCTTCATCGTCTCCGTCCTCGTCTCGAGCGCGCTCGCGCTGGGAGGGACGCTCCTGGTCGTCTTCGCCGCGCCTCCCCGGGTCGACTGGACCCTCTTCCTCGCCACGGTGGGCTTGGTGGCCCTCGTCTTCGGGCCGCTGACGCTCGGCTCGCTCACCGCGTACTGGGACTTCGGGGGCGACCCGGCCCGCCGTCGCCTCCTGAGGCGGTGGATCGTCGGGGTCGTGCTGGCCGAGGTGGCGGGCGTCGCGGCCGTCGTGGCCTACGCCGTGCTGAACGGGTCGCCGTGGTGGCTCGTGGTCGTCTTCGCCGGAGGCGGCGCCCTCCTGACCGCCGTCGCGCTCGTCGTCGGGCCGGCGCTGCAGCGACGGGACGACGCGTCGCGCGACCCGAGGCCGACCTGGGTCCCGATCACCCGGCGCGAGATCACCCGCAAGGTCGTGACGGTGGCCGCCGTGTTCGCCGGGGCGCTCGTGGTCGGCCTGGTGGTCGCCGTCGTGGTCTCCACCACCGTCGACGGGCTGTCGGACATCCTGCCGAGCGGCCTCGGTTTCGCCGTGGCGCTGGCGTTCTTCGCGGGTGCGATCACCTGCGTGACGACGACGCTGTCGTTCAACCGGGCCCTGCGGGAGGCCACGGGCCGCGACCCCGCACTCGTGCAGAAGGTCGGCAGGGTGGTCCTCCGGGGCAAGGCGGTCGACCTCGATCCCGGCGAGCGGGTCGCCGCCGCGCGGTACGCCCAGGTGGTCGCCGTCACGCTCCCGTTCCAGCTGGCGTACCTCGTCATGCTCTACGCCGGACTCGCCATCCAGCAGGTGCAGGGGCTGCTGTCGGGCACCAGCCCGTTCGCCCTGCCCCTGCTGGTCCTGCTCGTCGTGGTGCTGGTCGCGTTCTTGCCGTGGACCCTGCTCCGCATCGCCCGGGCGCGGCGGTACGCCCGAGCGCACGCGGCCGAGGCTGACGCCGACGCGGCACCGCGGGCGAACGTGTAAGCGCAGGCCGAGGCCCCGCAGGAGGCGCAGGCCGACTCCGACGCGGACGCCCGGCCCTGAGGCGGCTCAGAAGTCGAGCAGGCGCAGCGTCACGCTGACGGTGTCGCCCACCCCGACGCCCAGGGCGTCGCGCACGGCCCGCTTGACCGGCAGGGCGTAGGCGGCCTCGTCGCCGAGGGGGAAGACCGACGTGGCGAACGTGGACGACCCGATCCGCGCCTCCACGCGGACCGACCCCCAGCCGCGCAACAGGTCACCGGCGACCATGAGCACGTGGTCCTCGACTTCGGGCGGCAGGCTGACGAACGTGTAGAAGGCGCGCCGGCTCTCCCACCGCCACAGGTCGCCGTCGAAGCGGAACTCCATCGTCGTCCTCTCGATCACCCGACCCCTGGCAGCCTATTGTCCGGGCGTCTGGCAAGATCTCCTGATGCCCGCCGACCGAACGCCCCGCCGCCCCGACGTCACGACCCTCGACCTCGTGGGCGGTGCCGAGCCGGTGCGCATCACCTTGCACGACTACGACGAGCGCTGGCCCGCCGCGTTCGAGGCGCACCGCCGCCGCATCGTCGAGGCCCTGGACCCGTCGGGCGGCGACGTCCAGGTCGAGCACATCGGCTCGACGTCGGTGCCGGGGCTCGCCGCCAAGCCGATCGTCGACGTCGTGGTGGTGGTGCCCGACATCACGGCCGAAGAGGACTACCTCGACCCGCTGCTCGCGACGGGCTACGAGCTGCGGGTGCGTGAGCCCGGGCACCGGCTCGTGCGGACGCCCGAGCGCGACGTGCACGTCCACGTCTACGAGCGCGGGGCGACGGCGGTCGACGAGTACCTCCTGCTGCGCGACCACCTCCGCGCCGACGCCGCCGACCGCGACCTGTACGCGTCGACGAAGCGCGAGCTGCTCGACCGGCCCTGGGACGACATGAACGACTATGCCGACGCCAAGACCGAGGTGATCACGGCGATCAAGGAGCGTGCCCGCGCCGCCCGCGACCACTGACGCGACAGGCTCTTGCCTCCGGGTCGAGCGTCACTTATCTTTGTGACCGAACCACCCGGCAGACGTCGAGGGCCAACCACCCTCGAGCGGCCCGGTCGTCCGCGATCTCACCAGTCGCGCCCGACCGCTCCGTGCTCCCGCCGCCTCGCCGTCACCGTCGTTCCAGGATCAGGAAGCACCGCCATGCCCATCTCCACGCCCCGCGCCGCCCGTCTCGCCGCCTTCGTCGGCGTCCCCGTCGCCCTCGTCGTCTCGGGCGTGCTCGTCTCGGCCGCGTCGTACTCGGCGTTCTCGGCGACGACGACCAACCCGACGAGCAACTGGACGGCCGGCACGGTCGCCCTCGCCGACGACGACGCGAACGCCGCGCTGTTCACGGCCACGAACCTCAAGCCCGGCTCGACCGCCTCGAACTGCATCAAGGTGACGTCGACGGGGTCGCTGCCCTCGAACGTCGTCCTCTACGGCACGGGCGGCACGGCGAACACCCCGCTCGGGACGGCCCTCACCCTCACGGTCGAGCAGGGCACCGGAGGCGGCTTCGGCTCGTGCACCGGCTTCACGCCCGACGCGACGAACGGCACCGCCTACACGGGCACCCTCGCCGCCTTCGCCGGCAGCCGCACGTCCTTCGCCACCGGAGTCGGCTCGTGGACCACGACGGGCGCCGCGAGCGAGTCGAAGGTCTACCGCATCACGTACGCGCTGCCCACGAACGCGGCGAACTCGCTGCAGTCGGCCACCACCTCGCTCGGCTTCACCTGGGAGGCCCAGAACAACTAGTCCGCCACCCGGACCCGCTGCACCCGCACCGGACGAGAGGCCGTCGTGAGCACGCACCCCGCGCACGCCCTGCCGAGGCGCCACGCCTCGG
Source organism: Frigoribacterium sp. PvP054 (assembly GCF_040547465.1). Lineage (NCBI taxonomy): Bacteria > Bacillati > Actinomycetota > Actinomycetes > Micrococcales > Microbacteriaceae > Frigoribacterium > Frigoribacterium sp. PvP054. The sequence goes on from NZ_JBEPPU010000016.1 coordinate 40,023, forward strand.
CAGGCGCGTCCGGGCTGGCCGCCGTCGGCACCGGGGGGCTCGCCGACTGGTCGCGCATCGTCGTGGCGACCGTGGCCCGCGGGGTCGTCGCCGCCCTGCTCGGCCTCGCGTTCTGGGCCGTCGCCCCGGCGGTGCTCGGCTGGCAGCCCACCACGGTGATGACCGGCTCGATGGCGCCCCGCATCCCCTTGGGCGACGTCGTCGTCTCGCGACCCGTCGACCCGCTCTCGCTGCACCAGGGCCAGGTGCTGCTCTTCGACGACCCCGACCAGCCCGGCCACCTCCGTCTGCACCGGTTCGACGCCCCCGGGGTCGACGGGGCCATCGTCACCAAGGGCGACGCGAACCCGTCGGCCGACTCGAGTCCCGTCGCGCGCGACGCCGTGCACGGGGTGGCGATGGTCCGCGTCCCCGCCGTGGGGCTTCCGGTCGTCTGGGCGCGCGAGGGCGACTGGGCGCACCTCGGCCTCGCGGCGGCGGCCCTCGCGGTGCTGCTCGTGCTGACGACGCTCGACTCCCCGCTGCGTCGCCGCGCCTCCGAGGCGACCGGCGTCGACGGCGACGGGACGCCTCCGGGCGGAGGCGGGCGTGCGGGCCAGGACGAGGAGGCGCGGCGCGAGAACCCGACGCCGCCCCGGCGCCTGCACCGCCGGCTGCACCGCCGGGCCCGACGGCGTCGGACGACCGCGGCCGTCTCGGCCGTCGTGGTCGCCACGTCGACCATCGGACTGATGCTGCCGGCCGAGGCCGTCGCCGCCTCGTTCCTGGCGACGACGACGTCGCCGCAGAGCTCGCTCACGGCGACGACGGTCGTCGCGCCGACGGCCCTGACCTGCGCGAACACGAGCGGCTCGAGCGGCGTCGTGATCGGCTGGTCGTACTCGGGCGAGGCCCCCGACAAGTTCGAGCTGATGTACGGCAGCACGGTCCTCGCGACGACGACGGCGGGCACCCAACGTTCGGTCACCTACGACCAGGGCGCCCTGCTCGCCCTCGGCAACCGATACACGCTCACCGTCCGCACGACGCTCGCCGGCTCGTGGACCGCCACGTCGACCTCGACGACCTCGGTCCAGGTGACCGCCCTGGTGCTCGCCTCGGCGGTCCGCTGCTGACGACCCCGGCCCGCGGCAGCCCGTCGGCCCCCGGCAGCCCGTCCGCCCCCGACCCCGATTCAGCCCGTCTCGGCGGTCGTCAGCGCCTGCAGCCCGGTGACCCGCAGCAGGTCGAGCCGCGCCTCGTCGTCCGACCCCGGGGCGACCGTGTAGACGACGATCCGCAGGTCGCCCGGGGCGGTCAGCACGTCGCAGTCGATGGCGATCGGCCCGACCGGGGTGCCGGTGACGGTCTTCCGGCTGGACCGGTGCTCGGCGACCTTCGCCTCGGCCCAGCAGCGCTCGAACTCGGGCGACGTGGCCCGGAGCCGGGCCACGAGGTGCACCAGCGACGGGTCGGACGGGTAACGCCCGACGGCCGCCCGCAGGTCGGCGGCGAGGTCGCTCGCGAAGTCCTCCTCGTGCTGGGCGTCGAACTCGGTGCCGGCGTGGCCCGAGGTGAAGTGCCGCCAGACGAGGTTGCGCTCGAGCCCGACGAGGTGCGACGGGTCGCCGTTGACGGCGGCCCAGAGCGGGTTCCAGAGCAGGATGTCGTGCGTCGCCGAGAAGACGGCCAGGGGCACGTCGCCGAGCCGGTCGACGATGCGCTGCACGCCGGGACCGACGTGACGCGGGACGACCCCGACCGACGGAGGTGCCGCGCCGGCCGCCCGGTAGAGGTGGTCGCGCTCGGCGTCGCTCAGGCGCAGGGCGACGGCCAGGGCACGAAGCATCTGCGGCGACGGGTTCGACGCACGCCCCTGTTCGAGGCGGACGACGTAGTCGACGCTGACCCCGGCGAGCGCCGCCAGTTCTTCCCGGCGGAGGCCGGTGGCCCGCCGGCCCGCCCCGGCCGGCAACCCCACGTCGGCCGGGCCGACCCGGTCGCGCCACGACCGCAACACGCTGGCGAACTCGCTCATGCGACCATCTTCGGCCCTGACGGCCCTGCGAGGGTGGTACCGGCAGTCCTCCCGTCGTGCGGGGCCTGGGTCACGGTGGGCGACGAGGCGCAGCATGGCTGCATGACCACCACACTGATCACCGGGGCCAACAAGAGCCTCGGCCTCGAGACCGCCCGGCGCCTGCTCGACGCCGGCCACACCGTCCACGCCGGCATGCGCGACCTCGACTCGGGCGACGCCGTCCGGGCCCTCGGCGCCCACGCCGTGCAGCTCGACGTCACCGACCAGGCGAGCGTCGACGCGGCGGTCGCCTCCCTGCCCGAGCTCGACGTGCTCGTGAACAACGCGGGCGTCCTCGGTTCGTCGTTCGGCGTCGACGACCTCACCCCCGAGGCGCTGCAGGAGGTCCTCGACGTCAACGTCGTCGGCATCGTCCGCGTCACCCAGGCGGCGCTGCCCCTGTTGCGACGGTCCGACCGGCCCGTGATCGTGAACGTCGCGTCGGGCGTCGGCTGGCCGCGCTGGTTGAGCACGGAGGGCCACGACGAGTTCCCCGTCGCCGCGGTGCCCTACGCCGCGTCGAAGGCGGCCGTGATCGCCCTGACCGTGCAGTACGCGAAGAACCTGCCGACCTTCCGGGTCAACGTCAGCGACCCGGGCTACACCGCGACCGACTTCAACGGGCACGGCGGCCACCAGACCGTCACCGAGGGCACGGACGCCACGGTCGCCCTCGCCCAGCTCGGCCCGGACGGGCCCACCGGCGAGTTCCACGACCGCCGGGGCCGCATCGACTACTGAGCGGCGACCCGCAGGAGGCGCGGTGCCGGTCCTCGGGACCGGCGCCGCGCCTCCTGCGCCCGGACGGACTAGACCTGACCTCGTGCCGTCACCGCTCCTCCTCGCCTCGCTCGCCGGTCTGCTCTCCGGTCTCTCACTCGTGGTCGGGGCGGTGGTGTCGTGGTTCGTGAAGGTGCCCCGCGAGGTCGTCGCGCTCGTGATGGCCTTCGGTGCCGGCGTGCTCATCTCCGCCCTCTCGTTCGACCTCGTCGACGAGGCGACCAGCAGCGGCGGCCTCGTGCCGACCCTCGCCGGGTTCCTGGCCGGTGCCGTCGTGTACGTCGTCCTCGACCAGCTGCTCGAACACGGGGGCTTCCGCCGCAAGCGGCACAGCCGGGGGTCGGCCGGGTCGGGCACCGGCCTCGGCATCGCGCTCGGGGCGTTGCTCGACGGCGTGCCCGAGACCGCAGTGCAGGGCGTGAGCCTGACGGGCGGGGGTGCGCTCAGCGTCGCGGTGCTCGTCGCCGTCGTCATCTCGAACTTCCCCGAGGGCATGTCGAGCACGGCCGACCTCAAGTCGTCGGGCCGGTCCGCCCGCTACGTCTTCGGGCTGTGGTCGGGCATCGCCGTGGTCTGCGCCCTCTCCGCGCTCGGCGGGTACGCCCTGCTGGGCGGCGTGCCCGAGGGCGGCCAGTCGTTCGTGATGGCGTTCGCGGCCGGGGCGATCCTCGCGATGATCTGCGACACGATGATCCCCGAGGCGTTCCGCAAGACGCAGACGCTGACCGGACTGGTCACGGTGCTCGGCTTCGTCGCGAGCTACGTGGTGCACCAGGTCGCCTGACGCCCGGCGACCCCGCCGGGGGCCCCGAACTGGGTCATCCGTTCTGCGACGGTGCCGCACCCCGCGGGTCGGCGCTCGAATATCCTGCATCGGTGAGCCCCGACCTTCCCGCCACCCCGGAGAACCATCCGGAGTCCGTCCGGCTGCTCGCATCGACCCTGCGGACCCTCGACGAGGCGCACCGGCGCTACCGGCTGCACGCGGCGAAGGTGATCGGACTGGGTCATACCGAGCTCTCGGCCCTCGTGGCCATCGGCGAGGCACCGGGCCTGACGCCCGGCACCCTCTCGCACGAGCTGCTGCTCAGCACGGGCGCGACGACCGCCGTCGTCGACCGGCTCGAGAAGTCGGGCCACGTCGTCCGCACCCGGCACCCGGACGACCGCCGCAGCCTCTTCCTGCACCTGACGGCCCTGGGTGAGGCCACCACGGGCACCCTGACCGAGGCCTACCAGTACGTCCTCTCGACGACGGGCACCGACGAGACGATCGCCGACGCCCTCCCCCAGCTCGACGCCATCGCCGCGGCGCTCGACGCCGCGTCCCGCGAACCCGCGTCCTGACCCCCCGCGGCCCCGGGGGCCGGGCCGTGCGCCCGCCGACCCCGCGCCTCCCTGGCGTGCGCGCCCGCCGGTGCCGCGCCTCCTCGGGGTGCGCGCCCGCCGGTGCCGCGCCTCCTCGGGGTGCGCGCCCGCCGCACCCGCGCCTCCTGCCCGTGTCGCACCGCCCTGTGAGCGTCGCACCGCCCCATTCGGCGGTGCGACGTCCACCTGGCGGTGCCACACCACCCCGCCGCCCTTCGCCGCCCAGGTCGCACCACCGTCGCGGGGGGGGGGGCCCCCCCCGGGGGGGGGGGGGGGGCCGCCCCCCGGGGGGGCCGGGGGGGGGGGGGGGGCGCGGGGGGGGGGGGGGGGGGGCCCCCCCCCCGGGGGGGCCCCCCCCCCCGCCCC
>NZ_JBEPPU010000017.1:0-38454 GCF_040547465.1 Frigoribacterium sp. PvP054
ACCCCCCCGCCCCGGGGGGGGGGGGGGGGGGGGCGGGGGGGGGGCCGGGGGGGGGGGGGGGGGGGGGCCCCCCCCCCCCCCCCCCCTCCTCGGCTCCCCCGGCGGCTAGGCGGTCGCGGCCCGGAGACCCTCGGCCAGCGGCGTGGTCGGGCGGCCGATCAACGAACGGAGGTCACCGCTCGTCTCGGCGAGCAGTCCGTCGCGGATGTTGCCGTCGAGGGCGACGACGAACCCGACGGTCCCCTCGTCGAGGCCGGCGCCCCGCAGGCGCTCGGCGTGCTCTTCCGGCGTCAGCGACTCGTAGCGGACGGGGGTGCCGGTGATGCCCGCGACGGCCTCGGCCAGCTCGTCCCAGTTCCAGGCGTGGTCGCCCGACAGTTCGAAGGTGCGCCCGGCGGTCGAGTCGTCGAGGGCGGCCACCGCCGCGGCCTCGGCGTAGTCGCGGCGGCTGGCGCTCGCGACGCGGCCGTCGCCCACGCTCGCGGAGACGACGCCGGACTCGCGGGCCGAGGCGACCTCGCCGGCGTAGTTCTCGGTGTACCACCCGTTGCGCAGGACGGTCGCGGGCACGCCCGACGCGGCCAGGTGCTCTTCGGTCGCCTTGTGCTCCGGCGCCAGCACGAGGGCCGAGGTCGTGGCCTTCGGAGCGCTCGTGTAGACGACGCGGGCGGCGCCGGCGGCCTCGGCCGCGTCGATGACGGCGGTGTGCTGCGCCACGCGCTGCCCCACGGCGTCGCTCGAGATGAGGACGACGACGTCTCCGGCACCGACGACGGCCGCGATCGTGTCGGGTCGCGCGTAGTCGAGTTCGGCCGTGCGGACGCCGCGCTCGACGAGGTCGGTCAGCCTCGAGACGTCGCGGGAGGTGGCGACGACGCTGTCGGGGGCGGCGCCGCGGGCGAGGAGGGCCTCGACGACGAGGCGGCCGAGTTGACCGGAGGCGGCGGTGACGATCGTGGACATGGTGTTCCTTTCGGTTGCGTGCCGGGGACAACGACGGGGACGACTCCCGTCTTCCCGGCTCGGCGGCCCTCCCGCCTCAGCGACCGAACGACCGCCGGAGGGTCCGTACGAGCGCGGCCCGCGCCTCCCGGCCCGAGCGCGTCGGCAGCAGGGGGTACGCGTGCACGTCGCCCTCGCCCTCGTGCCACTCGAGGTCGACCCCGGCCCGCTCGGCCCGGTCTCGGAGGAGGTGCGCGTCGGGGTTGAGGACGTCCCGGGTCCCCGTGAACACCGTCACCCGCCCCAGTCCGGCGAGGTCGCCGAAGAGGGGGCTGACCGTGGGGTGGCGGAGGTCGAGCGAGCCCCGCCAGTGCTCGGCCAGCACGCGACCGCCGGGTGTCCCGAGCCACGGGTCGGTCGGCTGCACCTCCGGGATGCGCGGGTTGCTCCAGGTGAGGTCGAGCGCCGGCGCGATCAACACCGTGTCGGCCACGACGACGCCCGCGTCCCGCAGCGACAGGGCCGCCGAGAGCACGATCTGACCGCCGGCCGAGTCCCCCGCGAGGGCGACCGGGCCGTCGGCCGTGGTGACCAGGTCGACGACGCCGACCCGCGCCTCCTCGGCGGTGCCGAAGGGCACCAGCGGGTAGATCGGCAGGACGACGGTCGCGCCCACCTCGGCGGCGAGCTGCGCGGCGAGGTGCCAGTGCTGCGAGACGATCTCGCCGACCCAGCCGCCGCCGTGCACGTAGACGACGGTGCCGTGCGAGGCGCCGTTCCGCCGGGTGACCGAGTAGACCGGCCAGCCGCCGCGCTGGGCGACGTCGACCCGGACGTCGTCGCGAAGGGTCGGCGGTGGGCCGTACGGGGCCGGGCGCAACGACCGCTGTCTGATGCGCCGTCGGGCGCCTGCCGCGGTGACGAAGGTCCGGTTCGCGCGGGTCACCCGCAGGAAGGCGGGCGCGAGGGCGCGCGGCAGGACGAGCCTCGCGGCCAGGGGCACGCGGACCCCCGAGGAGGCGCGGGCGGTTGCTGGGGACGGGCTCGGCTTCACGGCCGCGACGCTACTCGCGCCCGTCGTGGCGAGCCCCGCGGCGACCTCGGGCCCCTTGAACGACCCGGAGGTCGGACGTACGGTGGACGGGTCGACGAGGACGGGAGACCCCATGGACGACGACGATCGCGATCGAGGCCGCTGGCGGCTGCAGAAGCCGACCTTCCGTGGGTCGGCCGTCGGCTGGGGCATCTCGGCCGTGGTCTGGTCGTCGTGCCTGGCCTGGGCGCTCGCGGGCCTCGTGCAGGGTGACGGCGACGTGTCCGTCGGGCCCGTCCTCCTGGTGGGCGCCTTGGTCGTGGCCTCGGCGGTGTGCGTGGCGGGCACCGTGTCGACCGTCCGGCACCCCCGGGCGGCACCTCCGGCGGAGGACGCCCGGTAGTCCCGACGGCGTCGGAGGCGGTCCCCATGCGCGCCTGGTTGAGTTCGTCGTAGCGTTCGACCGACGAAGGGGCAGACAGCACATGGGCATCTCGGAGAAGGACTACGACGTCGCCGTCATCGGTGCCGGACCGGCGGGTACCGCCGCGGCCCTGAGGGCGGCCGAGCTGGGTGCGCGCGTCGTCGTCCTCGAGGCGGGTCGCGTCGGCGGCACCTGCGTCAACACCGGGTGCGTGCCCACCCGGGTGCTGGCGAAGACGGCCCGGCTGATCCGCGAGACCAGGCACGCCGACGTCCACGGCGTCGACGTCGCTCCCCCGACCATCGACTGGGCGGCGACCGTCGCCCGCGTCCGGGAGCGCGTCGACAGGGTGCGCTCGATCAAGCGCGAGGCCGAACGCTTCGAGGCCGCCGGCGTCGAACTGGTCCACGAGGGCCGCGCCCGGTTCGTCGACGACGGCACCCTCGTCCTCGACAGCGGGCGGACGATCTCGGCGGAGTCGATCCTGATCTGCGTCGGCGGGCACTCGCGACGGCTGCCGATCCCGGGTGCCGAACTCGCGACGGTGCCCGAGGACGTCCTCGACCTGCCGTCCCTGCCGCGTCGCGTGGCCGTGATCGGTGCGGGCAACACGGGCGCCCAACTGGTGACCGTCTTCGACGCCTTCGGCAGCGAGGTGACCCTGCTCGATGTCGCCCCCCGGGTGCTGATGGCGTCGGACGCCTCGATCTCGGAGGTCGTCGCCGGGGCGTTCGCCGAGCAGGGCATCGACGTGCGGACCGGCATCGACGGCGTCGAGAGCCTCGCCCGCGCCGAGGACGGGTCGATCACGCTGACCTGGCGGCAGGACGACGGCACGCTCTCGGCCGACGTCGACGTCGTCGTCATGGCCACCGGCTGGCCGGCCGACGTGGACGACCTCGGACTCGAGAACGCCGGCATCGAGGTGGTCCGGTCGTCGATCCCGGCCGACCGGTACTTCCGGACCGTCGTGCCGCACGTCTTCGCGGTCGGCGACGCCAACGGCCGCGACATGCTCGTGCAGGCGGCTCGGTTCGAGGGTGAGGCGGCGGCCGAGAACGCCGTCCTGGGGGCCAACCGTCGGACGCCGCACCACCTGCTGCCGGCCGGTGGGTTCACCGACCCCGACTACGCCGGCGTCGGCCTCACCGAGGAGCAGGCCCGCGAGGCCGACGAGGGCTGCGTGGTCGTCACGATCCCGTACTCGGACGTCGACCGGGCCGTCATCGACGACCGTGAGACCGGGTTCCTCAAGCTGATCGCCGACCGGCGGCGCGAACTCGTCCTCGGCGCCCACGCCGTCGGCGAGAGCGCCGTCGAGGTCGTCCAGGCGGTCACCACCGCCATGGCGGGTGGCGTCGACGTCGCGACCCTGGCCGACGTCCGGTTCGCCTACCCGACCTACAGCGCCGTGATCGGCATGGCCGCCCGGGCCGTGCTCGCCACCCGCACCGACCGGTAGGAGGCGCGGGTCGCGCCTCAGGGACCGCCCAGCCAGTGGTCGATGCGGTGGTGGTCGGGGCGGAAGCCGTTCTCGACGCCCCACAGCACGGCCTGGGTGCGACTCGTGGCGCCGATGCGTCGGTAGACCGACCGGATGTACGACTTGACCGTGTTCGGGCTCAGGTAGGTCAGGGCCGCGACCTCGGCGTTGCTCTTGCCCTGGGTGATGAGGGCCAGGATCTCGGACTCGCGGTCGGTGATGCCCTCGCCGCGACCGGGCCAGTCGAGGCCCGGCGCGCTCGGCGCGCGCCCCCGTACGTCGCTGACGACCTGCTCGCCGCGGTGCACCGCCTCGAGCGCCTCGACGAGCTCGCGCGCGGTGAGGGTCTTCGACAGGTACCCGTGCACGCCCTGCGCCAGGGCCGCCTCGACGAGTTCGGGGTGGAAGTTCCAGGTGTAGACGACGACCTTGCCGGCCGCGGGGTTGGCGACGAGTTCGGCGAGTTCGTGGTGGTCGGACTCGGGCTGGGCGAAGGAGTCGTAGAGCACGACGTCGACCCGGTCGGACAGCGCCGTCGTCGCGTCGATCTCGGCCACGACCACCCGGTCGCGGTACCGGTCGAAGAGGTGCGCGAGGCCGGCGAGCACGACGTCGTAGTCGTCGACGAGCGCGACGGTGATCGATCGGGTCGGTGCGAGGGGCATGACGACACCATCCCACCCCGAGGGGTGTGCCGCCACCTCCCCAGGGGTGGTCTGCTGTGTCATGCGACGCCAGGGCACCGCCGGTGCCCGTCGCTCCCCTCCTGGAAGGAGAAGACCATGATCGGTCTCATCATCAGCCTGCTCGTCGTCGGCCTCATCGCCGGGTTCGTCGCCCGGGCGGTCGTCCCCGGCCGTCAGAGCCTCTCGATCGTCATGACGATCGTGCTCGGCGTCATCGGCTCGTTCGTCGGCGGGTTCCTCGGGTTCCTGCTGTTCCAGCACGACCCGACGGACGGGTTCTTCCAGCCCGCCGGCATCATCGGGTCCATCATCGGCGCGATCGTCGTCCTCGCGATCTGGGTCGCCGTCTCGGGTCGCCGCAGCACCGCCCGCCGCTGAGTCCGGCGACGCCGGGGTGGCTGCGCGCAGCCACCCCGGACCGCCCCGGCGGCCGAGGACCGGTCGATCAGCGGACGCCGCTGCGGACGAAGCCCTGGACGAAGAACCTCTGGAACGCCAGGAACAGGACGACCATGGGCACGACCGAGATCACGGCCAGCGCCATGATGCCGTTGTAGTCGGGGGTGGTCTGGCCCTTGAGGTACAGCAGTCCCACCGGCAGCGTGTACAGGTCGGGGTCCTTCAGGGCGATGAGGGGCCAGGCGAAGTCGTTCCAGCTGCCCAGCAGCGTCAGCAGCACGAGGACGGCGACGAGGGGGCCGCTGAGGGGCAGCACGATGCTGGTGAAGACCCGGAAGGGGCCCGCACCGTCGAGACGAGCGGCCTCGATCAGTTCTCCGGGGATGCCGAGCATGAACTGTCGTGAGAGGAACACCCCGAAGGCCGTCGCCGCCGAGGGCAGGATGACGGACCAGTAGGTTCCGTAGATCTCCAACCCGTTCACGAGCCGGAACTGCGCGACCATGATCGCCTGGACGGGGATCATGAGGGTCGCCAGGAAGAGCAGGAACACCGTCGTGCGACCGACGAAGTCGATGTGCGCGAAGGCGTACCCGGCCATCAGGTTGATGACCACCGTCAAGACGGTGACGAACAGACCGATGACGACCGAGTTGCCGAACCACTCGACGACCGGGTACCGCTCGAGGACGCGTGTGAAGTTCTCGAGCGTCACCGTGCTGGGCAGGAGGCGCAGGCCCCGTCCGAAGACCTCGCCCCGGGGAGAGAAGGCCACGACGAGCATCCAGAACAGCGGGAACGCCACCACCACCGCAGCCACGACGGCGACGACGGTCCGCAGGGCGACGAGACGACCGCCCCGGCGTCGGCCGCGGCGTCGGGGTGCGGCACCGGCCGCTCGGGAGGCCCCGGCGACGGTGCTGCGGGGAGCGCCGGTCACGGGGCTGTCGGCGAGGCTGCTGGGCGTGGTCACGGGTGCTCCGTCATTCGGTGAGGTCGCGGGTGCGGTTGGTGCGCCACTGGACGACGGTGAAGATCAACGTCACGACGAGGATCACGACGCCGAGGGCGGCACCGTAGCCCTGTTCGCGGATCTGGAAGCCGTTCCGGTAGGCGTAGGTGCCGAGCACGGACGTCGAGTAGCCGGGCCCGCCCCCGGTGAGCACGAAGACGAGGTCGAACACCTGGAAGGACGCGATGACGTTGAGCACGAGCAGGAAGAACGTCGACGGGCCGACCATGGGCACGGTGATCGCCCGGAACCGCTGCCACGCGCCGGCACCGTCCAGTTCGGCGGCCTCGTAGAGCTCCGGGGAGACCGATTGCAGGCCGGCGAGGTAGATGATCATGTTCAGGCCGACGCGCAACCAGATCATCGTCACGATGACCGACACCATCGCGAGGGCCCCGTCGGACTGCCACGGCACCGTGCCGAGACCGACGGCGCGGAGCATCTGGTTGAAGAGTCCGTTCGCCTCGGTGAAGAGGATGACGGCGATCATCGCGCTGGCCACGCCGGAGATCACCATGGGCAGGACGAGCATCGTCCGCCAGGCCTTCCTGCCGGGCAGCACCCCGTCCAGGAGCACGGCGAGCCCGAGCCCGAGCGCCATCTCGACCGGGACGGTGACGACGGTGAACAGGACCGTGTTGGCGAGGGTCTGCCAGAACACGGGGTCGGCGACCATGCGGGCGTAGTTGGCACCGCCGACCCAGTCCGGATCGCCGAAGCCACGGGTCGCCTGGAACGACAGCTGCACGGCCCAGAGGATCGGGACGAGCAGGAACACGGCGAGGAGCAGCAGGTTGGGACCGATGAAGGCGTACCCCACGAGGCTCTCGCGGATGCGTGCCCTGCGCCGACCCGGCCGACCTCGACCCGCGGCACCCCCGCCGGCGTGGGCCGGGGCCCCGGAGGTCGAGGGGTTCGCCCGGGTGGCTGCGGCCGTCGTCACCTGGTCGCCTGCGCGATCGACCCGTCGAGCGCGGAGAGGGTGTCGTCCACGGACTGGCCCTGCGTGAACGCCGCCTCGAGCTGGTCCTGCAGGCCGACGCTGATCTCGGCGAGGTACGGCGAGGTCAGCTGCTTCACGTCGCTCGGCTCGATGGTCGTGGCCTGGTCGACGAAGACCGGCATGACGTCGGGCCGCACGGCGAAGTCGATCGACGACGCGTCGATGTCGGTGCGCGTCGGCAGCTCGTTCGTGGCGGCACAGAACTCGGTCATCGCGTCGGCGGACGCCATGTAGTTCACGAACTCGGTGGCGAGTTCGGGCTGGTCGGTGTCGGCCGTGGCGACGAGGGCGTTGCCGCCGAGGTCGGTCGCCCCCCGCTCGTCGACGGGCATGGGCACGGCCGTCCAGTCGAAGTCGGTGTCCGCGAGCTCGGGCACCAGGAACGATCCGACGAAGGCCATGGCCGTGGTCTGCTCGCCGAAGAGCGTGTCGGCGTAGCTCGTCGACTTCACGCTGCTCGTCGGCGGCACCCAGTCCTGGGTGAAGAACGACTGCGTGAACGACAGTGCCTTCTCGCCCGCGGGCGAGTCGACCGCGGGCGTCGTGCCGTCCTCCTCGAGCACGTCACCCCCCGCCTGGAACAGCCAGCTCAACCACCGGGGCGTGCCGCCCTGTTGCCAGTTGACGACGAACGGGTACTGCTCCGCCGGGAGGCTGGCCCGGAGCTTGGCGGAGACGTCGGCGAACTCGTCCCAGGTCCAGGCGTCGTCCTGGGAGGTGGGCAGGTCGGTGACGCCGGCTGCCGCGGCGAGCTCCGTGTTGACCAGCAACGCCGAGACGTCGGTCTGGTGTGGCACGCCGTAGGGCTTGCCCTCGTACGAGACGGCTTCGAGCATGGCCGGCTGGAAGGAGTCCTCGTCGTCGAGCTTGCCGGTGAGGTCGAGCAGTTGGCCCTGGCTGGAGTACACGCCGAGGTTGCCGTAATCGACTCGGAACACGTCGGGGGCGTCGCCCGTGGACAACTGCGCGTCGATGTTCGAGAACATCTGGTCGTAGGGGACGACCTTCAGGTCGACGGTCGCGCCGTCGTGTTCCGACTCGAACTGCTTCACCAGTCTCTCGAACGAGTCCTGCTCGGACTCGCTCGCCCAGGTGGTGAACGTGATCGTGTCGGCCGCGCTGTCGTCCCCACCGCCGGTGAAGCCGCTGCACCCGGTGAGGCCCACGGTCAGGACGAGGGCCGTGGCGGCTGCGGTGGTGCGTCGTGTGGTCATGGGGTTCTCCTGGCGTCGGGACGGAGGTGAGCTATGCGCGGGTCAGTCGTCCTTCGACCAGGGACATCAGCCCCGAGGGTCCGAGCAGTGCTTCGAGACCCGCTTGTACCCCACCCGCATCGCTACCGTGCTGCGGAGAGTGTGCTCCTTCGAGCGCCGAAAAGGTCGCCGTGACGTCTTCCAGGGCGCGGACGCACCCGAATCGGACGAGACGGTCCTCGTCGAGTCGCACGTCGTCGCCGTACCCCAGGCGGAACGCCGTGCGATCCGCCTCCGTCACGGGCAGGCCGGGCAGGACTCCGAGTTCGACCAGCACCAGGTCGACCTCCCGAGGAGCCACGGTGGCCTCGTCGAGGTCGATGAGCCACGGACGACCCGCGGTGTCGACCACGACGTTGCCGAGGTGGGGATCGCCGTGACACGAGACGCGACTCGCGTCCGTCCTGGAGCCCTTGAGCTCGAGGGCCACCCGCTCGAGCCGGTCCAGGCGACCACGGTGCCGGCGCCAGAGTTCCGCGAGCGGATCGTCGGGCCGACCGACGAACCGGTGGTCGAGGTCCCGCAAGAGCACCCGCGCCCGCCGACCGGTGCGCTTGACTCCCCGGCGCAGCGGTGCCACGTCCGAGGGAGGCGCCTGGTCGTGGACCCGGCGCACCACGGCTCCCAGCTCGGTCCACTGGGCGTCGTCGAGACCCCGCCCGTCTTCGGCGGCGTCGTCGCCGAAGATCCACGGCGACACGGACACGATGGAGCCCTGGTGCTCGACCCAGAGCCCACCGGACGTCGTCGGCAGGGGCGCCACGACGCCGACGTCGAGGCCGAGGGAGGCGGCCAGCGCGAGACCGAAACGGCAGTCGCGTCGGGTCGCCTTGACCGCCCAGAGGTCACCGGGGCGGTCCCGCACCTGCCAGACGGCGGCGTCGGGATCGAGGCCACCGTCGACGAGCAGGTGCTCCACCTGGGTGAGCCCCCAGGCGTCGAGCGGCGGAGGCGAGGCGGACACGGGAACGGACACCCTACGACCATGGCACCTCCAGGCCACCCGTCACCGCCCCGGGGCCGGATGTCGGCGGGAATGGCGTGACGCCGTCCGGTCCGCAGCCCGGTCAGAGCTGCCCGAGCAGGGCCGGGACGCGCTCCCGGAACGGGAAGAACCCGCGGGAGGCGTGCGGCCAGGTGTCGCCGTCCCACCGACGGCGGAGGGTGACGAGCTCGATGCCCTCGTCGGTCAGGGCCGAGCGCATTGCCGCGAGACGCTCGCGCACCGGCCCGACGGGGGCGTAGGGCGTCACGACGGTGTCGAGTCCCTGGGACACCGCCCAGGCCACGAGACCGGCCGGCAGCGCGTCGGGAAGCGTCTGGGCCGCGCGGCCGGTGGCGTCGATCGTCCGCGCGGTCGCGTCGGCGACGGCACCCGCGGTGAAAGCGGTCACGGCCCCGGAAGCACCGAAGGGTGAGCGGCCTGCGGCGTCCGCGACGACGGCGGTGGCCGCCGGGGCCGGGAGGACGCCGGGATGCTCCCCGAGCAGGCTCACCGCCTCGAGGTCCTCCTCGTGGAGGAGCAGCCCGGCTCGCTCACCGATCGTCCCGGCGACGTCGTGGGGATCGATCGCCGTCCTGGCCGGCAGGGGCGCCTCGTCGAGGGCACGGGCCGTGGTGGCCAGACCCTCGGGTGCGAAACGACCCTCGGTGTACCGGGCGATGTTGGCCGTCGTCGCGAGGTAGGTCTTGCCCTTCGTCTGCAGACCGGCGACCCATCGCCAGGAGAGGGTGTTCGAGGCGGCGTCCCCGTCGAGCAGGTGCCGGTAGAAGAAGTCCGCTCCGAGCTGCCAGGGCAGGCGCAGGGTGAAGATCCAGATGCTGGCGAACCACATGCGGGTGTGGTTGTGGAGGTAGCCGGTCTCGACGAGTTCGCGCACCCAGGCGTCCATCGCGGGGATGCCCGTCCGCCCGGCCACCGCAGCCTCGAACGCGGGGGGAAGACCTCCGGCCACGAACTCGCCGACGTCGTGTCGGTAGCGTCGCCACACCTCGGGGTTCTGTTCCAGCCAGCCCTTCCAGTAGGTGCGCCAGAAGACCTCCTGCACGAACTTCTGCGCCGCGGCCGGGCTGTGGTGCGCCAGGACGGTGCCGAGCACCTCGCGCTCGGTCACGAGCCGGTGGCGCAGGTACGGAGACAGGCCCGAGACGTTGTCGCGGACGGCACCGAGGTCGTGGTCGCGGTCGCGGGCGTACGCCGACCCGGCACGGGGGACGAACTCGCGGAGGGCCTGGAGACCGGCCTCTCTGGTGGGGATGGACACCCGTCCATCATGCGCTCCCGGCGGGGCCGGGGAACGACCCTCGACGAGACGCGGCGCAGGGCCCGTCGACCCCGCGCCGCGTCCTGGGCATCAGGCGACGGCCGGCACGGGCGGCGGGATCGAGGAGGCAGGGCTCCGCGCCCTGGCCACGGTCCGTCAGGTCACGCCCTCCCGACTGCGGCACCCGCTGGATGCGTTCGCGGTGACAGTCGTCGGCCGCCCAGGCGACGCGGCGTCGGCGGACGTCTCGCTCGACGTCCTCATGACGCTGGCGAACGGCATCCGGGACCGCCGGGTCCTGCGCTTCGACCAAGCCGATCGCGGTGGCGACGACCGCGAGCGACGGCGCCGCGAGACCCGCCGCGTCGAACCGCACCATCTGGTGACGTGCCACGGGCGCTGGTACCTCGTCGCCTGGAACCTCGAACGGGACGACTGGCGACTGTTCCGCGTCGACCGTGTCGATCCGCGCAGCACCGGCGGCCCGCCCTTCACCCCCGCGTCGTCCCCGGCGGCGACGTGCACGATTTCGTCTCTGCTCGCTTCAAGGGCTCGCTGACCGACACGTGGCCGTGCAGGTGGACCGTCGTCCTCGAACTGCCTGCTCGTGAGGTCCTGCCGTACGCCGGTGACGGCACGGTCGAGGCCTTGGGCGAGCGACGATGCAGCCTCGAGGCGGGCTCGTGGTCGTGGGGGTCGTTGGCCGCCTCCTACGGCCGCTTCGACGTGCCGATGCACGTGATCGGTCCCCCGGAACTCGCTGCCGCCTTCGCGACCCTCGCGAAGCGATACGCGGCGACGGGCGACACGGGCCATGGCTCGACGAGCCCGTCCGCGGCGGGTCACGACGGTCCGGTCACGACGCTGCGAAGCGCAGAGGTCCGGTGATCGAAGGCGTCGAGGTCGGCGTCGTAGGAGGCGTCCGTGAGATCCACCACGCGTCGGACGTCACGCCCACGACGCACGAATCCCGCTTTCTGCTCCTCCGAGAACGTCCCCCCGGCCGCGTACCGCGCGCCACCCCGTCGTCGACCGCCGTCTGCCTCATCGCCGAGACATGACGCGAGCTCAGGGGCGGCGGTCTCGACCCTTGAGACCCCGTGCGGGTGGCGACCTCCCGTCGGGCGGGCGGTCGACCATCCCAGGCTCGACGTCGTCGCAGCTAGTACACATGGTGCTTAGGCGCTGCCCGAAACCGCCACCTCACGTCACCGAAGGACTGCCATGCCTCTCATCCGCATCGACCTCGTCGAGGGTCGCTCCGGCGACCAGATCGCCGCCATCGGCGACACCCTGATGGCCACGCTCGTCGAGGTCTACGGCCTACCCGAGCGCGACCGCTTCCAGATCGTGACCGAGCACCCGGTGGGCCGGTTGACCGCGCTCGACGTCGGCCTCGGCATCGACCGTTCCGAGCAGGTCGTCATCATCCAGATCTTCACCCAGGAAGGCCGCAGCACCGACGAGAAGCAGGCGTTCTTCGCCGCGCTCGCGGCGGGTCTCGCCGAGGTGGGCGTCGCCGGCGAGGACCTCGTCATCGGCTTCGTCGAGAACACGGCCGCCGACTGGTCCTTCGGCTTCGGGCGCGCCCAGTACGTCACCGGTGAACTGGCCACGCCGGGCAGCTGACCTCGCCCCGTCCGGATGCCAACTGGCATCCGTCACGTCGAGGCTACGGATGACCGCTTCACGGCTGGCCTGCAGGCGTGGGAGGCGCTGAGTTGCGATGCGCCGACGTCCACGGCCCAGGGGGCGATGACGTGGGCTGACCCTACGGCCGGCCCCGCTAGACGACCTCCCCCGCCCACTGAGTGGCGAGGTCCGGGTAGACGCGGAGCGCCGCGGCCGGCACGACCTCCCAGGTGCGACGGTCTTCCTCGGAGAAGCGCAGCTCGGCCATGGCGGGGTACTCACCCGCCAGCCCCCGGGGCCACTGGTCGAACGGGTGGTCGTGGTCGCGCTGAGCCGCTCCCGACGCGGACAGGGCGTCGCGCTGCTCCGGCGACAGGGGCCGGAGGACGCCCGCGCCCTCGAGCCACTCGACGACGCGAGCGAGGCTCTCTTCGGCCCGGGCCTGCTCGGTGTCGGTGACCGCGCGCCAGCGGAGCTCGGCCTGGAGCGCCGTCTCCGCCGCACCGACCGACGCCAGCCACGGCATGGTGAGGCCAGGGGCGAACCGGCCCCGGCCGTTGACGGTCGCGGCCGTGAACGGGGCGTCGGCGATCTCGACCAGCAGCCGGGCCTCGGCCGTCGCGAACCACTCGGCGACGTCGTCGGTGAGCGCCGGGTACGCGATGCTCGCGCTCCCCGCGGCCACGGTCGCCCGCTGCCGCGGGATCGTGCGGTCGCGGAGCGCGAGCGACGGCCGGTCGAGCCCCAGGTCGGTGGCGAGCTGCTCGACGTGCCCCTTCAGGTCGTCCCGGATCGTCAGGACGGCGAGAAGGTCGGCCCCGATCGGGTCGGGCACGTCCCAGTCGAGCACGGGGGTGCCGCGGGGCACGGGGAAGGAGTCGGGGCAGCCGATGCGCACGATGAGGTCTGCGGCCCTCACCGGTGCCGCCATGACCTTCGCCGGCGCCTGCTCGATCTCGACGGGGGCCTTGTCCATGCCCATCACCACGATCACGTCCCGCTGCACGACCGGGCTCACGGGCCCCTCCTGCGGCGCGACGCCCCGGGCCTCGACGATGAACGTCGCCCCGTCGAGGGCCCGCAGGTACGCGGCGGCCATGACGCTCCGCCCGATCCCCCGAGGGCTCACGACCATGACGCGGGGGATGCGGCCGTTCTGGAGGACGGCCGCGAAGGAGGCGCGGTGCGGGGCGCTGAGGCGAGGTCGCCCCGGCGCGGAAGCGCCCCGGGATGCGGCGGTGCCGGCGGCGCGCCGACGGACGGCACGGATGAAGCGGATCTCACGGGCGTACAACACCCCGAACGCGACGGAGAAGCCGAGGCACGCGAGGGAACCGACGTACCCGAGGACGACGCGGAACCAGAGCGCCCCCGCGACCGGCCAGCCCTCAGCGAGTCGCGCTCGCTGCTCGACGTCGGGTAAGAGCCAGGCGTTTGTGCTGATCACGGCGACGACGACGGCGAGGACGGGGAAGACGGGAAGGCACCACAGCATCCTCCGTTGCGCCTCGGTCACGAGGCTCGCCCACGTGGCGTCACGACGACATCCCCTCCCCCATGGCGAGACCGGCGTCTCCCCCGGACGATAGTGGCGGAGGCGCCAGCCACGGTCGATCCCGCATCAGGGGGCCAGCCACCGACGTCACTGAGAGGGTGCTTCAGCACGTCGAGCGAGGCGGACCAGGGCCAGGGCGTCTTCCTGGGTGGTTCGATGCACGAGTCCGGTGGGCCCTACCGGGCTCGAACCGATGACATCCACGGTGTAAACGTGGTCGAACCCCTAGAAACCTTGATTTCTAGGGGTTCTGACGTTGCTCACGTTGCACCAAATCGCTCAATTTGCAGGGCGGGGGTACGCCGGGGGTACGCGACTACAGGGCCTCTCGAAGCAAGTCGCGCGCAACACTGCCTTGGACCTTGTACGTGCGCGTGACCATAATCGTGGCCGTCTCGATGGCGTTAGATGCCGGTGCATCAAAGTTGACCGAAACGATCAGCTCTCGTTCGAGCACCGTGAGGCCGGGAGCCTCAACCTTCTCAGCGATGTATTGGTCATTGAACTGATGATTAGTAGTTGCCATACCCCCAGCGTCACACGCGGAAGTGAGAAAAGCTACGCCGAGTGCTTGGGCAGCTTGTCGGCTTCGGCACGGAGGCGAGTCATTGTCTTTTCGTCGATAGCCGGGGTCACGTCCACCGATTGGGTGAGCTCACCGGGGAGCAGAGTCAACAGGTCATTGATCTGCTCGGCTTGCTTGTCGATGGTGTCGAGCATTCGGGTGTTGTTCCCGTTGACATTTTTAGCCACCACGTCCAGCGTCTCGGACTGCTTCGCCTGTTTGTAGCCAAGACCGCCGAACACTGCCAGGTTTCCAAGAATACTGGTCGCAAAAATGACGTACGTCGAAGTAGGCCGCTGAGTGGCTTCCAAGACCAAAAACCCGCCGACCATGAGCATGGCAAATCCGCCGACGATGGCAAACGCGATGAGTTTGAACTTATCCACTAGAGCGATCCGTCTTTCTTCGGAATGGCGTCGAACTGAACTTGATTGATGTCTCCGACCTCGGGCAGCTTGCCGACCGAACGGCTGCGGAAGATGGCGAGTTCGAGTTGCGACACGGCGCGGCGCTTGCCATCCTCCGCATCTAGCAGATAGGCGTACTTCCAGCCGGTGCTCTTACCGGCAATGAGGGTGAAACGCATGTCGTCCTCCTCGGACGTGATGGCGGCGGCTGTGAGGCCGTACTGGCGGGTGAAGGGGGTCTCGTCGGCTTCCACGTGCCAGGGCTCGCGAGGGACGAATGTCAGGCCGGTGAAGTGCACGCCGAGGGCCGGGCCGTACTTCACGATTGCGGCAATCTCAGCGGCGTTCAGTGCCTCACCGTTCGGCCCTCCAAGGTCAGCGGCGTTACCGTGCCTTACCTCGTCGTGACGGGACGTGTAGAGCACCGCCGCGAGAGGGCCTGTGCCGTTCTCGTAGCTGGTACGGAGCACCTTCTGGCGCGCCCTCGTGCGGCGTCCCTCGTTAACGGTGAGGCGGCGGCATCCGGGCAGGGTGGCGACAAGCTCGATGAGGTCGAGAATGCGATTCGCGGCGTGCTCGCTCATGAACTGCTCGACACCGTTTGTCTCGCCTCGGTACCGGCTGAGCCCGACGCTTTTCCAGGTGGTCATGGCGCTAGTCGATGGTCGAGTAGTCGACGCTGAGACGGCACTGACTTGTGCGCATGGCGGCGCTGGCACGCTCGGAGCTGTACTGAAGGGTGAGCACGTCCCCTGCGTTCACGCGGAGTTTGGTCGAAAGCTGCACGATGGCTTCGGCATTGGTCTGACCCTTCACGTTGTCGATGAGGGTTCCAGGCACGACCACCCCATTACGGAGCAACTGAATGCGGCACACACTGTCGGTCTGAACGCCGAACTTGATGTTGGTGTCAATGGTGACAACCCCGGCTTTGGTGCAGGTGATGTTGTTCTGCTGCGCCGCGACGAACATGCCGCCCCGGTTGTACTCAGCTACGTTCCAACGGAAGGTCAGCCACTCATTGGATGTGTCCGAGGTGTTCTGAGCCACCGACGTGCGGAGGATGACTACCGGCACGACCAGACGTGCTTCCAGTGCGGTGAGGCGCGTCCGGTCGGCGGCGATGTAGTCGCCGTTCTGGTTCAGGGCCTCGTGTGTCTTATTGACGAGCGAAGTCCCCGTGTAGGTCTTTAGCCCCGCTGCTGCGGCGGCGTCTCCGGTAGCCATTGTGTCCTCCTAATTAGGGAACGATGTGTAGGTCGTTGTGTCTGGCAGCGATGCGTAGGTCATCGAGTCGGGTTGCTGGTTGTAGCTCGTGCCGTAGGCGGTCACGAGGCCCTTGCTGTAGACGGTCATCTCGTCGGCGGTAAGGGACCACGAGACGGCATCGACGTAGCCGCTTTGGAGGTCCATCCCCGGCAGGGTGATTGCGACCTCTTGGCCGGGAGTGACCGAGTAGTCGATGGCCGCTGTGACGTTCTGAGTGCGGCGGCGAGCCTTATACCGGCTGAGTAGATACGCGGCGGTCCCAGGGCCGGTGTAGGGCTTGTTCGGGCGCTCTACGATGTACGGCCGCTGGTACCCGGCAGGTGCTGCGATATCCCACTTTTCACGGTTCAGGCCGGTTACCTTGTCACGCCAGGTGAAGTGCACGAAGACGGCATCCGTATTGATCGGTGCACCGTCAGGACCTGTCGCCGTGCGGCTCATGAGGTCTGACCCTGAGTAGGCGTTGTCACCCGCCGAGATGCGGACCACACCGTCTACGGCGTAGTCATTAGCTACGAGCCACCATGTACGGTTCTCGTCGCAAAACAGGCGCATCCCGACTGCCTGGAGGATCGGTTGGAGGAAATCCCAGGCCGTTTGACCCAGGCTCCACGTCAGGCTCTCAGGGTCACGGTCGACGACAGGCGTGCGGGTAGAGGATGAACGGTCGCCGGTGCCGTCCCACGTGTACGTGTAGGCCGTGTTGTTGGCGTTCGACCCATCGAACACGACGAGCGGAACGCCGTTGGTGTCGTTGCCGTCACCCTCGGTCATGAGGAGTCCGTCGAAGTAGCTCGGGCTGTTGCTCGCTGACCCCGATCCGTTGACTAGACGCACCATGACTTCGGAGGCCGTGTCCGGGACTTTGAACGTGGCGATGAGTTGAGTTGTCGTATTGGCAGCGTTCGAGCCCTGATTCGAGCGCCCAATAATGACCGTGTTTCCATCCACGACGGCGACGATCTGTAGCTTGCGGGCGTCACCGTTGACCGTGCCTGTCTGCACGGCAACCTGACGGTAGAAGCCTGAAATGGTGTAGGTGCTCCCGGCCGACGCCGAAACCTTGGCCCATGCGTAGCTCGCCGAAGATGTACTGCTGGCAGTGACGCGAATCGAATAGGTGCCGTAGTGCTTCCAGTTGGAGGAGGCGTCCACGGTCGCGTTCGTACCCGCCCACGGGTCCGAGCCGTTCTCGCCACCGGTGTTCTGAATAAGGTTCGTGATCTGCGAGTAGGTCACATAGGACGAGTTGGCCGCGCCGCTTAGGACGGTAGTTCCTGCGGCTTTCGAGAGGACCGCCTGCACGATGCTGCGAACGCTCGCCTGGCGTGCCCAGTTGGTGCGGTCATCTGCGCTCGGGGCGTAGTCGAGTAGGAATGCCTCGTCAGACACGAGGTTTACGCCAACCGTGCTGGAATTAAAGTCCGGCTGGCGGGCGCTCAGCAGAAGGTCGAAAGTCCGGGTAACGCCGTTGCTCTGCGTCGTAAGCGTTACGCGGGGCTTTGCGGTGGGGTCCATGGCCGCGAGTGTGCTGGTGCGCGGAAACGCCAGGGTGAGGCTGGCCTGAACGTAAGGGGCCGCGCCCTCGTTCAGGGTGATTGTGCCGTCAGTCACCGTAAGTGCGTAGTTGTAGCCGTTCGCCGTTCGGAGCGTGGCCGTCCAGGCGTAGCCCTGCCGGATCACAGGGTCACCTCCTGGTACGCCACAGTGACAAGCCACACCGCGCGGGTTTGAGGCTCTAGTTCCCGAGTAAGAGCGCCGTTGACTATGTAGGTCATGGTGGCGCTCTGAAGGTCGCTGTCGGCGTACGTCATGACGTAGCCGCCCACGTGCATGCGCTCAGACTCCAAGGCGTCGGCCTCGTTGTCGTAGACGAGCGTGAGGGTGCCGCTGCGGAGGGACATGGGAAATTGCGTGATGTCTGGGTACGAGCGCCCCAGCACCTCGTGAACGACCGTGCGGCTCTGACGGCTCGATTGATACCCAGCTGAGAGCAGGGGGCGAGTGGACAGCGGAATACTCACAACGTCTCCGAGAGTCGCGCCGGTGAAGTACCGGAACGGAGCGGAGGTCGGCGCGTTCGAACCAATCTCGACCTGCCAGCGCGTGGACTCCCAAATCATCGATGCCGGGGCAAGGCCGCCACCGGTCGTGCCGTAGACGTAGACAAGAGGCAGCAGTCCGGTGACCGGGGTCGTGGCGTCGGGAGGGACGATGCCGGAGTTCTCGAAAGTCACTGTCGATCCGGCTGCTACGGCGGTGGTGGGACCGAGTTGCGAGGTCGCTCCGGCCTGATTGCCCTGGTCGTTGTAGAAGGCCGTTCCGAGTCGGACGTACATGGTCGCCGTGCCGGGGTTAGTGACTTCGACGCGGTGCGTCCACCGCTGACCGGGCTGGCATACGAACCGACCACCGCTCGGGTTGGTCGAGTCTGCGCCCTGCGGGACCGGATAGACGTAGCTCGTCGCCGTGCCTGAGGGCGTGACACGGAGCTTCCCTGCCACGACCTCGCGAGTACCACCGGGTGCGGCCCAGTACGTGACGGCGGTCGTCTCCGGGTCCGGCACGACATTGGACCCGAGCACGGCACCGTTGATGAGTAGGTCAGACGGTGAGGCGTTCGCGGTCCGACGCCACTGGTAGCTCGTCGTGGCCGTCGTCGTCTCGGCACTTGTGATGAGGGTGCTCACGGGACGCCCATTCCTTGATTTGCGGGAAGGTCAATGCGGTTCTGCACGCGCAGAAGCACGTTCTGGGTTTTGGTCTGATTGAGGTACGCCTGAATGTTCGAGCCGTCAGGGTTGAGCCGAACGGTGGCGTTGTACCCAGCGTTCGAAAGGCTGGCCTGGGTGGTGTTTGAGAAGGCCCCTGAGGAGGTCTTTCCGGCCTCTGACCAAATACGGTTCAGCTCGGCTTGCTGCGCGGGCGTGGCCGTTTTGTAGCCCGCCATAAACGTGGATGCGCTGTCGACACCCTGCGACGAGATAAACGCTTTGGCTTCAGGCGTCAGGGCGGCGGTGGCTAGCGTCTCCTGGTAGTCGCGAAGAGCTTGCTCGCGCTGAGTCATGGAGTCGATAAAGCCCTGCACGTCGAAAATGCCGGATTCTTTGTTTATGAAGTCTTCGGCACCACCTGCGGCGTCGTCGTAAGCATCGTTGATGTTGCCGATTAGCTCGGCTTTAGCTGCTAGCTCTGGGCCGTTTGCGTCGGCGTAAAGCTGCTCATTCGCCTTTGCCTCGTCCTGCGCCTTTTTCGCGTTTTGGAGGTAGTCGATATAGGTCTGGGTGGCCGCGATGCGTGGATCGTCGCCACCTACCTTGTCGCG
Organism: Frigoribacterium sp. PvP054; assembly: GCF_040547465.1. Lineage (NCBI taxonomy): Bacteria > Bacillati > Actinomycetota > Actinomycetes > Micrococcales > Microbacteriaceae > Frigoribacterium > Frigoribacterium sp. PvP054. The sequence continues at coordinate 19,253 of NZ_JBEPPU010000017.1, forward strand.
ATAGTTGAGGCCCTCTTGCTCGGCTTTGTTCGAATCTTCTAGAGCCTGTTTCTGCTCTTTGGTCTTCTCAATGAGCTTCGCGAGGTCGTCGCCCGAACCGGCATAGGCACGGGCTAGGTCCTCGTAACTCGACCCGGACTCGTCCGCAATCTTCTTGAGGTCAGACAGGCTGACCTCTGCGTCGTCGGTGGCGGTCGCCATCTCTTGCAGCTTGTCTACGATGTAGTCAATGCCGACCGCGCCGTCACCAACACTGATGAGTTCTTCGGTTAGCTCACCCACTCGCTCTTTAAAGCGTTCGGTGCTCTCGTTGCCCTCGTCCATCTTGGCGATGACGAGTCCAATACCGGCAGCGGCGGCAAGACCGGCCACAGCACCGGCAGGGCCAAAGCCTGCAAAGGCGTTGGCTGCAATCTCTTGAATGGCGTCTGCCACGCTCTCGAATGAGCCATCGAAGCTGGCGGCGGATTCCTTTGCGGTCGAGTTGGCCTCGTCGCGGAATTCGCCTAGGCCCTCTTCGGCGTTTTTCGTCCCGCGACGTACGGAGTCGCCTAGCTCTTTGCCGGGGTCGGTGCGCTTGGCAGCGTCGGCAAGATCAGAGAATTTGCGCTCTAGCTTCTCGGTGGCGTTACCGGCATCTTTCGCGCCATCCTTTACGCCGTCCCCTAGGGCGTCACCGGTCTTGTTGGCGCTGCGCTCGGCGTCCCTCGTGAGGTCGTCTAGCGCGTCAGAAACGTCGTCAAGGGAGTCAGCTACATTCTCGGTGCCCTTTTGGAACGCACGGACGTTTGCAGCAATGTCGATATTGATGCCAGCGGCCATGACTATTTCCTTTCGATGGCGTCGTAGAAGCTGCGGACGACGGTTTGCACCCACAGGGATGCGAAGCGGGGCACGAGGGCCTTAGCGGTCGGGTAGACCACGTAGCCGTTTCGGCGTCGGGGCCGAAGTTGCGCCTGCGTGCGGCGGCGAACCGTGAAGTTCGTCCCCCCGCGCCGCGACTCGTAGCCCCGATATTCGGAGCGGTCGCCGCCGAACTCGACGGCGTATGCCTGCGTCTTCGGGTTGAGCCCACCTCGGAGCTTTCGGCCCACGGTGGCGCTCGACAAGCGCACGTTTTGGTTGCTCATCTTCACGCGGCCGGTGTCGACCAGCACGCGGTGTTCGAGGCGGGTCTCGGCCCTTTCCGCAAGACCCTTTTGCCATTCGGGTAGAAGCTGCTCGCGGGTGTACTTACGGACGTTGCTTTGCATCTCCTTGGATGCCTGACGGAGACTCAGGACGGTGGCCTGTAGCTCTCGGGAACCGTTGATATCGATTCCAAGGCCCATGGGTTAGACCGTGACGATGGTGGGCTGTCCCTGCACCTGGAATGTGACGCTGAAGACAGGTACGGAGTTGACGGCCCCACCAATGTTGGTCGGCACGAGGGTGACCGAGGCGCGGAAAATCTTGCCACCCTTGATCGGCGCAAAGTCCATAACAACTGTCTTGCCAGCGTTGGCTAGGAGGTAGTTAGAAAGGCTGGTGGCGGTCGCCCAGTCCTGAGCACCCGATAGGTTCACAACCCATGACGGTGAACCGGCAAAGTTGAAAACACTTGCCGGGGTAAGTCCTGCGAAGTTGAACGTAGGAACTGTGGGAACGAACTCGACGGCCGAAATGGCAGCCTCGAAGTTGTCAGCGGCAACCTTCACGGTCGCATCTGTCAGAGCAAAGGGTGTGACGGCTACTACGGCCATTAGGGGGTTTCCTTTCGAGAAACAATGTCGATTGTGATTTCCCAGCCGAGGTTGTTCTGTACGAGAACCGGTTCGGCGGCGGTCCACTGCACGCCGAGTTCGTCTAGGGCAAAGATGAGTTCCATAACCTCGTCATCGAGTGCGCCCCAGGCCCTTGTCGGGTCGTCCTGGGGGTCAATGACGGTGATGGTGAATTGAGACACCAACGCGCCCATGGGGGCGGCGGGTGCTCGCTCGATGCGGCTCGCGTGCAGCATCACGGTGACCTTGGAAAGCACGTCGAGGTTGCGGCTGTACGGCACGAGGACCCATGCAGCCGGGAGGGCAGGTTTGAGGGCGTCGGCTAGTTGCTGGCGGGTGGTCTTATCGGACATACGGCACACCCCGTTTGGGCCGAAGTAGACCCTTCACTACGCGGTCCATGGCGTAGACCGGTACGGCGTAGCCATCCGGCCCAATGTCGCCGCCCTGGTCAGTTTTGATGGCCTGCCAGAGGTTGCGGGCTTGGAGGAGCTGCGCCTGTCGGTAATTGACGGGCACCTCCCCCACGACTGCCGGGGCGTACGCCTCGCACTGAATACGTGCGGCGGCTAGAAGCTCTTCTAGCTGCTCGTCGTCAAGGTGCATGGCGTCTACCCACTGAATGCGGGCGGTGTCAACGGTGTGCCAGCCGTAGGGGGCGGGTACTGATGGTTGGTCGGTCATACCCGCCCCTTTCGTTTAGCTTGCCTAACTAAATATGCTTACGCATTGGGCTTGATGAGCTGAAGGCCGGTCGGGTACTCGATACGAGTCTGGATGTAGCCGAACAGTGCCTCGTCGAGTCCACCGTGAACAATGTCGATGGCGTTGACGCGGATAGGTGCGCCGGGAAGCTCGTAAGCGCCCGCCGCTTCCTTTGCGCCGACCAGTACGGTGCCTGCGACCATGCCGGGGTGCGGTACAACCTTGAAGCTCGAAACGGTGCCCTCCTCTAGGCCCAGAGCGGCGTTCAGGTACGCAAGCTTGTCCTCTTCACGAGTGAAAACAAGCTGCTCGAACACGTCGGAAGCAACAATGGCGAAGCTTGGCAGGGCGTCGGAGTTGATGACGCGGAGTGCCCCGCGAACGATCTTTGCCATAGCGTCGGAGACACCGGCAGGGATGACACCTACCGTGCCAGAGGTGGCACCCAGCACGAGGTCATTGAGAACCTTGGCATCAGACTTCTTGGCGTAGCTGTCGGCAGCGGCGCGGAGGAAGCTGTCAATAACGGCTGTCTCGCCGAAGTCGAAGAATTCGCGGGCAATGTCCCAACCACCGGCAAAGCGCGTGACGCCCCACTCGACGGCCTCAGTCTTGGCAACGTTCGAGGGAATTTCGGCCTTGTTACCGGCCCACTCGCCCACCTCGGGAGGCGTAGTGAAGCGCCACCCCTTAGTGGTCAGGCTAGTAAGCGACCCCTGAGTGATGAGAGGAATGACACGGCGCTGGAAGGTGCGTCCGCCCCACACTTCACCGACATACTCGGGTACGACGACGTTAGTGCCTACGGCGTTTGCGCCGCTAATCTTCACGTCCGAAAGGGCGGCAATCAGGGTGCGGTCCTGAGTCCGGGCAGCGCCGGCGATGTTGGCTAGCAGAGTCTCTTTGTTGACTGATGCGTTTGCGTCGCGCTCGGATGCATTGAGCGTGGCGGGGACTGTGGCGTTAGGCACGTCGGTTTCCGTTTCTTCCGGCTCTTTGTCCGGGTCGATGATTTCGAGGGGCTTGCTTTCGTCGCCAGGTGCGACTTCGGGGGTGTCGTCACCTAGCGGGGCGACGGTCAAGCCGTAAGGCTCAAGCTGGGTCTTTAGCTGCTCGACGTTGAGGTCGACGCTGATCGCCTCGGGGGTGTCTTCGGCGGCAGCTAGGAGGGTGGCGGAGGGAAAGGCGGGTTTAGCGACGAGGGCACCACCGAAGAGGCGTCCACCTACGGCCTTTCCGGCCTTGATGACGACGTTTGCAACCTCGGCCGAGAGGTGCGTGCGCTGTCCTGAACTGATGTCAGCTAGGGCCTGGTCACCTTCGGGCGTCTTTGCAACGGAGAACGTGGCGACGATGCCTTCAGGCGTCTCTCGAACGTTGGTGGCACGGCCTAGTACGTCCTCACGGGCGTGTTCGAGATTGAATCCCACCACCGAGTGGTCAGCGGGAATGCTGAACGCGCCTGTGTCGACGGTGAAGCGTCCAAGGTTGGAGCGGGCCTCTTCACCGAACGGTACAAGTAGGCCGGTGACGGTGCGGTCCTCGACTGAGGCGGTAAGTGTGCCTGCGTCGATTTGGATATCAGTCATAGGGGCTCATCCGAAACGGTTGTGGTGTCCTCCGGGACGCCTGCGGAAAGGAAGGTGGCAAAGGCGTTGGCTCGCGCCACCGTCTGCTCGGTGGTCATGAACCCAGTTGCGTTCTGAATCGAAACGGCGAGGCGTAAGGCCTCTAGTCGGTCGTCGGCGGTCATAAGTCCTCTAGTCGTCTGTCGGTGCGCCTGTAGGCGTCGGTGCAGGGGCGATGAGTTCGCCAGTGTCGAAGCGGGTGCGCTGGCCTCGGGGCACTACGTCATCCATGGACAGCCGCCCCTCAATGGGCGCGGTCCACAGCGGCACGCAGTAGGTCAGGTATTCCGAGCGCTGGCCCTCTTGCGTGCTGTACGTCAGTGACGCCTCACTGAGAGAGGCATCCATAAGTGCAGCGGGCACTCCGAGAAAGGCCCCGATATCGGCGCGGACCGCGTTCCGGCCCGACACGAATAGCGCGGGGTCGGTGGAGCCGTGCTCTTCTAGCTCGATGCCGTAGGGGGTGAAGCCGACCGCGCCGTCTGGGCTGCGCTTGGCCTTGGTCCACTGCGCTACGAGCTCGTCAATTTCTTCACGAGACAGGTTGAGCTCGTTGGTTTCGCGAATCTCAATGGCCGTAATCGGGTTACGGACGCGCTGAGTCCAGGCAACCTCTCGATCCCGGGCACCCCGGATGGTGCGGGCAGCCATTTCGAGTAGCCCGGTGTGAGGCCCTGGAATGTAGATGACTTCGGACTCATCGACAGGCTCGCCGTCGATGAGAATGTCGCCGTCTCGGATGCTCCACCGGTCCACCGGTAAGTGGTCCATGGCGAGCGGAAAGCCGTCTGCGCCTCGGGTGACGGTCCACACGGATGCGCCGTAGAAGATCAAGTCATCGACGGTCGCCGCCATGCGGTGCCACGGGCTCATGGCGTCGGTGCGGGTGGCCCATGTTGGTTGCTTGGCTAGCTGCCCTTCGGTGTCGAGAACTCGCACGGGCAGGGGTGCAATGGTCGAGATAAGTAGGTTTCGGGCTTTGACCACGGCAGGTACTCGCATGGCTTCGGCGCGGGTGAGGGGCAGCGCGTCAAGGTCGAGTCCGTACGCTTCCGCGAAGACGACCGACTGCAACTGCCCCTCAGCCCACGGGGAGGCGAGCATGTCGATACGAGCGGGCGCGGAAGAGGACACGCGCGCCGCGTTTCGAATGCTGCTGAAAATCCCCATACCATCTATTATAGCATGTTGTATTTCAGAACATAACCTTGCCTATATCATGCGGCGATACCTGTGTACATGGGTCGGCGTTGACGGGTGCCGTCGTAGACGTGCAAGGCATATGACGCGGCTTCCAGCGCCGTAATGTCGTCTTCAGGTGTGCCACGTCCTAGGCCCCACCCGTTGCCGATCTTACGTTTCACGGCCAGTCGCGCAGCCTCGCTCATTTCGTCTTGCTCGTAGTGCACTAGCTCGCCTTGCTCTAGCGCTTTGACGAGAGTTGCGGCGCTGGTCTTTACGTCGGCCATTGTCTGCGGTGCCGTGCGCGGTGCGGGCTTGGCTCGGCCCATAGCCTCGGTTTCCACGAGGACCGGACCGAACGTGTCGTGACCGATCTTGACGCCGTACTTCCGGGCTAGCTCGACAGCCCGCGTAGCAACCCACCGCACTCCGGGCCGGTGGTCCAGTACGAGGACGTGGGCGTGACCGGCGTCGTCTCGCCAGGCAGCAACGATGCTTGCAGACAGTTGGTCCGGGTGCACGGCAAGGCCCAGTGCGAAGTGTGCGGGCGGTGTCGGCAGGTCACCGCCCCTACCGGCATTGGCCCACTTTTCGCCGTTTAGGAATCGCCCCCCGCCGCCTGCGGGCCATACGCCGAGGTACTCCCGCGAGAATTGGTCCAGTGGCAGTTTCTCGTAGTTGCGGCGAATAGCGTCGATGGTGGTCAGCGTGCCAATGCCAGGGTGAGCCCTCCGCCACACGGCCTCGTCAGCCATCTCCTCTTCTGTAAGGCTGTCCCCCGCGCTGTACTCAACAATGCCCGTTGAGGCCCGCCCGTCTCGGCCGTCCTGCAACGTCGCCCAGAGCATGCCGGAACGGTGCTCCCCCGTTGTACCGGCCACAATGAGCTGCGCACCGGGGCGGGTGTCGAACGTCGGCAGGATCGCGCCGAGAAGGTCGTCTGAGGCGTCGGGCTCGTGCACTTGTGCCTCGTCCAAGATCACGAGGTCATAGGCGTCACCACGGAAGCTGTCAGCAATGGGCGGGAGGACTGCAAACCGGCTCCCATTGTCGAAGGCGATGTGTTCGCCACCACGTGACCGATTAATTTTGAACGGCCGGGAGTCCTCGTCAGGGAACATGCGTTCGAGGGGTCGAACTATGTCGATCAGGAACCTGTCACGGGCTTTGGTGCCGGTCTGTGCGCTGTAGGCGACGGCGTAGTCTTCCCGTTCGAGGCACCGGCCGAGGGCAAGGGCGAAGATCGACGTGGTTTTGCTCGCTCGTCGCGGCACGCAGACGCCCACGGTGGTCCACACCGCCAGCCCGTCGCCGCCTGTGGCGTTTATTACGTCCGCAATTGCGTACTGCTGCTCATGGATCGGCTTTTTTGCTGATCCGAGCCCCAATGCTTTCGCGCCCGTTTCGAATTCGCCCCGATATTGCAGAGAATTTCGCGCATCTGAAATTTTGTACGGCAATGCAGGTGCCATCTCCCCCTCCGAGGGGAGGGAAGGTGCTGCTGCCGGAACGGGGGTAGTAACGGTTTGGTCAAAAAAGTCGTCATTCGAACGTGTGTTCACCAATTGGGGAGCCTTCGGTCGTGTCTGTGTCGTGAGTTGGTCTTGGCTGCGCCCATGCGTCCGCCTGCCTTGGCGTTGCATGCTCGATGGGCTGGGCCTAGGTTGCTGGCGTCACTGGCACCACCGAGTGACAGCGCTTGAATGTGGTCCACTTGCCATGCCATGTCTTGGGTGACGGGGCGGCCACAGATGGTGCACGGTGCGGGCAAGGTGGCGGCGATGCGTTGTCGCCAGAGCTTGGAGTCGCTGCTCGTCCACCCACCTGTTCGGTGATGTGCGCTCACGCTGCCTGGTCGTCTGCGTGCTGGCGGTCGTAGGCCTTGTGGCACGGGAGGCAACGGGCCGCGTAATCCTCGGGGTTACCTGACCAGGACATGACTGCCATGTAGTCGCGACCGGCAATGCGGGTGACGACGAGCCCTCTTTGCTCTTGGCTGCTCTGGTGGTTGTAGCTCCACTGTGCGGCGGGTAGCGGGCAGTCAGCGCAGGTCTGTTGTGTGGCGGGACCTAGGCGTCTTCGGAGCCTGACGTGAGCGTGGTGGTAGCTGGTGGGTGTCGTGACGGGTGTGGGTGGCTGTCCGGCTCGGGCTCGGTAGTCTCGTGCATATCGGGCGTTAGCGCATCGTGTGCACTCGCCAGTCTTTTGCACGGCGGTGGGCGAGCCGCATAGGCAGACACTCATGACTGGGCCGAGGCTTCGACGGCGACGACACCGGCTGTGACGACGATGATGGGTGCGCTAACGGCTGTAGCGACACATGCGCCCACAAGCGCGGCGTAGATGAACTCACGCATTACGCGGCCACCTTCTGCCCCACGTAGCGAACGTAGAGCACGCCGTGGTTCGGGCCGTGGTCGCCCTTGCCCACTTGTCGAAGGCTGGCCTCGAACTCGCCTGCCGGAAATGCCTTGATGCCGCCCCGTTCAATGGCTGTCGAGATGCCTCGGGCGGCTGGCCGGTCGGACTCAACCCAAATGCCTGGATGGGCTTTAGCCTTGGACGCAAGGGCGGCGTAGTCGGTGTTGGCTGGTCGTCCTCGCCCATCGCTGATCTTCGGGCTAGGAATCTCGGTGTGTAGCTTAAGCATGATACTCTCTTCGTATACTGGGACACCGTAGTTGATATCCGCTATGTATATTCTATCATACTATTTGATCGGCCCTATCGTAGCGGTGCTATGGGCACGGGTAGCACTAACATGGGACTAACATGCGGCTGCTACCTCGCCGGTGACGCTCAAATAGCGTTGAGAGGCCCTGTGCGGCGATCTGAGATACTTTTACAGCGATCTGGGGTCAGAGTGCCATATCTACTTCTACAGGTCTTAGAGAGGCGCTGACGGCTTCTGAGCTGTTTACGGTACTAGTTACGGCTTTGAGCACACCAGGGGCATGGGCGCGAAAATGAAGCAAATCATTTGTACAAACGCCCTCACGTAAGTATCTGCTGTATTTTCCCACATGTACATAACTACTGTAAAAATAAGTAATACAGTCGTAGTGTAATTATAGTAGAATACAGAGCGGCAAGGGCGGGAAGTGATGTGTACAATTGTTAGTACAAGTCATAAGCCTGTTTTCCTGTATATATTGGAATTGACAGTCGAAACGACCCAAGCCGTATCTCTCCAAGCCATATCTGACGCTTCAAATTGACAGCTGAGGCTCAGATAAGACCAACTGTACGAAAAAGAAAAGTAAAAGAATACGTTAGTTTTTACTTTTCTTATTTGTACACTTGCGAAGTGGGTTGAGTTTCCGGGGCAGTTTTGCCTCAGACTGTCCTGCCAGTATTATCTTGCATGTACGTATTCACTTTGAATACACACTTTTGCATGCCCACTGCGATGTGTGGTACAATCTACGACAACACCCCAAAGTGGCTCATCCCACAACAATGGAACACACCCCTAGCCCTGACTCACCAACATCGAGTCGGGGCTTTTGCGTGCCCGAAACACACCACCCATCCCCTCGAAAGGGGCCTTATTGATCGGAGTTTGTATGAAAACCACCACCCCCGCACCGTCCCCGCTACTCAATTCGAAGGCTGTCGCGGCCCAATTGGGGGTCAGTGAGGCGACACTTTCTCGCTGGCGGACCTTTAAAACGGGACCGAACTGGATTAATCTCGGGAGCCTTAAAGACCCGATCCCCCGCTACCTCCAAGCGGATCTAGATGCGTGGATCGCGAAACGAAAGGTGGCTCACTCGTGAAGGCTCACAAGTGGCAAGTTCTCGGCGGCGTGGCGGCGGGGGCTCTCATGCTGGGCGGTCTTGTGTTCGCCATCTCGGCTGAGCCTGCCGTGCCTGAAACCCCCAGCACGTCCTACGGCTACTCCGAGTGCATGGACGACCTTGGACCGGACGCCGGTGACGCTCAGACGGTCGAGCAATTGAATGCCCTCGTAGCTGCGGCCCAGAGCGTGTGCGAGGACTACCGGTGACCGTCACCAAAACCCCTCAGGGCCGGTTCCGGGCCATCGTCAAAGAGGGTCGAAGGTCTGTGGCGTCAAAGACCTTTGACCGTAAAGGCGATGCTCAGACATGGCACGACCAACAAAAGGTAGCTCTGGCCCTTGGCACGGCACCCTCTGCGGTTGCTAACAGAGCCACCTTGGGCGACGTGTTGAACGAATGGATGACGGCGCGGGCCAAGACAGTTGCCGGGTCCACGCTGCGCGAAGAGGGCTACTCGATCAAACGCATTCCGGCCTCTCTACTCGGGCGTCGTCTCGGGAGCCTACGAGCGGCGGACTTTGATGCCCTCTACGCCGACCTGCTCGCCACACTGTCACGCGGCACGGTGAGCCGGTTTCGAAACACGCTCTCGTCTTTCTACGGGTGGGCCGTCAAACAGGGCAAGGCGGCCACCAACCCCGTTGTGGACTCTCGCGTGCCAAAGGGTACAGGCACGGAAAAGCGGGATGAGGTCTACCCGTTCACCCTCGCGGAGCTTCGGGCGGTCCATGAGGCGCTGGTGGCCGCTCACGGGGCCGCAAAGGCCGACGTAGCTCTCGTGCTGGGCCTCACAGGTCTTCGGTGGGGTGAACTTGCAGCGTTGCGCGTCCGGGACGTGCAGCTTGTGCCGTTCCCAGCCTTCCGGGTGTCTCGGAGCCGTCCTGACGGTCAGGCGGTGCGGAGCGTGACTAAGGGCGGCAAGCCTCGCACCGTGCCGCTGACGGGCGACGTACTGGCAATCGTCACCCCGCTACTCGGTCGCTCCCCTGACGCACCTCTGTTTCCGTCGTCTACCGGCACCATGCTTTCGGGGAACAACTGGAAGCGTTCAGTGTCGTGGGCGAAGCACTCGCGGGGTCGACGTGTGCATGACCTGAGGCACACAGCGGCGACTCTGTGGCTGGCGAACGGCGTCGACCTGAAGACGGTACAAACGTGGCTCGGGCACTCCACGGCGAAGCTCACTGCCGACACCTATTCGCATTGGATGGGCTCTGATGCCGACGCGGCGGCTCTCGCCCGCATGAACGCCGTTCTCGGGGGTTCGCCGGGGGTACAGCACCTCGAAGCTGAAAGCGGCCAAATGGTCCACAAATGACGAAACCCCCGAAGTGATCGGGGGTTTTGTTATGTGGGCCCTACCGGGCTCGAACCGATGACATCCACGGTGTAAACGTGGCGCTCTACCAACTGAGCTAAAGGCCCTCGCGCCGGGTCGACCCGGGCGAGCGAGTCCAGGTTAGCGGGTGCGCGAGGCGACCCGCGCCTCCCGCGCCTCCGGCCGACGGGGGCCGTCAGGCGGTGACGGGGACGAGCAGGTCGAGTGCCGCCCGGTAGTCGGCGAGCGAGCGCTCCTGCCCGGGCTCGGTGCCGAAGTGCTCGCGGATGACGCCGTCGACGTCGATCAGGAAGGTGGTGCGCGTCGCGAAGCCCTTGTTCTCGAGGAAGACGCCGTACTCCTTCGAGACCTCACCGTGCGGCCAGAAGTCGGCCAACAGGGTGAAGTCGTAGCCCTTCTCCTCGGCGAAGGCCCGCAGCGTGGCCTTCGAGTCGACCGAGACGACGAGCAGCTCGACCCGGTGGTCCTGGAACATCGCGAGGTTGTCGCGCAGCGTGCAGAGCTCTTTCGTGCAGGTGCTGCTGAACGCCAGGGGGAAGAAGACCAGGGCCACGGGCTTGACGCCCCGGAAGTCGCTCAACCGAACTCGTTCGCCGAACTGGTTCGGCAGGTCGAAGTCGGGAGCCTGGATGGCGTTCTCCAGAGCCATGGGTGCGTTCCTCTCACGTCGACCCGGGCGGTCGGCGACTGACACGATCGCCGATCTTACGCCTCACGCGGCGGATTCCACACGACGACGTGGCCGGGCGTTCCCAGCGCGTGCCGAGCCTGTGTCGGTCGGGGCAACTAGAGTGGGCTGGTCAGGCGGAGTACGTCTCGGAACCCGGGCACGACGGGCCTGACATCTGTTTGTCCACTCCACGCGGTGGCCTTCCAAGAGACGGCCGCTCAACACAGATGATTGAGGTCAAGGGTGACGGTTAACGATCAGGACCCGTACACGGTCGACAAGGCCGATCGCGATCCCGAAGAGACCGCCGAGTGGCGTGAGTCGCTCGACGCTCTGGTGGCGACGCAGGGTCACGAACGTGCCCGCGAGATCATGAAGAGCCTGCTCACCCGGTCGAGCGAGCTGCACCTCGGCGTGCCCATGGTGCCCAAGACGGACTACGTCAACACCATCGCCCCCGAAGACGAGCCCGAGTTCCCGGGCGACGAAGAGCTCGAGCGTCGCTACCGCAAGTGGGTCCGCTGGAACGCCGCCATCACGGTGCACCGCGCCCAGCGCCCCGGCATCTCGGTCGGTGGCCACATCTCGACCTACGCCTCGTCGGCCGCGCTGTACGAGGTCGGCAACAACCACTTCTTCCGCGGCCAGGACCACTCCGGCGGCGGAGACCAGGTGTTCTTCCAGGGCCACGCTTCCCCCGGCATGTACGCCCGCGCCTACCTCGAGGGCCGTCTCGGCACCGACCAGCTCGACGGCTTCCGCCAAGAGAAGTCGCACGCGTCGGGTGGGCTCAGCTCGTACCCGCACCCCCGGCTCATGCCCGAGTTCTGGCAGTTCCCGACCGTGTCGATGGGTCTCGGCCCGATCAACGCGATCTACCAGGCGCAGGTCGCCAAGTACCTCACCAACCGCGGCATCAAGGACGCCAGCGACCAGCAGGTCTGGGCGTTCCTCGGCGACGGCGAGATGGACGAGGTCGAGAGCCGCGGCCAGCTGCAGGTGGCGGCGAACGAGGGCCTCGACAACCTCAACTTCATCGTCAACTGCAACCTCCAGCGCCTCGACGGCCCGGTCCGCGGCAACGGCAAGATCATCCAAGAGCTCGAGTCGTTCTTCCGCGGTGCCGGCTGGAACGTCATCAAGGTCGTCTGGGGTCGCGAGTGGGACTCGCTGCTCTCCGCCGACTCGAGCGGTGCGCTGCTCAACCTGATGAACACCACGCCCGACGGCGACTTCCAGACGTACAAGGCCGAGAGCGGCGGGTACGTCCGCGACAACTTCTTCGGCCGCGACCCGCGCGCCCTCGAACTCGTCAAGGACTACTCCGACGACGACATCTGGAACCTCAAGCGCGGTGGCCACGACTACCGCAAGGTCTATGCCGCGTTCAAGGCCGCGACCGAGCACAAGGGTCAGCCCACGGTCATCCTCGCCAAGACGGTCAAGGGTTACGGCCTCGGCCCGTCGTTCGAGGGGCGCAACGCGACCCACCAGATGAAGAAGCTCACGCTCGACAACCTCAAGCAGTTCCGCGACGAGCTCCGCATCCCGATCAGCGACGCCCAGCTGGACGAGAACCCCTACCTGCCGCCGTACTACCACCCCGGTCAGGACGACGACGCCATCCAGTACATGCAGGAGCGCCGTCGGGCGCTCGGTGGCTACGTGCCCGAACGCCGCACCAAGTATACGCAGGTGGCCGTGCCCGAGGCGAAGACCTACGACGTCGTCAAGAAGGGCTCGGGCAAGCAAGAGGTCGCCACCACGATGGCCTTCGCCCGGCTGCTGAAAGACCTGCTGCGCTCGCCCGACTTCGGCCACCGCATCGTGCCGATCATCCCCGACGAGGCCCGCACGTTCGGCATGGACGCGTACTTCCCGACCTCGAAGATCTACAACCCGAACGGCCAGCACTACACGTCGGTCGACCGCGAACTGCTGCTCGCCTACAAAGAGAGCCCGCAGGGTCAGATCATCCACGTCGGCATCAACGAGGCCGGCGCGTTCGCGGCCTTCACGGCCGTCGGCACCTCGTACTCGACCCAGGGCGAAGCGCTCATCCCGGTCTACGTCTTCTACTCGATGTTCGGGTTCCAGCGCACGGGCGACGCCATGTGGGCCGCGGGCGACCAGATGGCGCGCGGCTTCATCATCGGCGCCACGGCGGGTCGCACGACCCTGACCGGCGAGGGCCTGCAGCACGCCGACGGCCACTCGCTGCTGCTCGCCTCGACGAACCCCGCGGTCGTCTCGTACGACCCCGCCTTCGGGTACGAGCTCGGCCACATCGTGAAGTCGGGCATGGACCGCATGTACGGCACCGACGAGCACGGCAACGCGTCGCACGCCGACCCGAACGTCATGTACTACATCACCGTCTACAACGAGCCCATGGCCCAGCCCGTCGAGCCCGAGGGCCTCGACGTCGACGGCGTCGTGCGGGGCATCTACAAGCTCAAGGACGCCGAGAACCTCGGGCCCCGTGCCCAGTTGCTCGCGTCGGGCGTCGGTGTGCCGTGGGCCCTCGAGGCACAGCAGCTGCTCGCCGACGACTGGAACGTCGCGGCCGACGTCTGGAGCGTCACGAGCTGGAACGAACTGCGACGCGACGGCCTGGCCGCCGACGAGCACAACTTCCTGCACCCGAACGACGAGCCGAAGACGCCGTACGTGACCGAGAAGCTGCAGGGCGCCGAGGGTCCGTTCATCGCCACGAGCGACTTCATGGCGGCCGTGCCCGACCAGATCCGCGAGTACGTGCCCGGTGACTACCTGACGCTCGGGGCCGACGGCTTCGGCTTCAGCGACACGCGCGCCGCAGCCCGTCGGTTCTTCAAGATCGACGGCCCCTCGGTCGTCGTCCGCACCCTGCAGGCCCTGGCCCGTCGCGGTGAGGTCGACCCCGGCGTGGTGCAGCAGGCCATCGACCGGTACCAGCTGCACGACGTCACCGCCGGCACGAGCGGCACCGCCGGCGGGGAGGCCTGACGACCCCGTGAGCGCCGAGCGGGTGCCCACGTCGCCCCTGCAGCCGTCCGCGGCCACGAAAGAGCGCACGCTCGCGTGGCTGCGGACGGTCTCGGGCGAACTGTCCACCGCCACCATCAAGCGCCTCGAAGAGACGCTGCCCTGGTACGGGGACATGCCGCCCGGGCGCCGCTCGGCCGTCGGCCTGGTCGCCCAGGCCGGCATCACCTCGTTCATCAGCTGGTTCGCCGACCCTCGTTCCACGCCGTGGATCGCCGCCGACGTGTTCGGCTCGGCCCCCCGCGAGCTGCTCCGCTCGGTCAGCCTGACGCAGACCCTGCAGCTCATCCGCATCACGGTCGAGGTCGTCGAAGAACGCGTCAAGGACGGCGACGACTCGCTCCGCGAGGCGATCCTGCTCTACTCGCGCGAGATCGCCTTCGCCTCGGCCGACGTGTACGCCCGGGCCGCCGAGGCACGTGGGCTCTGGGACGCCCGACTCGAGGCGCTCGTCGTCGACTCCATCCTCAGCGGCGAGTACGACGACGAACTACCGAGCCGCATCGCCGCCCTCGGCTGGCACGGTCACGGCGAGGTCGCCGTCCTCGTCGGGACGGCTCCCCGCATGCTCGACGTCGACACGCTCCGGCGCACGGCACGCCATCGCGAGGCCGACGTCCTCATCGGCGTGCAGGGCAGCCGTCTCGTGCTCGTGATCGGGCGGGCCGATCCGCTCGACGAGACCGGCGCCTCCTCGTCGCACCCGAGCTTCACCGAGATCGCCCGCGCCCTCGAACCCGGCTTCGGCGACGGGCACCTCGTCCTCGGCCACGAGGTGCCGAGCCTCGTCGACGCGTCCAAGAGCGCCAAGGCGGCCCTGGCCGGCTTCGCCGTCGCCCGGGCCTGGCGCAACGCCCCCCGCCCCGTGCTGGCCGACGACCTGTTGCCCGAGCGGGCGCTGGCCGGTGACCCGGTGGCGCGGTCCACCCTCGTCAACCGCATCTACAAGCCCCTCAAGGCCCATTCGACCGAGCTGCTCACCACCCTCTGGTGCTACCTCGACAACGGGCGCTCGCTCGAGGCCACGGCACGCGAGCTCTTCGTCCACCCGAACACCGTCCGGTACCGCCTCAAGCGCGTGACGGACGTCATCGGCTGGGACGCCACGGGGGCCCGCGAGGCGCTCATCCTGCAATCCGCCCTCGTCCTCGGCTCGATCGCCGACCCCGACGGGTCGGGCGCCCGACGCAAGTGACCGACTGCTCGGCAGGCCGGCCGGCTGTGCGCTTCGACAACGTTCGTCCGCATCTTTGGTCGAGTTGCTACACCGCTCGGCCCGCCTTCGTTGGCATGATGGTCCAGTGATCGTTGTCGTAGCGCCCGGTCAGGGCTCCCAAACTCCCGGATTCCTCGAACCCTGGCTGGCCGACCCCGACCAGCGTGCCCTGCTGACGTCGCTCTCCGACGCCGCCGGCGTCGACCTCGTCGCCCACGGCACGACGTCGGACGCCGACACCATCCGCGACACGGCCGTGGCCCAGCCCCTCATCGTCGCGGCCGGCATCCTCACGGCGAGGGCCCTCTTCCACCGCGTCGACCGCTCGGCCGTGTCCGGGGTCGCCGGTCACTCGGTCGGCGAGTTCACCGCCGCGGCCGTCAGCGGAGTCCTGTCCGACGTCGACGCCGTCACCCTCGTCGCCGAGCGCGGTCGGGCCATGGCCGACGCGGCCGCCCTCGTCGAGACCGGCATGAGCGCCGTCCTCGGTGGTGACGAGGCCGAACTGCTCGCCCGCCTCGACGCCCTCGGGCTCTCCCCCGCCAACTACAACGGCGGCGGCCAGATCGTCGTCGCCGGAGAGACCTCGGCACTCGCCGAACTCGCCGCCGATCCCCCGGCCAAGAGCCGCGTCGTGCCGCTGCAGGTCGCCGGTGCCTTCCACACGCGCTTCATGCAGCCCGCCGTCGAGCGCCTCCGGGCGTCCGCCGCGACCGTCACGCCCGGCGACCCCACGCTGACGCTCTGGACGAACCACGACGGCAGCACCGTCGCCTCGGGCGACCGGTTCGTCGAGCTGCTCGTGGGCCAGGTCTCGTCGCCCGTCCGGTGGGACGCGACCATGTCGTCGTTCGCCGACGCCGGCGTCACGGGCATCGTCGAACTCGCCCCGGCCGGGGCCCTCACCGGCCTCGCCAAGCGTGCGCTGAGGGGAGTCCCCTCGGTCGCCGTCAAGACCCCGGACGACCTCCAGGCCGCCGTCGACCTCATCGAGGGAGCAGCATGACCACCCCCCAGCTCAACCAGACCACGGGCGCGCAGTTCACCCGCATCTACGCCCTGGGCGCGGCGCGCGGCGAGAACGTCGTCCCGAACGCCGACATCGTCGAGCCGATCAACTCGTCCGACGAATGGATCCAGCAGCGCACCGGCGTGATCACCCGCCGACGGGCCGGCAAGGACGTCAAGGTCGTCGATCTCGCAGAGGCCGCCGCGACCGAGGCCATCGCCAAGTCCGGCATCCGCCCCGACCAGATCGGCGCCGTCCTGGTCTCGACCATCGGCGCCGGCGTCGTGACCCCCTCGGTGGCCTCGTTGCTGGCCGAGCGCGTCGGCGCGAAGCCCGCCGCGGCCTACGACATCTCGGCCGCCTGCGCCGGTTTCACCTACGGCATCGCGCAGGCCGACTCGTTCGTCAAGTCCGGCCTGGCCGAGTACGTGCTCGTCGTCGGAGCCGAGAAGCTCAGCGACGTCATCGACCCGACCGACCGCACCATCTCGTTCCTCCTCGCCGACGGCGCCGGTGCGGCGATCGTCGGGCCCTCCGAGACCGCCGGCATCGGTCCGACGGTCTGGGGTTCCGACGGCTCGAAGTGGGACGCCATCGGCATGACGTCGACCATGACCGAGTACCGCGACGGCGCCGGCGAGGTCGCCTGGCCGACCCTGCGCCAAGAGGGCCAGACGGTCTTCCGCTGGGCCGTGTGGGAGATGGCGAAGGTCGCGAAGGAGGCCCTCGAGCGTGCGGGCGTCACCGCCGACCAGCTCGCGGCCTTCGTGCCGCACCAGGCCAACATGCGCATCATCGACGAGTTCGCCAAGCAGCTCGGGCTGCCCGAGTCCGTCGTGATCGGTCGCGACATCGCGACCACCGGCAACACCTCGGCCGCGAGCATCCCGCTCGCGACCCACCGGCTGCTCGACGAGCACCCCGAGCTGAGCGGCGGCCTCGCCCTGCAGATCGGTTTCGGTGCCGGACTCGTGTTCGGCGCCCAGGTGGTCGTGCTGCCCTAGCGCGCCGCTGCCCGCCCGACCCCGGGGCGCTGTATAGGCTTTACCCCGGTCACAACGACACCCCCTCAAGGAGACAACACCATGGCACTGTCCACCGAAGAAGTCCTCGCCGGCCTCGCCGAGCTCGTCAGCGACGAGACCGGGATCGCCACCGACACCGTCGAGATGGACAAGTCGTTCACCGACGACCTCGACATCGACTCGATCTCGATGATGACGATCGTCGTCAACGCCGAAGAGAAGTTCGACGTCAAGATCCCCGACGAAGAGGTCAAGAACCTCAAGACCGTCGGCGACGCCGTCACGTACATCCACAAGGCGCAGAACTAAGACGTCGGCTGCCCGGTCGCCCTCGCGGCGACCGGGCCCCGCCGCTGTGCCCTCGACGCCGTCGACCCCTCGCCTCCAGCCTCGGCTGCCGTCCGGGTCACGGCGTCGTCGTACATCGGCACCCACCGACCGGCCCTCCCAGAAGGAACGTCAATGACCAAGAAGATCGTCGTCACCGGACTCGGAGCCACGAGCCCGCTCGGTGGCACCGCCACCGAGACCTGGCAGAACCTGCTCGCCGGCCAGTCGGGCATCACCACGCTCGAGCAGGACTGGGTCGCGAAGTACGAACTGCCCGTCACCTTCGCCGGTCAGGCCCGCACGCCCTCGGCCGACGTGCTCGACCGCCGCGAGACCAAGCGCCTCGACCCGTCGAGCCAGTTCGCCCTGACCGCCGCCCGCGAGGCCTGGGCCGACGCCGGCTCGCCCGAGGTCGTCCCCGAGCGCTTCATCGTCGACTGGGCCACCGGCATCGGCGGCGTCTGGACCCTCCTCGACGGCTGGGACACCCTGCGCGAGAAGGGCCCGCGTCGCGTCCTCCCGATGACCGTCCCCATGCTGATGCCGAACGGCCCCGCCGCCGCCATCTCGATGAGCCTGGGCGCCCGCGCCGGGGCCCGCACGGTCGTCTCGGCCTGCGCCTCCAGCACCGAGTCCATCGCGATGGCCTACGAGCACCTGCAGTCGGGCCTGGCCGACATCGCCGTCGCCGGTGGCTCCGAGGCGGCCATCCACCCGATGCCCCTGGCGTCCTTCGCGGCCATGCAGGCTCTCTCGAAGCGCAACGACGACCCCGCCACCGCCTCACGCCCCTACGACGTGACCCGCGACGGCTTCGTGCTGGCCGAGGGCGGCGCCGCCCTCGTCCTCGAGACCGAGGAGCACGCGCTCGCCCGCGGAGCCCGCATCTACGCCGAACTGATCGGTGGCGCGGTCACGAGCGACTCGTACCACATCACCGCTCCCGACCCCGAGGGCACCGGGGCGGCCCGGGCCGTCATCGCGACGCTCGAGAACGCCGGGGTCGACCGCGACCAGGTCGTCCACGTCAACGCGCACGCGACGAGCACCCCGGTCGGCGACATCGCCGAATACCACGCCATCAAGCGCGTCTTCGGCGACCACACCTCGAAGCTGATCGTCTCGGCGACGAAGGCGGCCACCGGTCACCTGCTCGGCGGCGCCGGCGGCATCGAGGCGCTGTTCACCGTCAAGGCCCTGCACGAGCGTCTCGCCCCACAGACGATCAACGTGACCCAGATGGACGACGAGATCGACATGGACGTCGTCGTCGACGAGCCGCGCCGCCTCCCCGACGGCGAGATCGTGGCGATCAGCAACTCGTTCGGCTTCGGCGGCCACAACGCCGTCGTCGGATTCCGGTCGGTCTGACCGCACGGACGGCGCAGGAGGGGGGGGGGGGGGGGGGGCGCCCCCCCCCCCCCCCCGCGGGGGGCCCCCCCGGGGGGGGGGGCCCCCCCCCCCCCGCGGGGGGGGGGGCCACCCCCCCCGGGCCCCCCCCCACC
>NZ_JBEPPU010000018.1:0-37892 GCF_040547465.1 Frigoribacterium sp. PvP054
GGGGGGGTGGAAGGGTGGGGGGGGGGGGGGGGGGGGTGTGGGGGGGGGGGGCCCCCCGGGGGGCCCCCCCCCCCCGGGGGGGGGGCCCCCCCGGGGGGGGCCCCGCCGCGACGTCGTGTGGGGCGTGACCGGAAGGGCGTCAGCGGACCGCCGTGGCCGGGGCGACGTACTCCGTCAGCCCGGCGACGTCGCTCGGGTAGACCCGGGCGTGCACCCGCGTGCCGTCCTCTTCGTAGTCGGTGCTGACGACACGACCCGAGTCGTGCAGGTGTGACACCACGTCGCCGCGGTCGTAGGGCACCAGCAGGTCGAGCTCGATCTCGGGCTCGGGCAGGACCGACGCGATGCGTGCGAGGAGTTCGTCCACGCCCTCGCCCGTCCGCGCCGAGACGAAGACCGCCGTCGGTTCGAGGCCGAGCAGCACGAGACGCTGGTCGGCGTCGACGAGGTCGCTCTTGTTGAACACGACGATCTCGGCGATGTCCCGACCGTCGACCTCGGCGATGACGTCACGCACGGTGGCGAGCTGGGCGGCCGGGTCGGGGTGCGACCCGTCGACGACGTGCACGATGACGTCGGACGCTTCGACCTCTTCGAGTGTCGACCGGAACGCCTCGACCAGTTGGTGCGGCAGGTTGCGGACGAACCCGACCGTGTCGGCGTAGGTGAACGGGCGGCCGTCGGCCGTCGAGCTCTTGCGGACCGTCGCGTCGAGGGTGGCGAACAGCGCGTTCTCGACGAGCACGCCGGCACTGGTGAGACGGTTCAGCAGACTCGACTTGCCCGCGTTGGTGTAGCCCGCGATGGCGACGGTGGGCACCTCGTTGCGGTCACGGTTCGCCCGCTTGGCGTCCCGCGCGGGCTTCATCTCCTTGATCTGCCGACGCAGCCGGGCCATGCGCGTGTGGATGCGGCGCCGATCGAGCTCGATCTTGGTCTCACCAGGGCCGCGGCTGCCCATTCCGGCACCCGCGCCTCCTACCTGACCACCGGCCTGTCGCGACATCGACTCACCCCAACCGCGGAGGCGCGGCAGCAGGTACTCGAGCTGGGCCAGCTCGACCTGCGCCTTGCCCTCACGACTCTTGGCGTGCTGGCTGAAGATGTCGAGGATGACGGCCGTGCGGTCGATGACCTTCACCTTGACGACGTCCTCGAGGGCACGGCGCTGGCTGGGGGCCAGTTCGGTGTCGGCGATGACGGTGTCGGCGCCGAGGGCCGCGACCGTCCCGCGCAGTTCTTCGGCCTTGCCCTTGCCGAGGTAGGTGCTCGGGTCGGGGTTCGGTCGTCGCTGCAGGAGGCCGTCGAGCACGACGGCACCCGCGGTCTCGGCCAGTGCGGCGAGTTCTCGGAGCGAGTTCTCGGCGTCCTGGAGCGACCCCTGCGAGTAGACGCCGATCAGCACGACGTTCTCGAGACGCAGCTGCCGGTACTCGACCTCGGTGACGTCCTGCAGTTCGGTCGAGAGGCCGGCGACCCGGCGGAGGGCCTGCCGGTCGTCGCGCTCGGACTGGTCGCCGTCCGACCCTCCGTCGTGCAGGGACCGCGTCTGGATGGCCTGCGCGGGCGAGAAGACCGTGTAGGCGGAGGCCCTCTGGGCCGCACGATCGAGGACGCGCGCGACGACGTCGTCGGGCTGGTCGTTCCGCTCGGGGTCGAGCGGTGTCGTGGTGTGGTCTGTCATCGGGGTGATACTAACCCTTTCGGTGTGCGGGGAGCGGGGAACGACGTCCCCGCCGATGTTCGGTAGGTTGACGAGCATGGCCAGCGAGCACTACTTCTCACCCCAGCCCGGCAGTGCGGCCAAGCCCAGGACGATCGACGTCGTCCTGGCGGGACGAGAACTGACGTTGACCACCGCCGCCGGGGTCTTCAGCCCCGGCCGCGTCGACCCGGGCACCGCGGTGTTGCTGGCGGGCACACCGACGCCGCCGGAGACGGGCCATCTGCTGGACGTCGGGTGCGGGTGGGGCCCCATCACACTGAGCCTCGCGTTGTCGTCACCCGACGCGACGGTCTGGGCCGTCGACGTGAACGAGAGAGTGCTCGACCTCGTGCGCGAGAACGCGCGGTCGGTCGGCCTCGAGAACGTCAACGCCGTGACCCCCGACGATGTTCCCGACGACCTGCGCTTCGCGACCATCTGGTCGAACCCGCCCATCCGGGTCGGCAAGGCCGAACTGCACTCGCTGCTCGAGCGGTGGCTGCCCCGCCTCGACGACGGTGCCGACGCCTGGCTCGTGGTGCAGAAGAACCTGGGTGCGGACTCGTTGCAGCGATGGATCGCCGAGACGATGCCGGACGTCGTCGAGGTGACCCGCGCCTCCACCAGCAAGGGGTACCGCGTCCTGCGCGCCGGACGGGTCGCCTCCGCGCGCTGACCCCGGCCGCCGGGTGCGACCGGATCGTGCCGACGGTGCCGTCCGTCAGATCTCGAGTGCCCCCGTGAACACCAGTTCGGCCGGCCCGCTGAGCGAGACGTGCTCGCCGTCGGCGTGGTGGCTGATCGAGACGCCCACGACCCCGCCGGGGACGTCGACCAGCCAGCCGTCCGGGGCGGAGGCACCCGCCCAGTGCCGGGTGGCCAGGGCGGCCGCGGCCGCGCCGGTGCCACAGGAGAGGGTCTCGCCACTGCCCCGTTCGTGCACGCGCATGCGGATGCGCCCGAGACCGTCGACGACGAGCGGGTCGGCCGGGACGACGAACTCGACGTTCGCCCCGTCGGCAGGAGCCGGCTCGATGATCGGCACGTAGGTCAGGTCCAGGCCGTCGAGCTCGTCGTCACCGGCCAGGGCCACGACCACGTGCGGATTGCCGACCGAGATCGGCAGGCCGGGGCGCGCCGCGTGCAGCTGCCGAGCCCGCACCACCGGGTCGTCGTCGCCGAGACGCCACGGGCCCAGGTCGACGCGGAACCCCGTTCCGTCGCGGCGCACCTCGCGCGCACCGGCCCGGGTGCCGACCACCAGCACGTCGTCGTCGCCCATCGAGACGAGCCCTCGCTCGACCAGGTACCGCGCGAACACGCGGATGCCGTTGCCGCACATCTCGGCGGGACTGCCGTCGGCGTTGTGGTAGTCCATGAACCACTCGGCGCGTGGCTCGTCGTCCAGCAGGCCCGCCTCGGTCGCCAGGGCGGCCGTGCGGACGGCCCGGATGACGCCGTCGCCGCCCACGCCGAACCGACGGTCGGCCAGGGCACGGATCGTGGCGGGCGTCAGGTCGGTGGTCGCGTCGGGATCGGTGAACAGGACGAAGTCGTTGCCCGTGCCCTGCCCCTTGGTGAACTGCAGCGTGGTCGTCACCCGAGGAGTCTAGCCACGGCCCGCTCGACGGCCTGAGGGTCGCCCGAACGGGACCACTCGACGCCGTCGTACCGGCGGAACCAACTGGCCTGTCGCCGGGCGTACCGTCGCGTGAGGGCCGCGGTGGCCTCGATCGCCTCGGGCTCGGTGAGCTCTCCCCTGATCTGAGCCGCGGCCTGGGCGTAGCCGATCGCGCGACCGGCCGTGACGCCACGCTCGAGACCTCGGGGCAGGAGCCCCCGCACCTCGTCGACGAGGCCGTCCTGCCACATCCGCTCGACCCGCCGGTCGAGGCGCTGCACCAGGACGGGACGCTCCTCGGCGACGCCGAACACCGTGGACGGTCGCCAAGGTGCCGACGACTCGGGCAGCGTGCCCGAGAGCGGGCGCCCCGTGAGGTCGGCGACCTCGAGGGCGCGCACGAGTCGGCGCACGTTGAACCGCCCGATCGACGCCGCCGACGTCGGGTCGCGCCCAGCCAACACGTCGTACAGCGCGCCGGCCCCTCGCTCGTCGGCGATCGCCTCGTACCGCGCCCGGACGACGGGGTCGGTGCCCGGGAACCGGAAGTCGAAGAGGACGCTCGAGACGTAGAGCCCCGAGCCGCCCACGAGCACCGCGACGGCCCCGCGCCCGACGATGTCGTCGACGGCCGCCCGGGCCTCGCGCTGGTACCACTCGACGCTCGCCTCGTCCGTGACGTCGAGCACGTCGAACAGGCGGTGCGGGATGCCCCGGCGTTCGGCGACCGGCAGTTTCGCGGTGCCGACGTCCATGCCCCGGTACAGCTGCATGGCATCGGCGTTGACGACCTCGACCGGCTGCCCCCGGGCCGCCAGGGCCTCGGCGAGCTCGAGGGAGAGCGCGGATTTTCCCGTGCCGGTCGCCCCGACGATCGCGACCAGCACGTCAGCGGAGGTCGTCGGTCGTGCTGTAGATCGGCGTGGTCGCCACCCTCAGCGTCGGCAGGCCGAGACTCACCCTCGCAGGCCGAGCCGGGGAGGCGCCGGTCGCGTCACCCGTGGACGGCACCCCGCACGACGCGGCCTGCGCACGATCCCACGCGTCGCCCGACCTCGTTCGACGCACCTCGTAGAGCGGGTCGGGAGCACCGGTGCCGTCGGACAGGAGGAAGAACGACGCGGCGTCGGTGACCCGCAGGCTGACGACGTCACCGGGGCGGGGCACCTCCCGCCCGGCGGGCACCTCGAAGTGGACGAGTCGGCTGTCTTCCGCCCGCCCCGAGAGACGGTGGGTGGCGCCGTCCTTCCGGCCCCCGTCCGCGGCCACGAGGACCTCGACCCGGCGACCGACCTGGCGGCGGTTCTCCTCGGCCGAGATGCGGTCCTGGAGGGCCGTGAGGCGCTCGAACCGCTCCTGGACGACGGCCTTGGGGATCTGGTCGGCCATCTCGCCGGCCGGAGTGCCGGGGCGAATCGAGTACTGGAACGTGAAGGCCGAGGCGAACCTCGAGCGTTCGACCACCCGGAGCGTCTCGGCGAAGTCCTCCTCGGTCTCGCCGGGGAAGCCCACGATGATGTCGGTGCTGATCGCGGCGTTCGGCATGGCTGCTCGGACGCGGTCGATGATGCCCAGGAACTTCTCGCTGCGGTAGCTGCGTCTCATGGCCTTCAGCACCCGGTCGGAACCCGACTGCAGGGGCATGTGGAGCTGGGGCATGACGGCGGGCGTCTCGGCCATGGCGGCGATCACGTCGTCGGTGAAGGACGCGGGATGGGGGCTCGTGAACCGGACGCGTTCGAGCCCCGGGACCGCCCCGACGGCTCGCAACAGCTTGCCGAAGGCGAGGCGGTCGCCGAACTCGACGCCGTAGGAGTTCACGTTCTGGCCCAGCAGGGTCACCTCGACGGCTCCGTCGTCCACGAGTGACGTCACCTCGGCCAGGACGTCACCGGGGCGACGGTCTTTCTCCTTGCCCCGGAGCGAGGGCACGATGCAGAAGGTGCAGGTGTTGTTGCAGCCCACCGAGATCGAGACCCAACCGCTGTGGGTGGAGTCCCGTTTGGTCGGCAGGGTCGAGGGGAACACGTCCAGCGACTCGAGGATCTCGAGCTGCGCCTCGTCGTTGTGGCGCGCCCGCTCGAGCAGCGTGGGGAGCGCACCCATGTTGTGGGTGCCGAAGACCACGTCGACCCACGGCGCCTTGTCGAGGATGACGTCCCGGTCTTTCTGGGCCAGACAGCCACCGACGGCGATCTGCATGCCCCCGTGCTTCTTCTTCTGCCCGGCGAGCGTGCCCAACGTGCCGTAGAGCTTCTTGTCGGCGTTCTCGCGGACGGCACACGTGTTGATGACGACGATGTCGGCCTCGCCCCCGTCGGCCGGGACGTAACCCGCCGCCTCGAGGGAGCCGCTCAGGCGCTCGGAGTCGTGGACGTTCATCTGACAACCGAAGGTGCGGACCTCGTAGGTGCGGGCCGTACCCTCGACGCGCGAGGCGGTGGGGATGGTGGCGACCGTCGTCATGGTGACTCAGTGTAGATCGCCGCCGCCCCCGAGCCGGTCACTCGAAGCGGACCCCGCCGCGGGCGCTCCCGCCGCGGGGAAGGGCCTTCTCGACCGCCCGGCGTACCACCTCGGAGCGGTAGCCCCGACGCATCAGGTAGCCGTTGAGCCGTCGCTCGGCCGTCTCGCGGTCGAGACCACGCAACGACCCGGCTCGCTTCCGCGCCCATTCGTCGGCACGCTGTTGTTCTTCGTCGTCGTCGGTCTCGGCCAGTGCCTCGTCGATGACCGCCGGGTCGATGCCCCGAGCCCTCAACTCGGACGTCACGGCCCCTCGACCGAGCCCCTTCCGTTCTTGCTTGGCCCGGACCAGCGTCGCGGCGAGCTCGGCGTCGTCGAGCAGTCCGACGCGTTCGAGACGCTCGATCTCGTCGGACACCACGGACTCGTCGAGATCGCGCGATCGGAGGAGCTTCTCCATCTCGTGCGACGACACCCCCCGACGGGACAGGGCGTGCAGGCTGACGTTCTCGGCGCGACGACGCTGCGCCTCGAGGTCTTCGGGCCCGTCGTCGGGTTGCTCGTCGAAGCCCGTGGCCTTGGGACGGCCGGCAGCCCCCGACCGGGCCCCTCGGGCCGACGGATGATCCGCCACGGAGGCGGCCGCAGTAGCGTCGTCGCCCACCCAGTGGGCACTGATGGCCGTCAGGACGGCCTCCTTGTCGGACGCGGACCGGCCTGGGTGGTCGACACCGTCGGGGGCCGCTGGGGCAGGCGTCGATCGCGCCCCGTCGGTCGCCGCACCGAAGAGGGGCGTGACCGGGGCGAGGCGGGCGGTGGCGGCACCGTCGTCGGACGGTCCCGACGACGCGCCGCCGTCCTCGTCGCGCGAGGTCATGCGCCCTTTCGGGCGGCGATCTTGGCCTCGATCGATTCGACGGGTGCCTCGACGGGCTTCGCGCCGCCGACACCGAGCTTGGCGAGGATCTTCTGCTCGATCTCTTGCGCGATCGCTGCGTTCTTGATGAGGAAGTTGCGCGAGTTCTCCTTGCCCTGACCGAGCTGGTCGCCCTCGTACGTGTACCACGCCCCGGACTTGCGGACGATGCCGTGTTCGACGCCGAAGTCGATGAGGCTGCCCTCACGCGAGATGCCCACTCCGTAGAGGATGTCGAACTCGGCCTGCTTGAACGGCGGCGCCATCTTGTTCTTCACGACCTTGACGCGAGTGCGGTTGCCCACGGCGTCGGTCCCGTCCTTCAGCGTCTCGATGCGGCGGATGTCGAGACGGACGGACGCGTAGAACTTCAGCGCCTTTCCGCCGGCCGTGGTCTCGGGGCTGCCGAAGAAGACACCGATCTTCTCGCGCAACTGGTTGATGAAGATCATCGTGGTGCCGGTCTGGTTGAGCCCGCCGGTGAGTTTGCGGAGCGCCTGGGACATGAGGCGCGCCTGCAGGCCCACGTGCGAATCACCCATCTCGCCCTCGATCTCGGCACGGGGCACCAGGGCGGCGACCGAGTCGATGACGACGAGGTCGATGGACCCCGAGCGGACGAGCATGTCGGCGATCTCGAGTGCCTGCTCACCGGTGTCGGGCTGCGACACCAACAACGCGTCGATGTCGACTCCGAGCTTCTTCGCGTACTCGGGGTCGAGCGCGTGCTCGGCGTCGATGAACGCGGCGATGCCACCGTTGCGCTGGGCGTTGGCGATGGCGTGCAAGGTGAGGGTCGTCTTACCGGACGACTCGGGGCCGTAGATCTCGACGATGCGTCCGCGCGGGATGCCGCCGATGCCGAGGGCGACGTCGAGGGCGATCGAGCCGGTGGGGATCACCGCCACGGGAGCACGGTCGTCGCTGCCGAGGCGCATGACGGCGCCCTTGCCGAACTGTCGGTCGATCTGGGCGAGAGCCGTCTCGAGGGCCTTCTCGCGGTCTGCTGCTGAGGGCATGTCGTTCTCCTTCGTGGTGGTCGTCCGTGCGCCTGTAGGCTGTCGCGTCGCCGCCGACCGGTGGTACAAGGTCGTCGTCGTTGCGACAAGGCTGATGTCACCGGCTTCTGCCGGTGACGCGGGACGTCGATGCGAGGAACGCTACGGGCCACCCCCGACATCGCGATGGCGAGCAGGGCCCGAGGTGCAGAACTCGACGGTCTACGTCTCTGTGGAGGACGCTATCACCCACCCGAACACGTGTTCGACCGATCGACCTCGGCGTGTCGAACACACGGTCGACGAGATCGTGGTCAGTTCTTCGGCTCGGGCAGGCCGACCCCGTGGCGCCGGGGCACCGGCACGCCCTCGGCCTCGCACAGGGCCAGCCACACGTCCCGGGGCGACTCCCCCTGCGCGATGGCTTCGTCCGCCGTCCGGTCGCCCAACGACTGGATCACGAGATCGCGCGTGAGGACACGACCGTAGACGTCGCCGAACTCGTCCTCGACGGCCCGGGCGAACTCGCTCTTGCGCATCAGACGAGACTACCCCCGACGTCGAACGCCCCCGGCATGAGCCGGGGGCGTCGGACGTCGTGTCAGCAGGTCAACGGACCGCGAGATCCGAATCGAACTCGGCGACGAGGTCGTCGGGAAGCGTGTCGGGGATGGGGTTGAGTCCCTCGATGACGGCCATGCGGTCACCGACCTCACGCATGATCACCGAGATGGGCGTCTCGAGCGCGTCGGCGACCGACGCGAGGATCTCGGAACTCGCCTCTTTCTGACCACGCTCGACCTCGCTGAGGTAACCGAGGGCGACGCTCGCCTTGCTCGCGACCTGGCGGAGGGTGCGGCCCTTCTGCAGACGGAAGTCGCGGAGGACGTCGCCGATTTCTTGACGTACCAGGACCATGGGACCCTCCTTCGGGAACGACCCACCTGACGGGATGGTCTCAGGTGGGGGACGACGGGATTGGTGCTCTGACCGACTGACCACGACTGTAGCCATGAGGATCTGTGCACCTGTTGTGAACTCGGGAGTTGTAACGAGACCGAAACGCCGGCTATTCCCTCGTCTCGGCCAACCACCGACCGAGGACTGTCAGGGATTCGGAGACGGTCGCGTTTCGGATGGCCTGCCTGTCGCCGGCGAGGGCGAGTCGGACGACCCGCGTGCCTCCTGGCCAGGCGAGCCCGACGAAGACCGTCCCGGGGTCGTGCCCACCCTGCGGGTCGGGCCCGGCGACACCCGTCGTCGCGAGTCCGATGTCCGCCGGGCGGCCCTCGGTGGCCAGGACGTCGCGGACCCCGCTCGCCATGGCCTCGGCCACGTCGGCATGCACCGGCCCGTGACGGGCGAGCAGGTCTCGATCCACACCGAGCAGGGTGTGCTTGAGCTCGGTCTGGTAGGCCACCACACCGCCTCGCACGACCGCCGACGCACCCGCAACCGACACGAGCTCGGAGACGAGGGCGCCGCCGGTCAGCGACTCGGCGACGGCCACGGTCAGGCGACGACCCGTCAGCTCGGCGACGAGGTCGGAGGCCTGGGTCACGCGTCGGCCTTGCCGTGCCGGAGGGCCACCCGCATGTAGTCCGCGCCGGACACGAGCGTCGCGACCGTCGCGGCGGTCATGAACACGCCGTTCACCCAGTGCATGCCCTCGCCGAAGACGTTCCAGAGCGGGAACAGCGCGAGGGTGACCGCGACGGCCTGGAGCACCGTCTTGACCTTGCCACCCCGGGACGCCGGGATGACACGGTCGCGCAGGACGGCGAAGCGGTAGACCGTGATGCCGACCTCGCGGACGAGGATAAGGACGGTGACCCACCAGGGGAGCTCACCGAGGATCGTGAGGGAGACGAGGGCTCCGCCGATCAGCACCTTGTCGGCGATCGGGTCGACGATCTTGCCGAAGTCGGTGACGAGGTCGAGCCCGCGGGCGAGCATGCCGTCGAGGCTGTCCGTGAGGATGGCCACGACGAAGAGAGCAGCGGCCCAGACGCGCAAGGACCCGTCGGCACCGTCGTCGATCAGCAGCCATGCGATGAACAGGGGCGCCATCAGGATGCGGACGACCGTGATCACGTTCGCGATGTTGCCCGTGCTGGCCGGTCCCGGCCCCTTGGAGGCGACCCTTCCCCGGAACGAGAAGGCCGAGCGCGGGGCAGCCGGGCCGGAGGGGTCGTGCTGAGTCATCGTCTAGTCCCTGCCCGTCAGATGCCAGGCGTCTTCGCTGCCGGCGTCGTCGTCTTCCGCGAGACCGCGGGTCATGGCCTCGACAGGGTCGTCGTCGTAGTCGCCGGCTCCGCCTCGCGACGGCGCCGCAGGAACCGAGGAGGCGCCGCCCGCGACGGGCGCGCCGCCTGCGTCCCCACCACGCAGCTTCGCCAGCACGCCGGGGAGCTGCTCGGTCGTGACGAGCACGTCACGCGCCTTGGAACCCTCGGAGGGACCCACGATGTCTCGCGACTCCATGAGGTCCATCAGGCGACCCGCCTTGGCGAAACCGACCCGGAGCTTGCGCTGCAGCATCGAGGTCGAACCGAACTGCGTGCTCACGACCAGTTCGGCGGCGGCGAGCAGGAGTTCGAGGTCGTCACCGATGTCGCCGTCGATCTCGCGCTTCTCGACCACCGCCGCGACGTCGGGCCGGTAGTCGGGTCGGGCCTGGCGGGTGACGTGGGCGACGACCTGGGCCACCTCGTTCTCTTGCACCCACGCGCCCTGGACGCGCATCGCCTTGGAGGCTCCCATGGGGAGGAAGAGTCCGTCGCCCTGGCCGATGAGCTTGTCGGCACCCGGCTGGTCGAGGATGACCCGGGAGTCGGTGACGCTCGAGACCGCGAACGCGAAACGCGACGGCACGTTGGCCTTGATGAGGCCGGTCACGACGTCGACCGAAGGACGCTGGGTGGCCAGCACCAGGTGGATGCCGGAGGCGCGGGCGAGTTGGGTGATGCGGACGATGCTGTCCTCGACGTCACGGGGCGCGACCATCATCAGGTCGGCCAGCTCGTCGACCACCACGAGCAGGTACGGGTAGGGCTTGAGCTTGCGCTGGCTGCCCGCCGGGAGGACGATCTCGCCGCCGACCACGGCACGGTTGAAGTCGTCGATGTGGCGGAAGCCGAAGCTGGCCAGGTCGTCGTACCGCATGTCCATCTCTTTCACGACCCACTGCAGCGCCTCGGCGGCCTTCTTGGGGTTCGTGATGATGGGTGTGATCAGGTGGGGGACGCCGGCGTAGATCGACAGTTCGACGCGCTTGGGGTCGATGAGCACCATGCGCACGTCGGTGGGCTTGGCCCTCATGAGCAGCGACGTGATCATCGAGTTGATGAAGCTCGACTTGCCGGAGCCGGTGGCCCCGGCCACGAGCAGGTGGGGCATCTTGGCCAGGTTGGCGACCACGTAGCCGCCCTCGACGTCCTTGCCGACGCCGATCGTCAACGGGTGGACGCTCTTGGAGGCGGCCGACGACCGCAACACGTCACCGAGGGCGACGATCTCTTTGTCGGTGTTGGGGATCTCGACGCCGATCGCGCTCTTGCCCGGGATCGGGGACAGGATGCGGACCTCGTTCGACGCCACGGCGTAGGCGAGGTTCTTCGTCAGGGCGGTCACGCGCTCGACCTTGACGCCAGGGCCGAGTTCGATCTCGTACCGGGTGACGGTCGGACCGCGCTTGAGGCCCGTGACCTTGGCGTCGACGTTGAACTGGTCGAGCACCTGGCTGATGGCCGCGACGATCGCGTCGTTGGCCTCGCTGCGGGCCTTGGCGGGCTCGCCCACCGACAGGCTCGAGACGGCGGGGAGCCGGTACGGGGCGCTCTCGGCACCGTCGTCGACCTCGTCGAGAGACGGTGGAGCCGGTTCGTCGGGATCGACGGCGAGGAAGTCGGCGGCGGCGTCGCTCTCACCGACGGGCTCGGCGGGGACGGACGGCAGCACGGTGGTGGACGCGGTGGGCTGTGCCGGCGGCACGTCGAAGCCCTGCGCGCGCACGGCGTCCTCGGCGCGGTCGAGGTCACCCAGGAGATCGGCCGAGAAGACGTCCGTCGGAGCCGTGGGGCGATCGTCGACCCCGGTGTCGGCAGCCGCACCCGCGTCGTCGGCACCGGGCTCGAAGACCGGCTTCTTGCGGCGGCGTCGGCCGGGCGTCTCGGTCGGCGAGGTCTCGCCCGCGCTGACGAGCGGGGTGTCGTACGCCGGGTCGTCCTCGCGCTGGTCCTTGTTCCGCCGCCACCAGGGCAGGGACTCGGACTCGGCCAGGTCGACGAGGTCGGGGTCTCCCCCGGCCGAGGAGGACGTCGACGTCGTCTCGCCGAACAGGTAGGAGTACAGCTCGCCGAGGCGGCGGTGGATGCGGTTCGGCGGGGTCTTCGTGATGATCAGGAGCGAGAAGGCCAGCAGGACGACGACGAGCGGCACCGCGACCCACTCGGTCGCGAGCGCGACGAGCCACGACGCCACGACCCAGCCGAGAACCCCGCCGCCCGTGGCGAGGGCGCGGAGTCCTTCTGCCGCCTCCGGCTGACCGCCGAAGATGTGACAGAGCGCGCTGATGGAGACGATGGAGAGCCCCAGGCCGATGCCGATGCGCGTGTTGTCGTGCACCGAGGCCGGGTGTCGGAACAACCAGCCGGCGAAGAGGACCATGATGACCGGCAGGGCGTACGCGACCCGGCCCACCAACCCGCCGAACGTGTAGGCGTCGAAGCCCACCGCGAGCGGACTGGTGGGGTTGAGCCATTCGACGACCGCGCCGGCGACGGCGAGGAGCACGAGCAGGAACGGCACGCCGTCACGACGCTCGTCTTTGGCGAGCGACTCTTTGCCCAGCAGTCGGAACGCCCCACCGGTCAGGTGGGCGAGGCCCATCCACGCCGAGACGAGCGGACCCGGGCCCTCTCTGACGGGGTCGGGTCGACGGGCCGCGGGCAGCCTCGTGGTCGCCTTCGTGGCACCGGAGGTCTGCGACGCGCGCGACGACGAGCGCGAACGCGCGGTCGACTTGGTGGGCGTGGCCATGGGCTCCAAGGTACCTCTCAGCACCGACAGCGGCCGGAGGCGGTCCGGTGTGTGTCAGTAGCGGATGGCGTCGATGACCTTGACGCGGATCGCCACCAGGGCCGGCAACAGCCCGGCGACGGCCCCGATGGCCGTGGCCGACGCGAGGCCGACGAGTGCCGCCTCGACGGGGAACGGAGGCAGGTCGCTGACGGCCCCCTGGGCGACGTAACCCTGGACGGTCGGATTCTCGACGACGAGAACGGCTACCATCACGCCCACGGCCCCCGCCACGACCGTGCCGACGACGCTCTCGAGCATCACGGCGAAGAAGACCCGCGGAGCCGTCGCCCCGAACGACCGTCGGACGCCGATCTCGCGGATGCGCTGGCGGACCGTCACGAGGGCGATGTTGACCAGCCCGAGGCCACCGAGCAACAGGACGAGGACGCCGACCCCGGTGATGACGAGCTTGACCGGTCCGAGCGGGTCGGCATCACCGCCGGCGGCGTAGTCCTGCCGCACGACGTCGACCTGCACGTCGTCGCCGAGGGAGGCCCCCATGTCGGACGCCACCTGGGCGCTCAGCGCATCGCTCGCATCGGGCGGGAGCCACATCTCGTACTGGGGCGTCTCGACGCCGTAGCTCGCGAGCGTCAGGTC
Source organism: Frigoribacterium sp. PvP054 (assembly GCF_040547465.1). NCBI lineage: Bacteria > Bacillati > Actinomycetota > Actinomycetes > Micrococcales > Microbacteriaceae > Frigoribacterium > Frigoribacterium sp. PvP054. The sequence continues at coordinate 13,389 of NZ_JBEPPU010000018.1, forward strand.
GTGATCGGAGATCGGCAACAGGTACATCTGCGTTCCGTCGTACTCCGACGCGGCCGAGACGCCGGTGACGACGAGCGTCGCCGAGTCCGCACCTCGGACCAGGAGGGTCGGGTGCGACGACAGCGGTGGAGACCCCAGCTGTCGCCAGAGCACCTCGTTGACGATGACGGGAGGCGCGAGACGGGTGGCGTCGGCGTCGGTGAACCACGACCCCTCGGTCATGACGACCCGGTGCATCTCGCCGTAGGGCACGTCGACCGTCACCGCGGCGATCTCGGACACGCCGTCCGTGAGTTGCACGGCACGGGTGCCGTAGACGACCCGGCTGGTCTGCTCGATGCCGTACCGCGCGGTCGCGGTCGAGAACGCGTCCTCGACCGAGTCGGCGCTCGGAGAGGTGGACCCGGTGCCGTAGGCGTTGACGGCGTAGTTCGCGGGACGCCCGCCGTACCGCTCCGAGGTCTCGCGGGACGCCTGCTCGGCGAGTCCACCGAGCGCGACGACGCCCGTCAGGGCCGCGACGGCCACCGCGACCCCGAGGAGGCTGAGCAGCACCCGCAGCTTGTTGACACGCAACTCGGCCCAGGCCTCGGCGAAGGCCCCGACGACGTCGGCCGCCGCCCGTCTCACGCGTGCACCTCGTCCGAGACGGACGGTGCCGACGCCGGGGCGCCGACCGCCGGCGAGAGGACGCCGGTGTCGAGCTGGTAGTGCCGGGACGCCCTGGCCGCCACCGCGAGGTCGTGGGTGATCGTCACGAGGGCGGCCTCGTTCTCGGTCGCGATGCCGTCGAGGAGGGTCATCACGCCGGCACCGGTCTCGACGTCGAGCGCACCGGTGGGCTCGTCGGCCAGGATCACGCGCGGTCGGCGGACGAGCGATCGGGCGATCGCCACGCGCTGCTGCTCACCCCCCGACAGTCGGTGCGGCATCGAGTCGGCCCGGTGGCCGAGTCCGACGCGCTCGAGCATCTCGCCGGCGATGGACCGGCGGCGCCAGAACTCGGAGCCCGACGAGTAGAGCAGGGGGGTCATGACGTTCTCGAGCGCCGTCCTGCCCTGGAGCAGGTTGAACTGCTGGAAGATGAAGCCGACCTGGGCACCCCTCAGCCGGTCGCGCCGACCCCGTCGGATCGTGCGCACGTCGAGGCCGTCGAACCAGTGGGTACCCGTCGTGGGCTCGTCGATGAGCCCGAGGATGTTGAGCAGGGTCGACTTGCCGGACCCCGAACGCCCCACGATGCTGACGTGCTCACCCGCACCCACCTCGAGGTCGACGCCCGTGAGGATGTCGAGGGTCGCGTCGTCGGCGAGGGGCACGGTCTTGGTCACGGCCTCGAGCCTGATCAGCGCCATCAGCTGCAGAGGTCCTCGCCCGTGGTGGGGTCGACGCAGTCGCCCTGGGGCGCCGCGGCCGCCCCCGGGACGAACTCGAGCACGAGGTCGCCTTCCGCGAGACCACCCGTGACCTCGACGGTCGTCCCGTCGTTGATGCCCAGGGTCACGTCCCGCTTCTCGGTCGTGCCGTCCGCCGTGACGACCGAGACCACGCCCTTGCCCGCGGCTCCCTCGACGGCGGTGAGGGGAACCGTCAGCACGTCGGTGGCGACACCCGCCGGGATGGTGAGCTTCGCCGCGAGGCCGCTGAACACCGTGACGTCGCCCGGGACCACGCACGAGACGCTCTGACCGGACGCGTCACCCGTCGGAGCGGTCTCGCCGGTCTCGCCGGTGCCGGACGACGACGAGGAGGTGCCTGCACCGATCGTCAGCGACGTGCAGGGGAACGGCGCCGGACCGCCGGTGATCGCGACCGAGCCCTCGGCCGGCCGGCTGACGAGGCGGTACAGCTGTGCAGCGGCGAGCGACCCCGTGACGTGGAAGGTGGGAGGCGCGACCTGCGCGACGGCGTCGCCCACGACCACCGTCTGGTCCTTGATGACGGCGACCGACGTGACCGTCCCGGCCACGGGTGCCGTGATGACCGCCGTCTTCACGATCGGCTTGCGTTCGGTCACCGTGCCGTCGGCGGCGACGAGCGGTTCTTGCGGCGTCTCGGAGCGGAGGCTGGCGAGGCGGTCGCCGGCCGCGACGGCCTGCCCGGCGACGACGTCGACGGTCGTGACCGCACCGGCGAGCGTGGCGGGCACCGGAGCAGCCGGGTCGGACACGACGGTGGCGTCGACCACGACGTCGTTCGTGATGGTGCCGACCGAGACCGCCACCTGGGGCTCGACGAGTTCGCCCGTGGGGAAGGCGACCTCGTCGTCACCGCTCGCCGGGGCGGCGAAGAACGCGAGCTTGACGAGAGCCGCCGCGATGGCGACGAAGATCAGGATGCGCAGGATCGGGAAGACCCAGACTTTGGCGATGCGCAACGGCTACCCCCGGTCGATGTGCTGACGTGTCAGACATCACGGTAGCGAGGTGGCGACGACCGGCGCCTCACCCCCGAGGATGACTGGCGTCGCCGAAGATCAGCCTCTCGGACCGGAGCCGGGTGGGGCGGCAGGGCGACTCCGCCCCGGCGAGGGCACCACGTCCCGCACGCACGACGACGGCCCGCGGGGTCTCCCCCGCGGGCCGTCGTCGTCCGTCTCACCCTCAGGCGCTGATGACCACCGGCACGATCATCGGACGACGACGGTGCTGCGTGTTCACCCAGCGACCGACCGTGCGGCGCACGACCTGGCTGAAGGCGTGCGTGTCGCGTGTGCCGTTCTCGGCGGCCTCGGTGAGTGCCGCGATGATCTTCGGCTTGACGTCGTCGAACACCCTCTCGTCCTCGGCGAAGCCGCGCGACTGGATCTCGGGCCCGACGACCACGCGGCCGGTGGACGCGTCGATGGCGATGAAGACCGAGATGAAGCCCTCTTCGCTCAGGATGCGGCGGTCCTTCAGGTCGGCGTCGGTGATCTCGCCCACCGTCGAGCCGTCGACGTAGACGTAGCCGAGGTCGAGCTGGCCGACCACCTTCGCGACGCCGTCGCGGAGGTCGACGACGATGCCGTCCTCGCCGAGGATGGTGTTCTTCTGCGGGACGCCGGTGCGGACCGCCAGGGCGGCGTTCGCGTACAGGTGCCGGTGCTCGCCGTGGACGGGCATGACGTTCTTCGGCCGCAGGATGTTGTAGCAGTAGAGCAGCTCGCCGGCGGACGCGTGACCCGAGACGTGCACCTTGGCGTTGCCCTTGTGGACGACCTTGGCGCCGAGCTTCGTGAGGCCGTCGATGACGCGGTAGACGGCGTTCTCGTTGCCGGGGATGAGACTCGAGGCCAGGATGATGGTGTCGTCCGCGCCGATCTCGATCTGGTGCTCGAGGTTCGCCATGCGGGCCAGGACGGCCATGGGCTCGCCCTGCGAGCCGGTGCTCATGTAGACGATGCGGTCGTCGGGCAGGTCCTTCGCCTTCTTCGCGTCGATGAGCACGCCGTCGGGCACCTTGAGGTAGCCCAGGTCGGCCGCGATGCCCATGTTGCGCACCATCGATCGGCCCATGAACGCGACCCGACGGCCGTTGGCGTGGGCCGCGTCGAGCACCTGCTGGACCCGGTGCACGTGACTGGAGAAGCTCGCGACCACCACCCGGCGGGGGGCCCGCCGGATGACGTCGTCGAGCACGGGCCCGATGTCACGCTCGAGCGCCGTGAACCCGGGCACGTCGGCGTTCGTCGAGTCGGGCAGGAACAGGTCGACGCCCTCTTCGCCCAGGCGGGCGAAGGCACGGAGGTCGGTGATCCGGTCGTCGAGCGGCAGCTGGTCCATCTTGAAGTCGCCGGTGTGCAGCACGGTGCCGGCCGACGTGCGGATCGCGACGGCCAGGGCGTCGGGGATGGAGTGGTTGACCGCGATGAACTCGAGGTCGAACGGCCCGAGCGACTCGCGCCCACCCTCTTTGACCGCGAGCGTGTAGGGCGTGATGCGGTGCTCTTTGAGCTTCGCCTCGATCAGGGCCAGCGTGAGCTGCGAGCCGATCAGCGGGATGTCCTTGCGCAGACGGAGCAGGTACGGCACCGCGCCGATGTGGTCTTCGTGACCGTGCGTCAGGACGACGGCGAGGATGTCGTCGAGGCGGTCACGGATGGGTGAGAAGTCCGGCAGGATCAGGTCGACGCCGGGCTGGTGCTCTTCGGGGAAGAGCACGCCGCAGTCGACGATCAGCAGCTTGCCGTCGATCTCGTAGACCGTCATGTTGCGGCCGATCTCGCCGAGCCCGCCGACGGGGATCACGCGGAGCGTGCCCTTGGCGAGATCTCGGGGAGCGTGGATTGTCGTGGGCATCTGTTCCTTCGGTTGGGGTGGGGCTCGTGCCCCGGTGTGCGGGAGGACTTCGGACCGACGTCGGCGTCGGTGAGGGTCGGCGAGTCAGCGGGTGGTGCCGTGCACCTTGGGCAGCGCGCCCCCGGCGGCCGCGTTCCGGTCGGGGCGGAAGCGGCTGAGGTCGAGGCCGGGGATCGCCCCGACGTGCGACAGCTCGTCCTCGATCAGGGCGGCCTCGCTGTCCTCGGGACCGACCAGGGGCAGCCGGACCCGCGGGCTCGAGATGCGGCCGAGGCCGTGGAGGATGTACTTGGCGGCCACCGTGCCGGGCACGTGGGTCATGACGGCGCGGACGAGGGGCTCGAGCATCTGGTGCGCCTCGGTCGCGGTGTGCAGGTCGCCCGCGTTCACGGCGTCGACGATGGTGCGGTAGGGCGCCGCGGCGATGTTGGCGGTGACGCCGATCAGGCCGGAGGCGCCGATCGCGAGGTGCGGCAGCACGTTGGCGTCGTCGCCCGAGAAGTAGAGCAGGTCGGTCTGGTTGAGCACCCGGCTGACCTCGGCGAAGTCGCCCTTGGCGTCCTTGACGGCGACGATGTTGGGGTGCTTGGCGGCCCGGAGGAGGGTCTCGTACTTGATCGGGATGCCGGTGCGGCCCGGGATGTCGTAGAGGATGACCGGCAGGTCGGTCGCGTCCGCGATCATGCGGAAGTGCGTCAGCACCCCGGCCTGGGTGGGCTTGTTGTAGTACGGGGTGACGATCATCACGCCGTCGGCGCCGGCCTTCTCGCTGGCCTTGTAGAGCTGGATGGCGTGCGCGGTCTCGTTCGACCCGCCGCCCGTGATGATCTTGGCCCGCCCCGCGGCCACGGACTTGCCCACCTCGACGAGGCGGAGCTTCTCGGGGTCGGTCAGCGTGCTGGTCTCACCCGTCGTGCCCGTGACGACGATGCCGTCGGCCCCGGCGGTGATGCAGTCGTCGATGTGCTTCTCGACGGCGGGCCAGTCGACCTCGCCGTCGGCGGTGAACGGCGTCACGAGGGCGACGAGGACCTGTCCGAAGGGGTTGCTGATGTTCGACACGCCCTCCAGCGTACTGTCTCGCGTCGGGCCCGCCCTCCCCCGTGCCGGGCCCGTCGCCTCCGGTCGGGAGGCGCGGGTCGCGCCGCCGAGGACGGCCGTCAGGGGGCGACGCGCCCGTTCGCCCCGAACGCCGCGTACGTGAGCGGCATCAACTCGGCCCACAGGTCTTCCATCTTCTCGGCGCACATCTCGATCTCGCGTTGCGGGAACGACGGGAAGTGCGTGCCCTCGCGCTTGGTGCGCAGGCTGAGGAAGTTCATGAGCGACCGGGCGTTCACGGTGACGTACATCGACGAGTAGATGTTCAGCGGCAACACGATGCGGGCGACCTCGCGGGCGATGCCGGCGTCGAGCATGCGCTGGTAGGCGTCGAACGCCTGGGTCGAGGCGGCCCGGGTGGCCTCGTCGACGAGGGCGGACTGCTCGGGCGTGCCGGGCAGGAAGTCGTACGCGCCGGGCTTGCCGACCTGCTGCAGGTTGCGCGTGGGTGCGGGCACGTAGAAGACGGGGTTTAACTCGCGGTAGCGGCCGGACTCCTCGTTGTAGCTGGCCATCCGGTGACGCATGAACTCGCGGAAGACGAAGATGGGCGCCTGCACGTAGAAGGTCATCGAGTTGTGCTCGAAGGGCGACCCGTGCCGGTCGCGCATCAGGTAGTTGATGAGCCCCGCACCCTTCGTCGCCTGGGCGCCGTCGGCGGAGGCCTGTGCGCCGTCGAGCGTCAGTTCGCCCATGGTCGACACGCGGGCGGCGAACAGCACGTCGGAGTCGTGGGCGCTCGAGCGGACCAGCTCGACGGTGACGTCGGAGCGGAACTCGGGGGTCTTGTCTGAGGGCACGGCGGGGGTGGCTTCGGTCTCGGGCACGGCGTCGACTCTACCTGGCAGGACGCTCCCGACGGGAAGCGCCGCAGACACCGGCGGCCGCTCCCCCAGGGCTGCGGAATACGGTGTCCCCATGACCGACGCACTCACCGTCCTGATCTCCGGCGCCAGCGGCATGATCGGCGCGGAGCTGACCCGCCAACTCCGCGAGGCAGGCCATCGTCCGCTCTCGTTGGTGCGTCGTGAGCCCCGGGCCGAGGACGAGTTCACCTGGGTGCCGAGTGCCGGCATCGTCGACCACGACCTGATCGCCCGCGCGGACGCCGTCGTGAACCTGGCCGGCGCCTCCTTGGGTCGTCTGCCGTGGACGGCCGGGTACAAGCGCGACATCCTCGAGTCCCGCCTCGCCGCGACGTCGACGTTGGTCGACGGCATGGCGGCCGCGTCGTCGGCCCCGGCGACGTTCCTCAGCGGCTCGGCCGTGGGCGTCTACGGCGACCGACCGGGCCAGCGCCTCACCGAGGCGAGCGGCCGCGGCGAGGGGTTCCTCAGCGACGTGGTCGTGGCCTGGGAGGCCGCCGCCGAGAAGGCTCCCGAGGGCACGAGGGTCGTCACGCTGCGGACCGGCATCGTCATCGGACCCGGTGGAGGCGCGCTGAAGCCCCTGCTGCCCCTCACCAAGCTGGGCCTCGGTTCGCGACTGGGCTCGGGCGACCAGTTCTGGCCATGGATCAGCCTCCACGACGAGGCGGCCGCGATCGTGCACCTGCTCACGTCGTCGGTCGCGGGTCCCGTCAACCTGGTCGGCCCGACGCCCGCGACGAGCGACCTGATCACGCGGACGCTCGCCGCCGACCTGCACCGCCCCTACCTGCTCGGCGTCCCCGAGGCCGTCATCTCGACGGCCATGCAAGAGGCTGGTCGCGAGATGCTGCTGCCGAGCCAGCAGGTCGTGCCCGAGGTGCTCGAGCGCGACGGCTTCGAGTTCCGGCACCGCACGGTCGAGCAGGCGCTGTCGGCGTTCGTCGACGCCCTCTGACCCGAGGGGCGTGCGTCCGATCGTCGCAGCGCCGCGGACTAACGGGTCGAGTCGCGCCTGAGGCCGATCGCCCACCGCAGGGCCTGCCGGGCGCGACGGCGGTCGCCGCACGCGTCGTAGGCCAGCCCGAGCCGGAACCACGCCCTCCAGTCGTCGGGAGCGGCTTCGACTGCCTCTTTGTAGGCGGGAAACGCCGCGTCCGCCGCCTCTCGCTCGTAGCGTCCGGAGGCGCGGCGCGGCAGGTCGTCGACCGGCAGTTCGCCCTCGGCCGCGAGTTGGCGGACGATCTCTTGCGTGCGCAGGCCGAAGCGGAGTTCGACGACCAGGGCGAACAGGCCCAGCAGCGGCAGGACGAGCAGGGCGACGCCGAGCGCGATGGCCACCGGCTCGCCGGTCGACACGAACAGCACGGCGCGTTGGCCCACCAGCACGACGTAGAGCAGCAGGAGCAGCGCCATCACCAGCGCGGCGGTACGCCCCTTCACGAGTCGAGCGGCAGGACGGCGTCGAGCCCCACGACGACCCCGGAGACCCCCGGCGCGGCCGCGATGGCCACGCGGAGGCCCTGCTCGTAGGCGTGCTGCGAGAGCGTGTCGTGGGTCAGGGTGAGGGTCTCGCCCTCGCCGCCGAAGACGACCTCCTGTCGGGCGACCACGCCCCGGAGGCGCAGGCTGTGGACGGGGACGCTCGCGACCTGCTGACCCCTGGCCCGCTGGTCGGCGTGCGGCGCGGAGACGGGACCGAGGTCGCGCCGCGCCTCGGCGATCAGCTCGGCGGTGCGGACGGCGGTGCCCGAGGGCGAGTCGACCTTGCCCTGGTGGTGCGCCTCCACGATCTCGACGGATTCGTAGAAGCGTGCCGCGAGGGTCGCGAACCGCGTCGCGAGCACCGATCCGATCGAGAAGTTCGGCACGACGAGGACCCCGGGACCTGCGGCGTCGGCGACGACCGTCGAGAGTCTCGCCAGCCTCTCGGCGTTGTAGCCCGAGGTGCCGACGAGCACGGGGATGCCCGCTCGGACGACGTGCTCGACGATGCCCGGGCTGACCGCGGGATGCGTGACGTCGACGACGAGGTCCGCACCGAGGACGTCGTCGAGGTCGTCGCGCGACGACAGGCCGGCGTGGACCTCGAGCCCCGGGGTGCGCTCGACGAGGTCGACGATGAACGAGCCGAGGGTGCCGGTGGCTCCCACCACGGCGATGCGCGAAGTCATGCGGTCCAACCTACCGGGGCCGACCGACGGGGGACGCTGCCTCGACCTAGCATGGTGGGCATGCCCCGGTTCCGAGAGACGAGCGTCTCCACCCCCGATGCCGCCGCCCTCCTGACCGAGTACTTCACCGAGCGCGAGACCACGTTCCCCTCGGCTCAGGGCACCTACACGACCACGTTGCCCGACGCCTCGGCCTTCGTCCCGCCGGCGGGCGTGTTCGTCGTCGTCGACCCGGACGTCGGCGAGCGGCAGGCGGACCACGAGCCCGAGCCGGTGGCCTGCGGGGGCATCCGCCTGATCGCCCCGTCGGCGACCGGTGCCGTCCGGTACGAGGTCAAACACCTCTACGTGCGTCCCTCGGGCCGGGGTCTCGGCCTGGGCCGCGCGCTGCTCGTCGAGCTCGAACGCCGGGCGGCCGCGTTCGGGGCGGACGAGATCGTGCTCGACACCAACGACAGCCTGGCGGCGGCCGGCGGGCTGTACCGCAGCGCCGGGTACTCGACCGTCGAGCCCTACAACGCAAACCCGAACGCCACGACCTGGTACGGCAAGCCCGTCGAGCACCCGGGTGCGGTCGGCACGTCGGACGGCGCGGCCTGACGACCCACCCGACCGGGGCGGCCCCGGGTCAGAAGGGCTGTTCGACGGGGAGACCGGTGCGCAACTCGACCGGCAGGTGCCCGAGGTCGTTGTGCGTCACGAGCTCGGGCGGCTTCGCGGAACGGACCCGGATGATGGTCAAGCCGGCGTTCGCCTGGTTGACGCCCATCCACCGCCAGTCGGGGGCCCCGAAGACCTCTCGGACGAACCAGCCGATGACGAAGTTGTGCGTGATCAGCAGGTCGTGACGGTCTTCACGAGCGGGGGTCAACCACTCGGCCACCGCGTCGGCCATCTGCGCCTGACCGGCCTCGATCTGCTCGTCGGTGACGCCCCCGAAGAACGGCTTGTAGGACGACGGCATGTCGGAGGTCGGCCCGGAGGGCACGCAGTCGAACAGCAGGGTCGAGGGTTGCGACTCGAGGGCGGGCATGCGCTCGGTCATGATGGCGGCCGTCTCTTCCGCCCGTTCGAGCGGCGAGTGCCACGCCGCGTCGAAGGGGACGCCGCCGAGCCGTTCGGCGAGGAGGCGCACCTGGCGTTTGCCGCGTTCGCTCAAGGGGCCGTCGGGCAGGCCGTGTTCTGCGTCTTGTTGTTCGCCGTGCCGGACGAGGTAGAGGTAGTGGGACACCGTCGTCTCCTGGTTCATCGTGTGGTGACCCTCGACGTCGTCGTCGGAGCCGTGAACGTCGCCTCGTCGACCTCGCCGACCACGACCGTGGACAGCGGGCCCGCGAGGAGCCGGGTGGCCAACGACCGGACGTCGTCGGACGTGACCGCGTCGATGCGGTCGAGGGACGTGTCGAGGTCGACGAACTCGCCCGTCGAGATCTCGGCCCGTCCGAGGCGGTTCATGCGGGTGTCGCTGTCCTCGAGGGCGAGGGCCGCGGCGCCGCCCAGCTGGCCGAGGGCGCGCCGGCGCTCGTCGTCCGTGATGCCGTCGGCGGCGAGACCCTCGAGCTCGTCCAGCATCAGCCGGGCCACGTCCCCGGCGTTGGCCGGGGTGCACCCCGCGTAGAGACCGAAGAGGCCCGCGTCCGAGTAGCTGGGCGCGAACGAGTAGACCGAGTACGCGAGGCCCCGACGCTCGCGGATCTCCTGGAACAGACGGGACGACATGCCCCCGCCGAGCACCGAGTTCAGGACGGCGAGGGCGGGCCGACGGTCGTCGCCGACCGAGATGCCCGGGAGGCCGAGCAGCACCGTGGCCTGCTCGAGCGGACGACGGACGACCTGCACGGGTTCGCCCGCCACCAGGTCGACGGGCGCGTGGTCACGCCGCGGCACCGGCGACCCCGCGTCGGTGGGCCAGCCGGCCCGGTCGAGCGCGGCCGTGAGCCGGTCGAGGGCCCGGTCGTGGTCGACGGCACCGGCGATCGACACGACGAGGTCTCGGGGCCGGTAGTTCGCCCGGTAGTGCCGGTCGACGTCGTCACGCACCGCGGCCCGGATGCTCTCGGGTGATCCGCCGATCGGCCGCCCGAGCGGGTGGTCGCCGAAGACCGACTCGAACAGGCGCTCGCCGGCCATGTCGGCCGGGTCGTCGTCGGCCATGGCGAGCTCTTCGAGGATGACGCCGCGCTCGGTCTCGAACTCGACCGGGTCGAGCGTCGACGACGTCACCATGTCGGTGAGCACATCGATGGCGTCGTCGAGGTCGACGTCCCGCACCCGCGCGTAGTAGCAGGTGTACTCCTTCGCGGTCGCGGCGTTGTGCTCGCCGCCCACCGACTCGAACGAGACGGCGATGTCGAGCGCGGACCTGGTGGGGGTGCCCTTGAACAGCAGGTGTTCGAGGAAGTGCGTCGACCCCCGGTCCGCCTCGGACTCGTCGCGCGAGCCGACGGCCACCCAGAGGCCGATGGTGGTGCTGCGGGCGCCCGGCATGCGTTCGCTGAGGACCCGGACGCCGGAGGGCAGCACGCTCCGCCTCACGAGCGCGTCGCCCGTGGCGCGGAAGGAGATCTCGACCTCGTCGAGGGGGAAGGAGACAGGGCCGTTCATCAGGTCGAGCCTAGGCGACCTCCCCTGCAGTCGGCCGTGTGCCGCTCGGAACGTCTGGCACCCGAACTGGGGTACGCTCGTGCGGACAAACAGACGACTCTGTTTGTCCCCATCGATGTTAGAGTGATGCCACCGACGACGACCCCACCCCCCTGATGGCCGTCGTCGGCGGCTGGTCGGACGTCGTCAGAAGGTCCGGAGCGCGCGTCCCCCACGCGGCTTCAAGCCGAGACGTCCCAAGGAGCCACGCTGTGACGGTCGATTCCCCCCCACCGGCCGTCCAGCGTCTCCCTGGCCGCCCCCGCGCCGACTCCCCCGTCCCCGGCGCCCGCGCGCGCGTCCTCACCACCGCCGGTCGACTGTTCTACGACGAGGGCGTGCGGGTCGTCGGCGTCGACCGGCTGATCGCAGAGTCCTCCGTGACCAAGGCCACGTTCTACAAGCACTTCGGTGCCAAGGACACCTTGGTCCTCGAGTACCTCGCAGGGCGACACGACGTCGAGGCCGCCGAACTCACCTCGCTGATCGAGGCCCACGGCGGCGGACGGGCCACCCTCGAGGCCTACCTCGACGCCGTCGTCGCGCGCCTCCAGACCGTGTCGTTCCGCGGCTCGGCCTTCGCGAACGCCGCGTCGGAGTTCAGCGATCCGACCCACCCGGTGCGTCTCGCCATCGCCGAACACCGCGAGTGGCTCACGTCCGAGATGGTCTCCCTCTTCAAGACCGCCGGGCACCCGATGCCGGGCGACGCGGCCGACGACCTCGTCCTGGCACTCGACGGAGCCCAGGTCGGCGCCTACGCCGGCGACGCCATCGCGGCCGCCGCCGCCCTCCGACGTTCCGCCCAGCGACTCCTCGAGGCGTAGACCTCGAGGCACCCACCTGACAGGCCGAGGCCCGCGAGGCACCTACCCGCGAGGACCCGGTCTGCGGGGCATCGCCCACACGCCTCGGTCGCGCCCGTCGGACCGCCGCGTACCGACGGTCGGCGATTCGATCAGGCCGAGGCCCGATCGAGGTCGAGGACCTGGTTGCGCGTCAGTTGGACCCTCGCGGCCTGCGCCAACTCGTAGACCTGCTTGGCGTTCGTGGCGCTCGCCACGGGTGCCACCACGTTCGGTTTGGCGAGGAGCCAGGCGAGGGCGATGGCCGCACTCGAGACCTCGTGCACCGAGGCGATGCGGTCGAGCTCGTGGACGACCTTGAGCCCACGCTTCGACAGGTACTTCGCCAGGACGCGTCGTCGTGGATTGTGGGCGAAGTCGGAACGCGAACGGTACTTTCCGGTGAGGAATCCGCTGGCGAGGGCGAATCGGGGCATGACGGCCAGCCGTTGCTGTGCGGCCACGTGCGCGAGGCCCTTCTCGTACTCGGAGCGATCGAGCAGGTTGTACTGGTTCTGCAGGGCGACCATGGGGGCGATGCCGAGCATGCCCGCGGCGATGCGCGCCTCGTAGAGCCGGTTGCCCGAGTGGTGCGACCCGCCGAACCAGCGGACCTTGCCGACCCGGATCAGGTGGTCGACGGCCAACAGCGTGCGCTCGAAGGCCACCTCGGTGTCGTCGACGTGGAGGTACAAGAGATCGATGCGGTCGGTGCCGAGCCGTTCGAGGGAGGCGTCGACGGCACGCTCGATCGCCCGGGGAGTGAGCCCGGGGTTGTCGGCGCTCTTGCCGACCTTGGTCGAGACGACCATGTCGTCGCGGGAGCGACGCGAGCGCATCCACGACCCGATCATGATCTCGCTGCGGCCTCCGGCATAGGAGTCGGCCGTGTCGACGAAGTTGCCGCCGAGGTCGAAGTAGGCGTCGAGGACGGACGTCGTCGCGGTCTGGTCGGCGGTCCAACCGAAGACGTTGCCCCCGAGCGCCAGGGGGAAGACCTTGAGGTCGGAGAGGCCGAGGCGCCGTCGGGGCTGGATGATGCCGAGGTCGACGGGCACGGTCGGCTGCGCGAGCGAGGTACTGGCCGCCCTGCTCGCGGCCAGGTCGGACACGGCCGACCGGGCGAGCTCAGCCGTCGTCTCGGTCACGCCGTCCCCTTCTCGTCGCGAACCCCCGATGCGACTCTCTGCAATCGCATGGGGTATGGTTCGCCCCTCGAGAACAAGAATACGACCACTCGCCCCGTTTCCGCCGTCGCCGCACGCAATCGTGATGTCGTGTCGCCGCCCCGATCCGGGGGACGCGACCCGCGCCTCCTCGTCGACGACGAGGGGCTCATCCCGTCCTCTCGTCTGACGTCGTCGGCGACTCAGGAGGACGACGAGGCGCAGCGCCCCACGGAGGCGCGGTGCGGCCGATCCCCTGAGTCGCCGACCCAGCCGACGGCGTCTGGACGGCGGGGTCGCAGTGGGGGCGGGACGACGGAGGGCCCGCCCCGACCGAGGTCGGGGCGGGCCCTTCGTGGTGTGCTGACTACGCGTCGACGGACTCGTCGGTCGACTCTTCGGTCGCTCCGCTCGAGTCGGTGTCGGCCTCGTCGGCCACGACCGGGGCGAGCGAGAGCTTGCCGCGGTCGTCGATCTTCGTGATCTCGACGAGGATCTTCTGGCCGACGCCGAGGACGTCCTCGACGTTCTCGACCCGCTTGCCACCGGCGAGCTTGCGGACCTCGCTGATGTGCAGCAGGCCGTCCTTGCCGGGGAGGAGCGAGACGAACGCACCGAACGACGCGATCTTGACGACGGTGCCGAGGAACTGCTCGCCGACCTCGGGATTGGTCGGGTTGGCGATCGCGTTGACCTGGGCGCGGGCGGCCTCGGCCGACGGGCCGTCGACGGCACCGATGTAGACGGTGCCGTCTTCTTCGATGCTGATGTCGGCGCCGGTCTCGTCCTGGATCGCGTTGATGGTCTTGCCCTTGGGGCCGATCAGCTCGCCGATCTTGTCCTGCGGGATCTGGACCGAGATCACGCGGGGCGCGGTCGGGGCCATCTCGTCGGGGGCGTCGATCGCCGAGTTGAGCACGCCGAGGATCGCGGTGCGAGCCTCTTTGGCCTGCTTCAGGGCGGCGTCGAGCACGGCGGTCGGCAGACCGTCGAGCTTGGTGTCGAGCTGGATCGCCGTGACGAACTCGCTCGTGCCCGCGACCTTGAAGTCCATGTCGCCCAGGGCGTCTTCGGCACCGAGGATGTCGGTCAGGGCCGCGTAGCGGGTCTGACCGTCGACCGTGTCGGAGACGAGGCCCATGGCGATGCCGGCGACGGGGGCCTTGAGGGGCACGCCGGCGTTCAGCAGCGACAGGGTCGAGGCGCAGACCGAACCCATCGAGGTCGAGCCGTTCGACCCGAGGGCCTCGGAGACCTGACGGATGGCGTAGGGGAACTCGTCGCGGCTGGGCAGCACCGGCACGAGGGCGCGCTCGGCCAGGAAGCCGTGCCCGATCTCGCGACGCTTCGGCGAACCGACGCGACCGGTCTCACCGGTCGAGTACGGCGGGAAGTTGTAGTGGTGCAGGTAGCGCTTCTTGGTGACCGGGCTCAGCGAGTCGATCTGCTGCTCCATCTTGAGCATGTTCAGCGTGGTGACGCCCATGATCTGGGTCTCACCGCGCTGGAAGATGGCGGAACCGTGGACGCGCGGGATGACCTGCACCTCGGCGTCGAGCGGGCGGATGTCGGCGAGGCCGCGACCGTCCATGCGGATCTGCTCGGTGAGGATGCGGTCGCGGACGACCTTCTTCGTCGCCGTCTTGTAGGCGGCGCCGACCTGGCCGAGGGCCGAGTCGGGCAGTTCGCCGGCCTCGACCTTGGCCGCGACGGCCTCTTTCACGCGGGACTTGAGGGCGTCGTCGGCGTCCTGGCGCTCGATCTTGCCGGCGATCTTGTAGACCTCGGCGAGCTCGGTGCCGGCCGCGGCGGTGACGGCCTCGAGCACCTCGTCGGTGTAGGGCAGGAAGACCGGGTAGTCGGCGATCTCTTTTGATGCCTGCGCGGCCATCGTGGCCTGGGCGTCGACGAGCTGCTTGAGGAAGGGCTTGGCGGCCTCGAGGCCCTGGGCCACGATCGCCTCGTCGGGCTTGGTGGCGCCGCCCTGGATGAGGCCCCAGGCGTGCTCGGTGGCCTCGGCCTCGACCATCATGATCGCGACGTCCTCGTTGCCGGCGGCGTCGGTGACGACACGGCCCGCGACGGTCAGGTCGAACACGGCGTCGGCCAGCTGGCTGGCCTTGGGGAACGCGACCCACTGGTCACCGATCAGCGCGAGGCGCACGCCGGCGATCGGGCCGGAGAAGGGCAGGCCCGAGATCTGGGTGGAGGCGCTGGCCGCGTTGATCGCGAGGGCGTCGTAGAACTCGTCGGGAGCGATGCTGAGCACCGTGATGACGACCTGGACCTCGTTGCGCAGGCCCTCGACGAACGAGGGACGCAGGGGCCGGTCGATCAGACGGCAGACCAGGATGGCCTCGGTCGAGGGGCGACCCTCGCGACGGAAGAACGAGCCGGGGATCTTGCCCGCGGCGTACGAGCGCTCTTCGACGTCGATGGTGAGCGGGAAGAAGTCGAAGTTGTCCTTCGGCTTCTTGCTGGCGCTCGTGGCCGACAAGAGCATGGTGTCTTCGTCGAGGTAGGCAGCGACGGCTCCCTGAGCCTGCTGGGCGAGACGACCGGTCTCGAATCGGATGGTGCGCTTGCCGAACTTGCCGTTGTCGAGGACGGCTTCGCCGAACTTGATCTCTGGACCCTCCATGTGGGGGCTACTCCTCTTTGTTTTGCATCGAGGCCCCGTGTGGGCATCGATGTGTACCGGGAGCGGGCGGCGTGGACGGCATGACGACATGCACGTGCAACAACGCGACGGAGGCGGTGGCACGTCTGGCCAACAGTAGAAACGGTCGGACCCCGCACCCGACCCGGACGCTCGGCGTCGGTCGGGGCATTCCGCCTGTCACCACCGGTGACCAGCAGCCGTACCGGCCTGCTCCGAGCGCGATCCTAGCACCCGCACCCTTCCGTCCGGGGGTGCGGGCGGCGGGTGTCGCCCGGACGGGGAGGCGCGGTGCGGGGAGGACGGCGTTAGGGTCGTCCACATGCGTGCTCACGACAGGCCTGCCCGGGACCGTCGCGCGAGCCGCCTCGCGGTGGCGACCGGCGCCTCCTCGGCCCTCGTGCTGGCGATGCTCGTGGCACCGACCGCCGCGTCGGCGGCGGGGTACCCGACGTGGGCGCAGGTCGAGGCCGCGAAGGGGAACGCCGCGGCGACCGAGGCCCAGGTCGACCTCATCGACGCGTCCCTCGACAGCCTCGAGAAGGCCGCGTCCGACCGCAGCGACGAGGCCGTGCTCGCCGACCAGGCGAACCTGACGGCGCAGGCCCAGCTGGCCGCGGCCTCACAGCGGGCCGACGAGCTGGCCGCCGACGCCGAGCGCGCCAGGGCCACCGCCGACACCGCGAGGCAGGAGGCCGGCCAGCTCGCCGGCAGCCTGTTCCGCACCGGCGGGAACCAGTCCATGGGCACCGACCTCTTCACCTCGCCCGATCCCGGGGCCGCGCTCTACCAGCTCGGCTCGCTCACGCAGCTCGGCGACCGCTGGCAGACGGTGCTGGCCGACGCCACCACGGCGAGCAACACGGTGTCGTCGCTCAGCGAGCAGGCGGCGACCGCGACCGCGCGACGCGACGCCCTAGCCCGCGACGCCCAGGAGACGGCGGACCAGGCCTCGGCCGCGCAGGCGAGCGCCGACGCCGAGGTCGCCAACGCGACGCAGCGATCGAAGGACCTCTACGCCCAGCTCGCCGCGCTCAAGGACTCCACGGCCGAACTCGAGCAGCAGTACCGGGCCGGGGTCGCGGCGGAACAGGCGTTCGCCGCCCAGCAGGCCGCGGCGAAGGCCCAGGCGGCGGCCGCTGCGAAGGCACCGGCGGGCACGTCCGGCGGGTCGGGCTCGTCGGGCGGCGGCGGATCGTCCGGGGGCGCGACTCCCGGGACGGGCGGCTCGGGCGGCTCGGGCGGTGCGGGCACGACTCCCCCGACGGGCGCGGTCAACGACCCGGCCGGCGCGAAGGCCTACGCGGCGACCAAGGTCGGCACCGGTGCCGAGTACACCTGCCTCGTCCAGCTCTGGAACAAGGAGTCGGGCTGGCGCACGAACGCCAGCAACCCCTCGAGCGCTGCCTACGGCATCCCGCAGTCGCTGCCCGGCAACAAGATGGCCTCGTTCGGGCTCGACTGGCAGACGAACTACCGCACCCAGGTGGACTGGGGCATCTCGTACATCCGGAGCAGCTACGGCACGATGTGCTCCGCCTGGGCGCACTCGGTGGCGCACAACTGGTACTGAGGCGTTCCGGGCGACGAGCCGACGGGCCGCTCGGGTCGGCGGTGCGGTCGCGTGGCCACCTCGTCTCGGACGAGAGAACGGCCCCCTCTGCATGCAGAGGGGGCCGTCGTCGAGACGTGCCGGAGCGCGAGGACTAGCGGCGCAGGCCCAGGCGGCCGATCAGCGTGCGGTAACGCTCGATGTCGACCTTCGACAGGTAGCCGAGCAGGCGACGGCGCTGGCCGACGAGCAGCAACAGGCCACGACGCGAGTGGTGGTCGTGCTTGTGCTCTTTGAGGTGCTCGGTCAGGTCGAGGATGCGCTGCGTCATCACGGCGATCTGGACCTCGGGGGATCCGGTGTCGCCGGGGTGGGTCGCGTATTCTTCGATGATCCGGGTCTTGACGTCAGGTGCGAGTGCCATGGAGGGATCCCCTTTCAGTTCGTTGCGCGGTGCTCGTCACCGGATGTGCGAGCTCTCTTTCTCCGCGGCCGTTCGGACGGCAACCTGAGGAGCCTACCAGACGGGCGACGCCGACCCCTGTCGAGGTCGGCTCCGACCGCGTCGCCGTCGGGGCAGGACGAGGCCGACGAACGCCGCGCCGATCGCGGCCCCGAGGGTGTTCATCACGAGGTCCTGGGGATCGGAGAAGCGCGTCGCCGACAGGTACGTCGCCTGGTACGTCTCGATGCCGACCGTCGCCGCGAAGCCCACCAGGATGCCGACCCACCAGAACCGCCTGGGCAGCAGCAGCGCGGGGAACATGCCCATCGGCACGAACATCGCGACGTTCGCCGCCGCCTCGACGCGCGCGAAGGTGATCCACGAGGTCTCGTCGTGCCGGGCGAAGAGGTCGAGGGCGCGCCAGAGCAGGGCGCCCGTGTTCGCGTCGTAGACGCTCGGGCGCAGGGTCATCCACGCGACCCCGGCGAGGTAGGCGAGGGTGAGCAGGAGGAGGACGGCGCGACGCATGCGTCCATGGTGCGGCACGGGTCCGTGGGAAGACGCCCGGAACGCCCGAAGATCGACCTGGAGGACGATCAGCCCCGGGGGCGGGGCGGACGAGCCGGGGAGGCGCGGTGTCCGACCGCGCGCACCGCGCCTCCTAGGCTCGTCCCGTGGACGCACTCACCGACCTCTGGGCCCGGATCAGCCAGCTCGCGGCTCCCCTGCCCGGCTCGTGGCTGCTCGCCAGCGTCGCCGCCGGCTTGCTGCTCGTGCTGCTGCCCGGCACCTGGCACACGGTGCGACACGCCGTGACCGTCGTCCACGAGGGCGGGCACGGGCTCGCGGCCGTGCTGACCGGACGGCGACTGACGGGCATCCGGCTGCACTCGGACACCTCGGGACTGACGGTGTCGAAGGGGCCTCGCACGGGGCCCGGCATGATCATCACGCTGCTCGCCGGTTACACGGCTCCGGCGGTCGCGGCCCTGGGTGCGGCCTGGCTGCTGTCGGCGGGCTACGCGGCGGGTCTGCTCTGGGCGCTGTTGCTGCTCCTGGCGCTGATGCTCGTGCAGATCCGCAACTGGTTCGGGCTCTGGGTGGTGCTGCTCGGCGCCGCCCTCGTGGTCGTCGTGACGTTCTTCGCGTCGCCGACCTGGCAGGCCGTGTTCGGCCTCGTCGTGACGTCGGTGCTGGGGTTCGGGGCGCTGCGGGCGTCGCTCGAGCTGCAGCGCAGCCGGCGGCGGTCGCGCTCGACGGCCTCGGACGCCGACCAGCTCGCCGGGCTCACCCACGTGCCCGGCGTCGTCTGGGTCGGGGTGTTCGTGCTGGTGGCCCTCGCGTGCCTGCTGGGCGGTGCCGGGCTGCTCTTCCCCGGGGCGCTCGAGGCCGCCCGCTCGTTCGGCTGAGCCGTCCGGCGACCCGTCAGGCGGGGGCGGACGAGAGGGCGTGCACGGGGACGTGGCCCTCGAGGCGGGCGCGGCCGTCGAGGCCGTCGAGCTCGAGCAGCACGGCGACGCCCGCGACGACGTAGCCGGCGCGTTCGAGGAGGGTGATCGTCGCCTCGACGGTGCCGCCGGTGGCCAGCACGTCGTCCACGACCAGGACGCTCGACCCCTGGGGGATCTGGTTCGGGCGCAGCTCGAGGGTGGCCTCGCCGTACTCGAGGGCGTAGCTCTCGCTGAGCACCTCGCCGGGCAGCTTGCCGGCCTTGCGCACCGTGAGCACGCCGACGCCCTGCTCGATGGCGATGGCGCCCGCGAGGGCGAAGCCCCGCGCCTCGATGCCGGCCACGGCGACGAATCCGCCGTCGAACGGCTCGGACAGGGCCGTGGTCACGGTGGCGAACGCGTCCGCGTCGGAGAACAGCGGGGTGACGTCGCGGAAGAGGATGCCGGGCTTCGGGAAGTCGGGGACGACGGCGATCTTGCTGTCGACGAACGAGGACGCGTCGGTGACGGTCATGCCGACAACGGTAGTCGGGTCCACGTCGACAGCCGCCTCTCGGCGACGGATGCCGCGTCGTCGACGGGCGGCGTCCCGGGTCGCCGTCGGGCGACCGACCGGTACGTCACGATCGTGTGAACAGTCGGGGCCGATGTCGGACCCTCGTGCGAGAGTGCAGCCATGACCCGGTTCATCGTCCCGCCGTACCTGCTCGCCCACCTCGCCGAGGCCGACTCGCCCCGCCTGCACCGAGCGCCGCAGGCCGCGCGCAACGGCCTGCTCGCGATGGAGGCCGTCGACCGCAACGCGACTCCCCCGGTGGTGCAGGGCGCGCTCGGTGGCGAGGCCGTGCTCGAGCGGACGATCTCCGACGCACAGGGCACCGAAGAGCTGCCCGGCGTGCGGGTGCGAGGTGAGGGCGAACCGGCCACCGACGACGTCGCGGCGACCGAGGCGTACGACGCCCTCGGTGCCACCTACGCCCTGTTCCGCGAGGTCTACGGGCGGTCGTCCATCGACGGGGCCGGGCTGCCGCTCGACGCCACGGTGCACTACGGGCAGGACTACGACAACGCCTTCTGGAACGGCGAGCGCATGGTGTTCGGCGACGGTGACGGCGAGGTCTTCGGGCGGTTCACGGCCTCCGTCAGCGTCATCGGGCACGAGCTCACCCACGGGGTCACGCAGTACACCGCCAACCTCACCTACCAGGGTCAGTCGGGTGCGCTGAACGAGTCGGTCAGCGACGTGTTCGGCGCGCTCGTCGAGCAGCACCTGTTCGGCCAGACCGTCGACCGCGCGACGTGGCTGATCGGCGAGGGGCTGTTCACCCCCGAGGTGCAGGGCGCCGCCCTCCGGTCGATGAAGGCCCCGGGCACGGCCTACGACGACGACGTCCTCGGCAAGGACCCCCAGCCCGCCCACCTCGACGACTACGTCGAGACGACCGACGACAACGGTGGGGTGCACCTCAACTCGGGCATCCCCAACCGGGCCTTCTACCTCGTGGCCGAGGCGCTCGGTGGCGAGGCGTGGGTGCGGGCCGGGCAGATCTGGTACGACACGCTGACCAGCGGCACGCTGTCGCCCGAGGCCACCTTCGCGCAGTTCGCGGCGGCGACCGTCGCCGCGGCCACGGCGCGGTACGGGGCGGACTCCGACGAGGTCCGGGCGACGTCGGCCGGATGGGAGGGCGTCGGGGTCACCCCCGCCGCCTGAGGCCGCCCGGCGGCCGACCCCGCTGCCCCGGACCCGGCCGGGGTAGCATCGCGCCCATGAAGGTCACCGTCTCGCGCTCCGGGGGTTTCGCCGGCCTCACCCGCAGCTGGTCGGTCGACGTCGACGCCGAGCCCGACACCGAGTCGTGGCTCGTCCTGATCGACCGCCTGCCCTGGTCGCAGGCCCCTCGTGCGGCCCAGGCGGTGCAGCCCGACCGCTTCGTCTGGGTGATCACGGCCGAGACCCGACCGACGCGCAAGGCCAAGCTGCCCGAGCAACAGGTCACCGGGCCGTGGCGTGAGCTGGTCGACCGCGTCCGCACGACCTCCGAGGCCGAGACCGGGGCGGCGCGATGAGCGAGCGCACCCGGCGCCCTCGTCGACGGCTCTCGGGCGAGGTGCTGGCCGGACTGCTCGCGCTCGTCGTCCTCGTGGCGGGCGGCGTGGGGGTGGCGGTGGTGCAGGGCGGCAACCCGCAGAACGTCCGAGGGGCCGTCACCGCGCCTCCGTGGGGTCGACCTGCGACCGACCAGCTCGAGACCCGGGCGGCCGCCGCCGGCCTCGAGAACGTCTGGGGCGAGGACCTCGCGATGCACGTGCACACGCACCTCTCCATCACCGTCGACGGGCAGGCGGTCACCGTGCCCGGCGACATCGGTCACGACTCCGACGCGAAGTTCGCGGCCGAGATCCACACGCACGACACGAGTGGCATCGTCCACGTCGAGTCGCCCACCCGCGAGTCGTTCGTGCTCGGGCAGCTGTTCACCGAGTGGGACGTCGCCCTCGACGGCCGGGGCGTCGGGTCGCTCGGGCACGACGACGGTCTCGAGCTGCACACCTTCGTCGGGGGCAGCCCCTACACCGCCGACCCGGCGGGCATCCCGCTGCGGGACTTCGAGCGGATCGACCTCGTCCTGGCACCGGTCGGCGAGACCGTCACCGCCCCGGCGGCCTTCGCCTGGCCACCCGACTACCGCTGAGTCGCCCGGGGCGAGGGCCGGCGGCGTCCGGCCTGCCGCCTCGCACCAGCGGCTCGAGCAGTCGCCGCACGACCGCGTCCCCGGCGTGGACCGGGTCCGGTCACGGCCGACCGAACGTGACCCGGCCTACGAGACGACCGTGAGTCGCTGGGTGGGCCGGGTCATCGCCACGTAGAGGCTGGCGTTGCCGCGCCGGGTCGCCTGACGGACTCGCTCCGGGTCGACCACGACGACCGAGTCGAACTCGAGGCCCTTCGACGTTGCCGGGCTGAGCACCGAGATCGGCTTCGTCAACGACGCCGACCCGGGTGCCACCAGCCCGACGAACTCGGTCGAGAGGGCCTCGACCAGGGCCGTCACGGCCTGCTCGGGTGCGATGACGGCCAGCGTGCCGTCGGAGTCGATCGCCCGGTCGGCTCGGACGGCCTCGACAGTGGCACGGACGAAGTCGTCCTTCGAGGAGGCGCCGGTCACCTCGCGCACCGGCCACTCGCTCGCCCGGACCGACCGGCTCGGGGTGACCTGCAGCCCGCTCGCCGTCGCGACGCCCTCGGCGTAGGCCACGATCTGCGCCGGCGTGCGGTAGTTGACGGTGAGTTCTTCGAGTCGCCAGGGTGCCGACGTGCCCTGCGCCGCGCCTCCGCGACGTCGACCGAGGAGCGCCTGGAGGGCGCGGTCCCACGACGACGCCGCAGCCGGGCTCGAGGCCTGGGCGATGTCGCCGACGACCGTGAACGACCGCAGGGGGCAGCGGCGGGACAGGAGGCGCCACTGCATCGGCGACAGTTCTTGCGCCTCGTCGACCACGACGTGGCCGAAGGCCCAGGTGCGGTCGCCCGAGGCGCGTTCGGCCGTCGTCATCGACGCGGCCCGTTCGGCGAACCCGCCGGCGATCTGCTCGGCGCTGACCATGCCCTCGACGCCCATGTTCTCGATGGCGCGCTCGGCGTTCTCGATGTCGCGCTTGCGCTGCGCCTTGCGGGCCAGGCGTTCGGGGTCGACACCGGTCTGGAACTCGCCGAGCAGCTCGGCGGCCTCGTCGAGCAGCGGCACGTCGGAGACCGTGAACCCCGCCCCGCGTTCGCGCCGCAGCAGGGCGCGCTGCTCGGGCGTCCAGCGCGGGGTGATCGAGGCGAGCCAGTTCGGCCGGGCGTAGAGGTCTTCGACGAGCTTCTCGGCGCTGAGCGGGAGCCAGGCCGTGTTGAGCAGCACGCGCACGTCGTACGACTGCCGGATGTCTTCTCGGAGGACGGCCTCGTCGGACTCGTCGACCGTCGTCCCGTGCTCGCGCATCTGGTCGACCAGCTGACGCGTCAGGGCCGAGAGGGCCGCCTTGTTGAAGGTGACCCTGGCCACGTTGTGGGGCTTGCCGCGCTCTTGGGCCTTTCGCATGGCCTCGCCGACGAGCTCGGGCCGGACGACGAGCCGCTCGCCGTTGACGTCGATCGTCGTCGGCTCGCTCGGGCGGATCTGCCGCGACCGGACGGCGCGACGCATCAGCTCGGCCATCTCGGCCGAGCCCTTGAGCGCGGCGACCTCCGGCGCGTCGTCGGTCTGGGCCTCGACGCCGGGGTAGAGCCCGCCGAGGCTCGACAGCACGACGCCGCTCTCGCCGAGCGACGGCAGCACCTGTTCGATGTAGCGCAGGAACGACCGCGACGGCCCGACGACGAGGACCCCCGACCCCTTGAGCCGGTCGCGGTGCGAGTAGAGCAGGTAGGCGGCCCGGTGCAGGGCCACCGCCGTCTTGCCCGTGCCGGGACCGCCCTGGACGACGAGCACGCCGTCGAGCTGCGACCGGATGATGCGGTCTTGTTCGCCCTGGATGGTGGCGACGATGTCGGTCATGCGGCCGGTGCGCTGGGCCGTCAGGGCCGCCATGAGCGCGCCCTCGCCCTGCAGCTGGACGTCGTCGCGGTCGAGCAGGTCGGGGTCGAACACCTCGTCCTCGAGGCGGGTGACGGTGCGTCCCTCGAGCGTCAGGTGTCGCCGGGCCCTCGCCCCCATGGGCGTGGCCGCGGTCGCCTGGTAGAAGGCGCTGGCGCCGGGGACGCGCCAGTCGAGCAGGATCGGGTGGTGAGCCTCGTCGCGCAGGCCGATGCGGCCGATGTAGCGGTAGCGGCCCCCCTCGCCCGGTTCGGCGGGACGGTCGACGTCGCCGGTCTGACCGAGCAGGTCGGGCGTCTCGAGCTCGAGCCGCCCGAAGGCCAGCCGCTCGTCGACCGAACCGAGCTGGACGATGGTGTCTTCGTAGAGGCGTGCGTAGGCGTCACGCTCGCTGCGGCTCTGGTGGTTGCCGCCCACGGTCTCGCGGCGCGTGCGCTCGAGCCGGACGCGGGCGTCGGCCTTCAGCTCGTCGAGGCGCTCGTACAGGGTGCCCACGTAGGCGCGTTCGCGGTCGATCTCGGATGACAACAGGTGTTCGTACCCTTCGGGAAAAGTCGGCACGCCAGTGTAGCTTCCGGCCACCGACAGCGGGCCCCGTCCGGGGTGCCGGGACGCAGGAGGCGCGGCCCCCCCCCGGGGGGGGGGGGCGCCCCCCCGGGGGGGGGGGGGGCGCGCCCGGGCCCCCCCCCCCGGGGGGCGCGGGGGGCCCGCCCCCCCGCGGGCCCGCCCCCGGGCCGGG
>NZ_JBEPPU010000019.1:0-31811 GCF_040547465.1 Frigoribacterium sp. PvP054
CGCTTCTCCACTCATCCGCCCCGGCCCGGCCGCGGCGCGGGGCGCCCCCCCCCCCCGGGCGCCCCCCCGGGGGGGGGGGGGGGCGGGGCCCGCGGGGCCCCCCCCCCCCCCCGCCTCCTGCGTCCGGTCGCGGCCCCGCGGTCCGCGAGGATGGACGCATGGCATCAGTCGCGATCCTCGTCAACGGTCTGCCCGGATCGGGCAAGACCACCCTCTCGGCCACGCTCGCCGGCGTGCTCGGCTGCCCGCTGCTCGCGAAAGACCCCGTCAAGGAGGCGCTGGTCGACCTGGCCGGGCCGATGATCGATCCGCACGCCCTCGGTGGCATCGCGATGGACGCCGTCTGGGCGATGGCGGGCGAGGTCGAGGCGGGCGTGGTGGTCGACTCGTTCTGGCACCGCGAGCGCGACCTCGAGCACGCCCGCGCGGGCGTCGAACGCGCCGGATCGCCCCGCACGGTCGAGGTGTGGTGCGACGTCGACCCCGAGGTGGCCCTGCAGCGCGTGGTCGACCGGCTCGCGGCCGGCGGCCGGCACCCGGCGCACGGCACGGTCGAGTCGACCCGGGCCGCCTGGCCGACGTGGGCCGCCGGTGCCGAGCCGCTCGGCGGGTGGCCGGTCATCCGCGTCGACACGAGTGCCCCCGTCGACATGGACGACCTCGTGATGCAGATCAGCGCACGTTTCGTCTGACGGCCTCGTGGTGCCGACCCGCACCGACGACGGCGCCCCGCGACCGGTGGACGGGCCGCGGGGCGCCAGATCGTCAGGAGGCGCTATTTCTTGCCCTGGTTCGCGACCGCGGCGGCACCGGCGGCGGCGGCCTCGGGATCGAGGTAGCGGGCCGGGCCGGTCGGCACGAAGTCGTCGTCGAGCTCGTAGACGAGCGGGATGCCCGTGGGGATGTTCAGCTCGGCGATCTCGTCGTCGCCGATGCCGTCGAGGTGCTTGACGAGTGCACGCAGCGAGTTGCCGTGCGCGACGACGAGGGTGACGTCGCCGGCGGCCAGGCTCTCGGTGATGTCACTGTGCCAGTAGGGCAGCATGCGCTCGATGACGAGGGCGAGCGACTCGGTGCGCGGGGCGTCGATGCCGAGCTCGGCGTAGCGCTTGTCGTGCGCCTGCGAGAACTCGCTGTCGTCGTCGAGCGGGGGCGGCGGCACGTCGAACGAGCGGCGCCAGGTCTGGAACTGCTCGGGGCCGTACTGCTCGAGCGTCTGCGCCTTGTCCTTGCCCTGCAGCGCACCGTAGTGGCGCTCGTTGAGGCGCCACGAGCGCTTGACGTCGATCCAGAGGCGGTCGGCCTCTTCGAGGGCGATGTCGGCGGTCTGGATCGCCCGGGTCAGGCGCGACGTGTAGAGGATGTCGGGCAGCAGGTCGGCCTCGCGGAGCAGCTCGCCGGCACGCTTGGCCTCGGCGCGGCCCTGCTCGGTGAGCCGCACGTCGACCCATCCGGTGAAGAGGTTCTTCGCGTTCCATTCGCTGTTGCCGTGACGCAGGAGGATGAGGGTCGAAGTCATGCCGCCAGCGTATCGCGACGCTCCGATGGCAGACTCGGTGCATGCCCATCGGTTCCGTCACGCGCGGCACGACCGGCACCAACCGCCTGCGCCGTGTCGACCGCTGGATCGCCGCCCACCCGTCTTACCGGCGTGCGGACGACCCCCTGGTCGTCGACCTGGGGTACGGCGCGAGCGCGACGACTCCCCTCGAACTGCACCAGCGCCTCCTGCGGGTCCGCGACGACGTCGAGGTCGTCGGCATCGAGATCGAGCCCGAGCGCGTGCGGCTCGCGAACCTGTCGGCGCGGCCCGGGGTGAGCTTCCGCCGGGGCGGGTTCGAGGTGCCGCTCGACGGCGACCGTCGACCGGCGGTGATCCGCGCGTTCAACGTGCTGCGCCAGTACGACGAGTCGCAGGTGGCCGACGCGTGGGCGCTGATGACCGGGCGCCTGCAGCCCGGCGGCGTGCTCGTCGAGGGCACCTGCAACGAGGTCGGCCGCGTGGCGAGCTGGGTCGACGTGACGCCCCGGGGGCCGACGACGTTCACGATCTCGCTGCGGCTCGCCGGGCTCGAGCTGCCGTCGGTCGTGGCCGAACGACTGCCGAAGGCCTTGATCCACCGCAACGTGCCGGGAGAACGCGTGCACGACCTGCTCGTCGACCTCGACCGGCAGTGGGCCGTCGCGGCCCCGCTCTCGGTCTACGGGCCGGTGCAACGCTGGCTCGCGACGGTGCAGGGGCTGCGCGACGCGGGCTGGCCCGTGCAGGGCGGCCGGACGCGGTGGCGGCTCGGCGAGCTCTCGGTGCCCTGGGCGGCGGTCGCACCGCGGGCGTGACCCGCGGACGGCCGCGGGACGGGTGCCCGGGCGCGCGGCGGGCGGGCGAGGCGTCAGGCGCCCGAGCGACGCGGGCACCACGCGTCAGACGCGGGCGAGCCGGGCCCGGGCCTCGCCGTGGTCGAGCCCCGTGGCCATCAGCAGGTCGACGAGCAGCGGGCGCATCATCAGCACGACGATGGCCTCGGTGACGGGCGCGCCGGGCAGCACGACGGTCGGGTCGAGCCGTCGGGCCACGGCCGTCAGGGCCTCGCGGGCGACGGGCCGCTGCTCGACGTCGTGCACCGACCGGCCGAGCACCGCGACGGCCCGCGCGGTCGAGTCGAGCAGGTCGGCCAGCGCCGACCGGTCGACGCCGTCGCCGAGCTGGGTGTCGAGGCGCCTCGCGACCACCCGGAGGTTGCGCACCGCGAGGTCGACGTAACGCCGCACCGTCGCCTGCTGGCGCAGGTCGGGCAGCCGCGACCGCAGGAAGGGCGACAGCCGCGCGATGGACTGCGCCGACTCGAGGGTCGACGACCAGTCGTCGAGCACCGGCTGCGTGCCGCGGAGGCGACCGAGCGCGTCGTCGGCGCGCGGAGCGTCGTCGGTGCGCACCGCCGAGACGAGCGCGGTGAAGGCGTGGTCGACCTCGTCGAACAGCCGCCGGGCGTCGTACCGGGCGAGCCCGACGGGGTCGCGCGGCACGACGGCGGTGACGAGCAGGGCCACCGCTCCCCCGACGGCTCCGTCGATGCTGCGGACGAAGGCCCCGCCGTCGGGGTCGGGCAGCAACATGACGAGCATCGACTGGGTCGCGGCCGCGACGGCGAACGCACTGCTCGACGAGAAGAACCGCGCGACCAGCAACGTCACGAACAGGACGAGCGCGATCTGCCACAGCCCCTTGCCGACGATCATCAGCAGCACCTCGCTCAGGGCGATGCCGATCAGCACGCCGACCGCGTTCTCGAGCACGCGGCGCGGGCGGGCGTCGCGGGCGAGGCCGAGCGACGAGATGGTGATGGTCACGGCCAGCAGCGGGATCGCGTGGCCCAGGGCGTAGTGCGTGATGGCGTAGGCCCCCGCGACCGCGAGCACGATCTGGACGACGGCCGGCCCCGACGCGATCGTCCGGGCCGTCGCGTCCCTCAGGTCGAACGACGAGGAGGCGCGGTGCCAGCCGCGTCGCAGCCCGCCGCCGCGCGTCGGCCCGGTCACGACCGGGCCCGGGTGCGCTGCCTCACCGGGCGGTCAGCGACGGACGGCGCCGAGGCGCGGCAGGCGCGGCACGCCCGCGGCGGCGCCGGCCGAGGCGGGGACGACCACCTCTTGGGCGGCGGCGACGAGCAGGTCGTCGACGACGACCGCGAGCGGCGCCGCCTCGTCGGTGCCGCGCTTGACGAGTGCGAGCGCGATCGGACCGAGCTCGTGGTGCAGGGCGACGCTCGTGACGTGACCCACCGGCTTGCGCGCGGGGGTCTCGGGGGCCTCGGCCGCGCCTCCTGACGTCTCGGCTTCGGGGGCACCGCCGGCGGGCGGTGCCAGCACGACCTCGGCACCGTGCCCGGGCAGCACGCCGTCGCTGCCGTCGAGGTGCAGCATGACGAGCCGACGCGGCGGGTGGCCGATGTTGTGCACCTTGGCGACGGTCTCTTGGCCGCGGTAGCAGCCCTTCGCGAGGTGCACGGCGCTGCGCATCCAGTCGAGCTCGTGCGGGATGGTCCGCTCGTCGACCTCGGTCGCCAGGCGCGGACGCCAGGCCTCGATGCGGAGGGCCTCGAGGGCGAGGGTGCCCGCCACGGCCAGACGGTCGGCGGGCAGGGCCGCGAGCGCGTCGAGGTCGGAACGCCGCACGAGGCTCTCGCGGTAGGTCCAGTCGTGACCGGGGTGGTGGTCGGACTCGGCGTAGCTGTGCCCGCCGATCGTCACCTCGCGCCAGGGGTCGACCCAGACCAGCGGGGTGTCGCCCGACGTCATGACCGGGACGAGCGGGTCGGTGCCGCCGAGCAGGTCGTGCATCGAACCGATCGTCGCCACGTCGCCCGTGCGGTCGGCCACCTCGACGCGCAGCATGAAGCGCATCCGGTCGAGCCAGGTGCCGAGGGGCTCGACCTCGGAACGCTCGACGAGCAGCCACGCCGTCTCGCCGTCGTCGACGATGCGCGCGGCGTGCTCGAGCCGGCCGTTCGCGTCGAGCAGCAGGGTCTCGGTCGAGACGCCGGGAGCGAGGCCGACGAGCGCCTGGCTCGTCAGCGAGTTCAGCCAGCTGAGCCGGTCGGGCCCGGAGACCGTGAGCACGCCGCGGTCGGAGAGGTCGACGACGGCCGCGCCGCGGGCGAGCAGGCGCTGCTCGCCGAGCGGGTTGCCGTAGTGGGCGGCCACGCCCGACCCGTCGTCGACGAAGCCGTCGCGCGCCGAGAACGGCGACACCGCAGGAGGCGCGGCGTCGGTGGTGGGGCCGTCCGCGTCAGTCAACGCGCGCCAACTGCCCCGACGCGTGCGAGCGCAGTTCTTGCCCGAGGGCCGCGATGTCCCACGCCCAGAACAGCTTGCCGTCGACGAGGCCGTACATGCGGGTGGCCGCCGAGTACTCCTTGGCGTTGCTCGACCGCACGACGGCGTCGGTGGCCAGGTCGATGCGGGGCCCCTTCACCCGTCCGAGGTACAGCTCGTTGACGCCGGTCGGGTGGGCGATCTGCACCTCGAGGCCGAAGCCGTCGTCGGGCGTCCGCAGGATCTCGACGGCGCGCGCCGAGGTGAACGGCTGCACGCCGACGCCCGGCAGCATGCCCGGGCCCCGGTCACCCGGCTCGGCGGGGCGTTCGAGTCGCCAGTAGCCGGTCTCGCTCGTCAGGGGGGTGTGCTCGTCGTCGAGCAGCCAGGTGTACGAGCTGTAGTTCAGGAAGGGCAGGCCGTCGTGGCTGAAGCTGATGCGTTGCCCGAACTCGTGGGTGCGCCGTTCGGTGCCCGGCACGGAGTCGGGGTCGCCCTCGCCGATCTTGTAGTCGACGACGCCGGTGCCCTGCCAGACGCCGATCAGCCACGAGAGGGGGACGAGCTCGGACGGGAGGTCGGTGGGGATGTCGATCATGGAGCGGTCAGCGCCGTCGCTCGTCGGTCAACGCTGCCCCTTGAACAGCTTGAGGAGGACGACGACCGAGACGAAGCCGATGGCGAGGGTGGCGAGGCCGAGGAGCCCGATGTAGAACACCTCGAGTGCGAGCAGGGAATCCATGACGTCGAGCCTACCCGGCGACCACCGGGGTGCCCAGCCCTTCGGGGCGTCCGCTCAGACGACCGCGAGGACGCCGGTGACGACGGCCAGGATCACCAGGCTGCCGCAGGTGCTGAGCATGGTGCGCGACACGAGGCCGTCCTTCTGGCTGGTGGCCAGCTGCAGGACGAAGGTCAGCACGATGGCCCCGCCGAGGGCGAGCACGACGTGGTCCCAGTACTCCGCGGCGGGCGAGAACAACCCGATCAGCACCGCGGCGACGAGCGAGGCCACCCACACCGGGACGACCGTGATCGGCTTGAGCCGCGCCGTCGTCGCGTCGACGTCTCGTTCGCCTGCCTGCACGGTCCATCCCTCGTTCGTGTCCGCCGTTCTGCCGACCTGCCCTAGCATCGGATGGTCGGAGCGGCGGGGTCTCATGTTTTAGACTGCTCGACAGTACATTCACTGGAGGTCGTGTGGCGCAGCTCTTGGTACTGACCTCTGCGGGCGGCCCCGACGTGCTGCCGTCGCTCGCCCTGCTCAGCCACCGTACCCGGCAGATCCCCGCCGAACCCGCGCAACTGGTGAACGCCCCCTCGAGCGACCTCATCTTCGTCGACGCCCGGGCCGACCTGGCCAGCGCCAAGTCGCTCTGCAAGATCCTGCGTACCACGGGCGTCACGGTGCCGCTCGTCCTCGTGCTCACCGAGGGCGGCCTGACCGCCGTCAACAACGAGTGGGGCGTCGACGACGTCATCCTCGAGACCGCGGGGCCCGCGGAGGTCGACGCCCGCATCCGCCTGGTCACCGGACGCCTCGCGCAGTCGCAGACGGGCTCGAAGATCCACGCGTCCGGCGTCGTCATCGACGAGGCCAGCTACTCGGCCAAGGTGCACGGCCGCCCCCTCGACCTGACCTTCAAGGAGTTCGAGCTGCTGCGGTTCTTCGCCACCCACCCGTCCCGCGTCTTCACCCGCGAGCAGTTGCTCAGCGAGGTCTGGGGCTACGACTACTTCGGCGGCACGCGGACGGTCGACGTCCACGTCCGACGCCTGCGCGCCAAGCTCGGCGACCTCGAGTCGCTGATCGGCACCGTCCGCAACGTCGGCTACCGGTTCAACGTCTACGACGACGACGCCCAGGCCGTCGTCTCGTGAGCACGACGGCCCGACCGGGCGCGGTGACGTCGTGACGGGCGCGGTCGACGCGACCGGCGCCTCCTTCGTCCCCGTGCTCGCCCACGCGGCCGCCGAGGCCGACGGCAGCCCGCCGTTCTCCGACCAGACGCTCGTCGACGTGCGGTCGGGTGTCGCCACCGTCGTCGGCGACGCTCACGCGGCGGCGGTGCGGCGCGGTGACGAGGCCGAACTCGTCGTGCACCCCGACGACCGTCGCCAGGGACGCGGAGCCGAGCTGCTGCAGCGACTGGTCGACGAGACCGACGGGCCCCTGCTGCTCTGGGCGCACGGCGACCACCCGGGCTCCCGCGTGCTCGCGGCTCGCTTCGGCCTCGACGAGACGCGTCGCCTGCTGCAGCAGCGAGCGCCGGTGCCCTCGTCGCCCCGCCCGCCGCGGTTGCGCGACGGCGACCGGGTCGCCGCCTTCCGCCCCGGGGTCGACGACCGGGCCTGGCTCGACCTGAACGCCCGTGCGTTCGCCGACCACCCCGAGCAGGGCTCGCTCGTGCAGGCCGACCTCGACGCCCGCCGGGCCGAGGCCTGGTTCGACGCCGGCGACTTCGTCCTGCTCTGGCGTGGTGACGACCTGCTGGCCTTCTGCTGGCTGAAGCTCGACGCCGGCCAGCCCGGCGAGTTCTACGCGGTGGGCGTGTCGCCCGACCACCAGGGCGAGGGCCTGGGAGGCGCGGTGGTCGACGCCGGGTTCGCCCGCCTCGCCGAGCGCGGAGCCGACACCGCGGCGCTCTACGTCGAGGGCGACAACACGGCCGCCCTGCGGCTCTACGCGGCGCGGGGCTTCACCGACCACGCGGTCGACGTGCAGTACACGCTGTCACGCTGACCCGGCGTCACTCGCTGCCCCGCTCGCGTCGGGGCGACCCGGCCGGGGACGAATTAGCCGGGCCGCGGGGTACGACCCGGGGTACAGAACCGCCACCGCGAGCCCTACTCCAAGCCCACGGACCGAGCTGCCATCCCACTCACAGCGCCGGGGAGTGGATTGAGCAATCGCGCACGGCACGCATCCCCATCGACAGGAGAACACCATGAACCCCGTCAAGTTCCTTTCCGACCTCGGCCTCCAGAGCAAGCACGCCTACTGGGGCGGCTTCGCCTCGATCGTCATCGCCCTCGTGGCCTGGCTGGCCTCGCAGGGCAAGGACTCGTCCGACAAGGCGCAGTCCGACCGCTGGGGCATCTTCATCGGCCACTGGGCACCGACGTTCTTCGCCCTCGGCCTCGCCCTGAAGAACGAAGAGAAGTAGCCCGAGGCAGCACCTGACGACGCCCCCGCCGAACCGGCGGGGGCGTCGTCATGTGCGCCGGTGACAGCACCCGCGCCTCCTCCCCCGGGCGTCGCGGATCCACACGTCATCTCGCGTTCACCACGGGACGACGCGGCGAGGCCGCGCGGGGTGGCACGATGGTGCGATGGACAGCAGCGAACCCCGCGTCGACGGTGCCGGCGTCACCCCCGACTTCCTCGACGACTTCGACGAGATCGTCAGCTTCGAGGACGGCACGCTGCCCGGCGAGCGCTACCTCGACCGCGAGCTGAGCTGGCTGGCGTTCAACCAGCGGGTGCTCGAGCTGGCCGAGGACCCCACCACGCCCCTGCTCGAACGCGCGAACTTCCTGGCGATCTTCGCCAGCAACCTCGACGAGTTCTTCATGGTGCGCGTGGCCGGGCTCAAGCGCCGCATCGCGACCGGGCTCGCCGTGCCGACGAACGTCGGGCGCGGGCCGAACGAGGTCCTGGCCGACATCAGCAAGAAGGCCCACGAGCTGCAAGAGCGCCACGCCCGGGCGTTCCTCGACCTGGTCAAGCCCGACCTCGACGACGCGGGCATCCACATCGAGAACTGGTCCGACCTCGAAGAGGCCGACCGCGTGCGCATGCGCGAGATCTTCACCGAGCAGATCTTCCCGGTGCTCATGCCCCTGGCCGTCGACCCGGCCCACCCGTTCCCGTACATCTCGGGCCTGTCGCTGAACCTCTCGATCCGCGTGCGCAACCCCAAGACGATGCGGCAGGAGTTCGCGCGGCTCAAGGTGCCGCAGATGCTGCCGCGCTTCGTGCAGCTGCCCGACGACGACAGCGGGCGGGTGCGGTTCATCCCCCTCGAAGACCTCATCGCGAACCACCTGCAAGACCTGTTCCCGGGCATGGAGGTCGTCGAGCACCACGTGTTCCGCGTGACGCGCAACGAAGACGTCGAGGTCGACGAGGACGAGTCCGAGAACCTCATCCAGGCGCTCGAGCGCGAGCTGCTGCGTCGTCGCTTCGGTCCGCCGATCCGCCTCGAGATCACCGACGACATGGACCCGGTCACCCTCGAACTGCTGGTGCGCGAGCTCGACGTGACCGACCAAGAGGTCTACAAGCTGCCGGCGCCGCTCGACCTGGCCGGCCTGTTCGAGATCACCAAGATGCCGCGCGCCGACCTCAAGTACCCCAAGCACCTGCCGACCACGGCCGTGCAGCTGCAGCCGACCGAGCCGAACATGAAGCCCGACATGTTCGCCAGCATCGCCCGACAAGACATCCTGGTGCACCACCCGTACGAGTCGTTCGCGACCAGCGTCCAGGCGTTCCTCGAGCAGGCGGCGGCCGACCCGAACGTGCTCGCCATCAAGCAGACGCTCTACCGCACCAGCGGCGACTCGCCCATCATCGAGGCGCTGATCGACGCGGCCGAGTCCGGCAAGCAGGTGCTCGCCCTGGTCGAGGTCAAGGCGCGCTTCGACGAGCAGAACAACATCACGTGGGCCCGCAAGCTCGAGAAGGCCGGCGTGCACGTCGTCTACGGCCTGGTCGGGCTGAAGACCCACTGCAAGCTCGCCCTGGTCATCCGTCAGGAGAAGGGCACGCTCAAGCACTACACGCACATCGGCACGGGCAACTACAACCCCAAGACCAGCCGCATCTACGAAGACATGGGGCTCTTCACCTCGGACGACCAGGTCGGCAAGGACCTCACCCGCCTGTTCAACGAGCTCTCGGGTTACGCCATCGAGAAGAAGTTCAAGCGCCTGCTCGTCGCCCCGCGCTACCTGCGCCGGGGGCTGCTGAAGCAGATCCAGAACGAGATCGAGAACGCGCAGGCCGGCCGCCCGGCGGGCATCCGCATCAAGATCAACTCGATCGTCGACGAGCAGATCATCGACGCCCTCTAC
The DNA here is from genome assembly GCF_040547465.1 of Frigoribacterium sp. PvP054. Classification (NCBI taxonomy): domain Bacteria; kingdom Bacillati; phylum Actinomycetota; class Actinomycetes; order Micrococcales; family Microbacteriaceae; genus Frigoribacterium; species Frigoribacterium sp. PvP054. Next base: position 9,892 of record NZ_JBEPPU010000019.1, read on the forward strand.
AAGGCGAGCCAGGCCGGCGTGCCGGTCGACGTCTGGGTGCGCGGCATCTGCACGATCAAGCCGGGCGAGCCGGGACTGAGCGACAACATCCGGGTGAGGTCGATCCTCGGGCGGTACCTCGAGCACAGCCGACTGTTCTGGTTCGCGAACGACGGCGACCCGCAGGTGTTCATCGGCAGCGCCGACATGATGCACCGCAACCTCGACCGCCGGGTCGAGGCCCTCGTGCGCCTCACGCAGGCCGACCACCTGGCCGAGGTGTCGGCCCTGTTCGACCAGGCCGTGTCGGACGACACGTCGTCGTGGTGGCTCGAGGCCGACGGCACCTGGACGCGCCACGCCCGCGATGCCGAGGGCCGGCCCCTGACCGACCTGCAGAACGCCCAGATGAAGGCCATCACCGTCCGGAAGCGCTCCAAGCGATGACCGTCACCTCGACGACGGTCGTCGCCGCCGGTGCCGTCTGCTGGCGCCTCGTCGACGGCAAGGTGCGGGTGCTGCTCATCCACCGCGACCACCACGGCGACGTCTCGCTGCCCAAGGGCAAGGTCGACCCCGGCGAGGCCACGCCACAGACGGCCGTACGCGAGATCCACGAGGAGACCGGTTACCGCGTCACGCTCGGTGCCCCGCTCGGCACGGCCGAGTACCTGCTGCCCGGTGGCCGCGACAAGGTCGTCTACTACTGGTCGGCCGAGGTGACCGACGAGGCCTTCGCCGAGGCCGGTTCGTTCACGGCCAACCACGAGGTGGCGGCCATCGAGTGGGTCGGGCTCGAGAAGGCCGGGGCGATGCTCACCTACGCCCGGGACGCCGACGTGCTGCAACGCTTCGCCGACCGGGTCTCGACCGGCACGGCTCGGACCTTCCCGATCGTCGCCCTCCGGCACGCGAAGACGACCTCGCCGTCCGACTGGCACGGCTCCGACGCCACGCGGCCGCTGCTGCCCCAGGGGCGGCGTCAGGCGAGGTCGGTCGCCCCCGTCATCGCCGCGTGGTCGCCGGCGCGCATCGTCAGCAGCACGGCCGCGCGGTGCCTGGCCACGCTCGAGCCGCTGTCGGCCCTGACCCGCGTCGGCGTGCGCCAGACCGACGCCATCAGCCAGGACGCCTTCGAGCAGGGCACCGACGACGTCGCCGCGGTCGTCAAGAAGCGCCTCAAGAAGAAGGTCGCCGCGGTCATCTGCAGCCACGGGCCCGTGCTGCCCGAGGTCATCCGGCAGATCTCCCTGGGCACCAAGGGGGGCGACCGCATCGACCTGCGCCGTGCCTCGTCGCTCGGCACGGCCGAGTTCACGGTGCTGCACGTCTCGGTCGACGACTCGAAGCTGGTCGCGATCGAGACGCACGGCCCGGCTGCCTGACCCGCGCCTCCCGGCCTCCGCCCGACACCGTGGTCGTCGACCCCCGCCCGTGACGGGCGGGGGTCGACACCCGTCGGGACGCGCGTGTCCCGGCCGATGTTCCCCCCTCGTTCACCTTCCGTTCACCGGGGCAGGCGACCGTGGTTAACCGTCCGCCGTAGCGTCTCGCACGGGTCGGCACCTGGCCCACAGCACCCAGCCATCACATCCCGAAAAGGACCCCCCTGTGAACTTCAAGCGCACCGGCAGCATCGTCGCGATCGCCGCGGTCGGAACCATGCTCCTCGCGTCCTGCGCCAGCAACGAAGGCGGCGCCACGCCCTCCGGCGACGCCTCGGCCAGCGACCTCTCCGGCACCATCTCGGGCATCGGCGCGTCGTCGCAGCAGGCCGCGCAAGAGGCCTGGGTGGCCGGTTTCCAGACCGCCAACCCCGACGTGACCGTCAACTACGACCCCCAGGGCTCGGGTGGTGGACGCGAGAGCTTCATCTCGGGCGCCGCCGACTTCGCCGGCTCCGACCGTGCGTTCACCACCGACGAGATCTCGTCGAGCACCTTCGCCGGCTGCACGCCCGACACCGGCATCGTCGAGCTGCCCGCCTACGTCTCGCCCATCGCGGTCGTCTTCAACCTCGACGGCGTCGACGAGCTCGACCTGACGCCCGCCACCCTCGCCGGCATCTTCAGCGGCAAGATCACCACCTGGGACGCCGCCGAGATCAAGGCCGACAACCCCGACGCCGACCTGCCCAGCACGGGCATCACCGCGGTCCACCGCTCGGACGACTCGGGCACCACCGAGAACTTCACCGACTACCTGCACGCCACCGCGGGCGACACCTGGACCGAAGAGGCCGACGGCACCTGGCCGACCGCCTTCGGCGGCGAGGGCGCCTCGGGCACCTCCGGCGTGATCGACGCCGTCACCAACGGCACCGGCACCATCGGCTACGCCGACGCCTCGCGCGCCGGTGACCTCGGCACCGTCAAGGTCAAGGTCGGCGACGACTTCGTCGGCTACTCGGCCGACGCCGCCGCCGCCATCGTCGACGAGTCGCCCGAAGAAGAGGGCCGCACCGACGGCGACATCGCCATCGCGCTCGACCGCACCTCGACCGCGTCCGGCGTCTACCCGATCGTCCTGGTCAGCTACCTGATCGCCTGCGAGTCGTACGAGGACGCCGCCAAGGGCGAGCTCGTCAAGTCGTACCTGTCGTACGTGACCAGCGAGGACGGCCAGAAGGTCGCGGCCGACGCCGCCGGCTCGGCCCCGATCTCGAGCACGCTCTCGGGTCAGGTCGCCGACGCCATCGCTCTCATCAAGTAACACGGCACCACCCCGGGGGCCCGGGAACGCACCGCGTGCGTTCCCGGGCCATCGGCCTGACAGGCACCGCTCCACCCCGAACCCCACCCGAGCCTCCGGAGGACCCCGTCCGATGACCGCCCCCGCCACGACCTCGGCACCCGCCGCCGTCCCGAAGCCCAAGCGACGTCCCGCCGACCGCATCTTCTCGGGCAGCACCGTCGTCGCGGGTGGTCTCATCCTCGCGATCCTGGCCGCCGTCGCGCTCTTCCTCGTCGTGCAGAGCATCCCGGCCCTGACCGCCGCTCCCGGCGACGTCTCGCTCTCGGGCTACCCCGGCTCGTTCTGGCAGTACGTGGGCCCGCTCGCGTTCGGCACGGTCTACGCCGCGGCCCTGGCGCTGCTGATGGCCCTGCCGGTCGCGATCGGCATCGCCCTCTTCATCTCGCACTACGCACCGCGCAAGCTGGCCCAGGGCCTCGGCTACGTCATCGACCTGCTCGCCGCCGTGCCCTCGGTCGTCTTCGGGCTCTGGGGCAGCATCGTGCTCGCACCGGCCATCCAGCCCTTCTACGACTGGCTGGTGAACACCTTCGGGTGGTTCCCGCTCTTCGCCGGCCCCGTCTCGGGCACCGGCCGCACGCTGCTCACCGCGTCGATCGTGCTGGCCGTGATGATCCTGCCGATCATCACCGCGCTCAGCCGTGAGGTCTTCCTGCAGACCCCCGTGCTGCACGAGGAGGCCGCCCTCGCCCTCGGCGCGACGCGCTGGGAGATGATCCAGATCGCGGTGCTGCCGTTCGGCCGCCCCGGCATCATCTCGTCGGCCATGCTCGGCCTCGGCCGCGCCCTCGGCGAGACCATGGCCGTCGCACTGGTGCTCTCCCCCGCCCTCGTGATCAACCCGGCCATCCTCACCTCGACCAACTCGTCGACCATCGCGGCCAACATCGCCCTGCGGTTCCCCGAGGCGCACGACATCGGCATCAACACCCTGATCGCGACCGGCCTCGTGCTCTTCGTCATCACGCTGATCGTCAACTCGATCGCCCGCTACGTCATCAACCGCCGCAAGGCCTTCTCGGGAGCGAACTGATGGCCACCACCACCACCGCCGGCGTGCGCCGGTCCGACCGCTCGGTCAACGCCCTCACGACGGGACGCCTGCCCAAGGCCGCGCCGCTGGTGATCCTGCTGGCCAGCTGGGTCGTCATGGGCGTCGTCTTCGCCCTGCTGAACGCGGCCGGCGTCACCGAGTCGTTCAACTGGGTCGGGGCGATCATCCTCGGCACCGTGCTCTACGCCGCGCTCGTCTTCGTCGTCGCGATGCAGATCGAGGGCGTCCGCCGCGCGAAGGACCGCGTCGTCACCACCCTCGTCAGCGCCGCGTTCATCATCGCGCTCGTGCCGCTGGTGTCGTTGCTCGTCACCGTCGTGACGTCCGGGGCGAACCGCTTCGACGCCGACTTCTTCTCGATGTCCATGCGCAACGTCGTCGGGGCCGGCGGCGGCGGGCTGCACGCCATCACGGGCACCCTGCTCATCACGGCCTTCGCCACCGTCATCTCGGTGCCGATCGGCCTGCTGACCGCCATCTACCTCGTCGAGTACGGGCAGGGTCGCCTCGCCCGGGCGATCACGTTCTTCGTCGACGTCATGACGGGCATCCCCTCGATCGTGGCCGGCCTGTTCGCCTACGCCCTGTTCGTGATCTTCTTCGGCGAAGGCGTCCGGATGGGGGCGGCGGGCTCGGTCGCCCTGGCCGTGTTGATGATCCCCGTCGTCGTGCGCAGCACCGAGGAGATGCTCAAGCTGGTGCCGAACGAGCTGCGCGAGGCGTCGTACGCGCTGGGCGTGCCGAAGTGGCTGACCATCCTCAAGGTGGTCATCCCGACCTCGGTGGCCGGCATCACGACCGGCGTCATGCTCGCCATCGCCCGCATCATCGGCGAGACGGCGCCCCTGCTGATCACGGCGGGCTTCACGGCGAGCATGAACTACGACCTCTTCGACGGCCGCATGCAGTCGCTGCCGGTCTTCGCGTACAGCTCGTACGTCAGCCAGGGCACCGACGCGGCCGCGTTCATCGACCGGGCCTGGGCGTCGGCGCTCACGCTGATCCTCATGGTGATGGCGCTCAACCTCCTCGCGCGCCTGATCGCCCGCCTCTTCGCGCCCAAGCTCGGCCGCTGACCCGGCCACCCCGACCCACACCCCGTCCCGGCTCCCACCCGGCTCCCACCCCGAAGGAATCACCGTGTCCAAGCGCATCGAGGTCAACGACCTCAACGTCTACTACGGCAAGTTCAAGGCCGTCGAAGACGTCAACATCACCATCGAGCCCCGCACGGTGACCGCGTTCATCGGCCCGTCCGGCTGCGGCAAGTCGACCTTCCTGCGCACGCTGAACCGCATGCACGAGGTCATCCCCGGCGCCTACGTCGAGGGCGAGGTGCTGATCGACGGCAACGACCTCTACAGCCCCGGCGTCGACCCGGTGCTCGTGCGCCGGCAGGTCGGCATGGTGTTCCAGCGCCCCAACCCGTTCCCGACGATGAGCATCCGCGACAACGTGCTCGCCGGCGTCAAGCTCAACAACCGTCGCATGTCGAAGGGCGACCAGGACGGCCTCGTCGAGAAGTCGCTGCAGGGCGCCAACCTCTGGAACGAGGTCAAGGACCGCCTCGACAAGCCCGGCTCCGGTCTCTCGGGTGGCCAGCAGCAGCGCCTGTGCATCGCGCGGGCCATCGCGGTCTCGCCCGACGTCGTGCTGATGGACGAGCCCTGCTCGGCCCTCGACCCGATCTCGACCCTCGCCATCGAGGACCTCATCGAGGAGCTCAAGCAGCAGTACACGATCGTCATCGTGACCCACAACATGCAGCAGGCCAGCCGCGTCAGCGACAAGACCGCGTTCTTCAACATCGCGGGCACCGGCAAGCCCGGCAAGCTCATCGAGTTCGACGACACCGCCAGGATGTTCTCGAACCCGAGCGTGCAGGCGACGGAGGACTACGTGTCGGGACGCTTCGGCTGATCCGGCACCGCGCCTCCTCGGGGGCGCTCCGTCGCGGCGTACGACGCCGCACAGCACGAGAGGCGGTCCACCGGGTGGTGGACCGCCTCTCGTGTGCGGTGCGGGACCGCGACCGCCGGGTCGGGCGTTCGAAGCCGTGAGGCGGGTCAGGCGCTGGGGATCGCGACGACCGGGTCGGTGGTCGGCGTCGACGAACCACCGGCGGGCTCGACCGTGATGCCGATCGTGTCGCCCGGCTTCTTCTCGCCCTTGAGCAGGTGCGTCGCCGGGGCGCTCGACGAGGCGTCGAAGGTGCCCGCGGGGACGGCACCGTCCGAGCCGATGTACCAGAGCTCGTAGGTCCGGTCGCCGGGCAACGAGGTCATCCCGTCGACGACGACCGCCGAGCGGCCGAGCTCGTCCGACCAGATGAGCGTCGCCTTGCCACCGGTGCTGACGTCGGCGACCGAGCGCTGGAAGTCGCTCGCCGCGTAGATCTCGTCGATGCCGGACGCCTGCTGTTCTTGCTGCTGACCGGTCTGGCCGAGCCCCTCGACGAGGGCCCCGCCGCCGAAGAACAGCGCCGCGGCTGCCGCGGCGGCCCCGAGGATCGCGACGGGCCGGGCGAACCAGCGCCGGTGTGCGGCACCGGTGGCCGTCAGGACGCGGGCACCCTCGGACTCACTCGGTTCCATCTCGGGAGCCGGGGTGCGCTCGACGCGACGCTCGTGGTCCCGGTCACCTGCGCCTCCTGCGGTCGAGGTGTCGTGGTCGGCCGTCGGGGTGAGCGCCGGCAGTTGGGGCGTCGACGCGATGAGGCCGAGGACGCTGGTGCGCAGCTCGGCGGAGGGCGTGACGGGCCGAGCGGCGTGGGCGAGCAACAGTGCTGTCTCTCTCAATTCGGCCACCTCCGTCCTGGTGTCGTCGTACTGGTCTGATGTGTCGTCGAGGAGCGCCTCGAAGGCGTGTCGTTCGTCGTCGCCGAGTGCGTCGAGGACGTAGGCACCGGACAGGTGGTCGGTGTCGATCTTCGTGGGGCCCGCGTCGTCCGCGTGGCGGCCCCGCGTGGGCTCGTCGTGATCGCTCACGATGCCACTCCCATCTCGTCGCGCAGGCGGATCATGCCGTCGCGCAGTCTGGTCTTGACGGTGCCGATCGGCACGTCGAGGAGTTTCGCGACCTCGCTGTGGCTGAGGCCGCCGTAGTAGGCGAGTTTGACCGCCTGGCGCTGCAGTTCGGTGAGGCGTCCGAGGGCCCGCTCGACCCGCTCGTGCTCGATGCGGATCTCGACGGACTCGGTGACCGAGTCGTAGTCGGTCTCGAGGTCGCGGACGCCGATCTTCAGGTCGCGGTCGCGACCGGCCTGGGAGGCGCGGATGCGGTCGACGGCGCGGCGGTGCGCCATCGTGAGCATCCAGCTGGCGGCGCTGCCCCGAGCGGAGTCGAAGCGCGTCGCGTTCTGCCAGATCTCGAGGAAGACCTCTTGGGTCACCTCTTCGGACTGGGCGTGGTCCTTGAGGAGCCGCTTGACCAGGCCGAGCACGCGCGGCGCCGTCTGGTCGTACAGCTCGGCGAAGGCGGTCTGGTCGCCCTGTGCGACTCGCGGCAGCAGTTCGTCGGGAGTCGGCAGGGTGTGCCCGGTCTCGGGCGTCTCTGTCTCTCGGGTCACGAGTTCGAGCATGTCAGGGTTCACCTCCGGTCGCACTGTTCGTGGAGTCGTGGGGCACGATCCGGGGCGGATCGTGATGTGGGGCTGGTGGTGCGGTGGTGCTGGTGCGGTGGTGCCGCGCTGCGGTGTTCGTGGTGCGAGCGGGACTCCCTGCGATGCGGCCGTCTGGGATGGCGTTCAGGCCCGGTGCATCGCAGGGAGACCAGCCCGCCGACGCCCGATGCTTAGGGAGGACGGGAGTCGGCGGGGGATCGTGCATCCTCACGTCAAGGGTTCGGCACCGGGGCCCGGGTGGATTGGGCGAACATTCGCGCGGTGACGGCGGGCGAGCGCGTGGCGTGGCGACGTGGGCCACGGCGGGGTCGCCGAGGGGCCGACGGGCGGACCGCAGGAGGCGCGCGTCACCTCGCGAGGGAGGAGGCGGCCGGGCGGCACTCCGGCTTCTCGACCGAGTGGACGGGACTCGGGAGGACGAGGTGCCGGACCGCAGAAACGCCTCTCGGCGCGAGGCCGCTCGAAGCGGCTAAATTTGGAGCCCGGGGTTACTGCGGCCCGACCTGGAAAACTTTACCCGCCTCGCGCCGCACGGGCCGACGAGTTCGCGTCGTGCGAACGTGATCGCCCTTCGCGCGTGTCGCGCTCGTGGGCGTTCAGTCGAGGCTGTCGTCGCGCCACAGGTGGGCGCAGGCGACGAGGTCGACCCCGAGCTCGCTGAAGCGGAGCGCCCGCCGGGTGAGCTCGCCGGCCCGGTCGGAGCCGGCGGCGTCCTGGTCGTCGGCGACCGACGTGGCCCCGGCGGCGGCGAGCCGGCAGAACGCGGCACCGCGCTCGAGGGCGATCGCGAAGTCGCCCACGAACACCCCGCGCAGGATCAGGTCGGCGAGCTCGAGGATCTCTTCGGGGCTGGCCGGCGCCGGGGCCCCCGCCACGACGGGGTCGATCGTGGTGGCGACCTCGACCCCGCGCTCGAAGAGCTGGGTGACCTCGACGGGGTTCTGCCGGATGACGGCCCGCACGAGGTAGATGCGCCAGAGCGCCCCGGGCAGGCTGTGCGGGCTGGCGCGAGCCCACAGCTCGGCGACGGCGTCGATGCCGTGCTGGTCGGTGAACGTGACGAGCCGGTCGAGGATCTCGGGGCTCGGGTCGTGCTTGACGCGGGCGACGAGGGCCGAGGCCGACTCGTGGGCGACGCGGTTCATCGTCGCGGGGTCGTCTCCGCCCTGGAAGGCTTCGAACTCGGACCCCGAGAACTGGGTCGGGCGGTGGAAAGGTCTCGGCACCGGACCCACGATAGGCGTGCCCACCGACACCGACCCGGACGTTCGCCCACGGCACCACCGCCGACGGGCGGCGACGCCGGGGAGGCGCGGCTCGGCCTGCACCCCACACCGCACGGGAGGCGCGGCTCGGCCTGGCGAGCACGGGCCGCGGCATCCCGTAAAGTGGACCCGCACGGGCCTCTAGCTCAGTTGGTAGAGCATCGGACTTTTAATCCGCGGGTCGTGGGTTCGAGCCCCACGGGGCCCACCTGTTCTCGCACGGCCTCCAGGTCGACCTCCGGCGCCTTCGACCCGGCGCGTCGGGCCCGGCGCCTTCCAGCGTCCGTCAGCCGGACCGGTAGGGCGGGGCCGACGTCGCACCCGAATGCGGAGGCCCCACCCCGAGAGACCTGGACCCGAATCCTGTCCCCCGATTCCAGACGGTCCCTAGCCGCCTGTTAAGCCGAGACCATACGCCTCGAGCGGGTCGTGTGGTGACCGTTCTGTCGACGGCGAGAGAAAGCGCCCTTCCGGTTCGGGTCGGGAAGGGCGCTCGGCCTCCCCGCGACAGGTGTCGGGCATGTCACGCGGGGTACGTCACGGCCTGGGGACCGTGGGGAGACAGCCGTGAACGGTACGCGCGTCGCCCTGGGTGCCGTCCCAGGGCGACGGAAAACGGACAAGGGCCGGACCGACGGGACGTGCGACCAGAGACGAGATTTCCTCTTGTCTTGCCGTCGGATCTGGCGTAGATTTTCCGCATCGGCCCGGACCCCGCTGTGATCGGCGGTTCTGTGTGTCCTCGGGCCCGTCGACCACGACGACGGTCGCATCCCACTCCTCGCGCGCGGTGCGACCTCGGGCGAGGACGGCACCGACCCGAAACGGTGCCACCGGCCGAACGCGGGGCCGGGAGCAACGGCGCTCCCGGGCCCGCACCCTCGCTGCCCCACCGGGCCCCGCGCCTCCCTGCGTCGCCGCGCGCCCTGGCACCACCGTCGTCGGAGCCGGCCGCGGCCTACGACGTCGTGACGACTGCCGCCCGGTACCGCACGCCCCAGCTGCCCGTCCACGTCTCGCCCTCGTCGAGCCAGCGCAGCCCCTCGCCCGAGGCGAGGGCGTTGGCCGGCGCCGTCATCGGCTCGGCGGCGATCGCCAGCCCCTCCACGCCGTCACGCGGGAAGTTGCGCGGCGTGAACACCTGCACGTACTCGAACGAAGCGTCTTGCCAGAGCTCGGTCGCCGAGCCGTCGGGTGCGGTGAAGGTCGTCGTGCGGACGCCCTCGGCGTCGGCCTCGACGTCGCGGTAGCCCGTGTCGAGGTCGAGGTCGCCCACGAGCGGCCCGTACGAGAGGTCGTACGGCGTGCCCGCCACGGGCGACGTCGCGATCGGGATGCTGCTCTCGTCCACCTCGAACCGCGTCGCGGCCGCGAGCGTCACCCTCAGGGTCGCCGGGTCGTGGTCACCCACCCGGAAGAACGGATGCGACCCCACGGCGAACGGTGCCCGGCCGGAGCCGACGTTGGTGATCGCGTGCGTGACGACCATGCCGTCGGCGACGAGCTCGTGCCGGACGGTCGTGTCGAGCTGGAAGGGCCAGCCGTGCTGCGGGAACACCGTCGCGCCGAGCGTCACGGCGTGCGGCTCGCGCTCGACCACCTGGTAGGCGGTGTACCTCAGCAACCCGTGGCTGGCGTTGCCCTTGGCCGCCTCGGTGAGGTCGAGCTGCTGCTGCTGCCCGTCGAGCGACCAGCGGCCGCCGGCCACGCGGTTCGGCCACGGCACGAGCGTGATGCCGCACGCCGAGGGCGGCGTCTCGTCGGCACCGAACGTCTCGGTCAGCGCGACGCCGTCGACGGCCAGGGCACGGATGCCCGCCGCGACCTGCGTCACGATGCCCGTCACGGCGTGACCGTCTCGCTCGAGGGTGAGCTCGTACTGTTCTCCGGTCGGGTTGCTCGTCGTCATCGCTCCAGTCTCGCTCTCGGGCCTCCGTCGCGTCCGGGACCGGGGTCAGGGACGCGAGGGGCCGGGTCGTGAGGAGGCGCGTCGACCTCGCCCGCGCCTCCTGCGGTCGTTCCTCGCGCGGCCACCACGTCGAGGCCCGCCCGCCGCAGCTCGGCGACGGCGGCGTCGTCGGCGCCCGCCGTGACGAGCGCCTCGAAGGTGTCGAGCGGGCCGATCACGCCGAGGTGGGCCTCGCCGAGCTTGCTGCCGTCGGCGACGATGTACGACCGGCGGGCCGTCTGGGTCATCAGGCGCTTGAGGTCGGTCTCGGGCAGGTTCACGTTCGTGACGCCGTGGGTGGCGTGCACGCCGGTGCAGCCGATGAAGGCCAGGTCGGCGGTGATGCCGGCGAACACGCTCGTCGCCAACGGGTTGACCAGCGAGTGCTGCAACGGACGCAGCGTGCCGCCCGACACGATGACGGTGAACCGCGGCACGGCCTGCTCGAGCGCCAACGCGATGGTGAGCCCGTTCGTCACGACGACGACGCCCTCGAGCTCGTGACGTTCGAGCAGCGCCAGGGCGATCTGCGTCGTGGTCGTGCCGACGTCGAGCACCACGCAGTCGCCCGAGCGCACCAGCGACGCGGCCTCGACCCCGATGGCCCGCTTGGCCTCGGTCGACACCGAGCTCTCTTCTTCGAACGGACGCTCGGCCGGCCGGTCGACCGACAGGGCCCCGCCGTGGACGCGCGACAGCAGGCCGTCGGCCGCGAGGCTCTCGAGGTCGGTGCGGATGGTCACCTCGGACAACCGGAACTCACGCGCCAGCTCGGCCGTGCGCACGAAGCCGCGCCGCCCCACGAGGTCGGCGATGCGGTCGCGCCGACGCTCTCCCGGCAGCACCGCGGGCGGTGTCTCGGGCCGGGGGGTGGAGTTGGCGTTCACCCGGCCAGTTTCGTATGCTTTCACGTACTTTCGCAACTGCAAGTCGCGGTCGCGAGTGCCCCGAACAGAAGGAGGCGCGATGTCGTCCATCACGAAGCGCGCGACGGTCCTGGCCGACGGCCGCGAGCTCATCTACTTCGACGACGCCGACACGACCCTGTCGGCCGAACGACGCGTCGACGCCCGCACCCTCGACCCCCGACCCGACACGGCGACCATGCGGCAGGACGCCCTCACCGGCGAATGGGTGTCGATCGCCGCCTCCCGGCAGAACCGCGTGTTCCTGCCGCCGGCCGAGCTCGACCCGCTCGCGCCGGCCAGCGAGTCGAACCCGTCCGAGATCCCCGACGTCTACGACGTCGCCGTGTTCGAGAACCGCTCGCCGTCGTTCGGGCCCCTGCTCGAGAGCGACGACGCGCCCGCCGGCCTCGACGACCTCGGCCGCATCGGGCTCGAACGCACCCTGCGCAGCGTCGGTCGCTGCGAGGTCGTCTGCTTCAGCCCCGAGACCCACGGCTCGTTCGCCGACCTCAGCGAGTCGCGCGCCCGCACCGTGGTCGAGGCGTGGGCCGACCGCACGGCGGCCCTGTCGGCGCTGCCCGGCATCCAGCAGGTCTTCCCGTTCGAGAACCGCGGCCAGGCCATCGGGGTCACGCTGCACCACCCTCACGGCCAGATCTACGCGTACCCCTACGTGACGCCCCGCACCACCCGCCTGCTCGACAGCATCGAGGCCTACGGCCCGACCCTGTTCGCCGACCTGCTCGACCGCGAGCGCTCGGGCCCCCGCGTCGTCCTCGCCGGCGAGCACTTCACGGCGTTCGTGCCGTTCGCCGCCCGCTGGCCGATCGAGATCCATCTGCTGCCGCACCGTCACGTCCCCGACTTCGCGGCGCTGACCGGCAACGAACGCGACGAGCTCGCGCTCCTGTACCGGCGCCTCCTGCGCGGTGTCGACGCCCTGTACGACGACCCGACCCCCTACATCGCGGCCTGGCACCAGGCACCGGTCGGCACCGGCCGCGACACCGTCCGGCTGATGCTGCAGATCACGTCGCCGCGTCGGGCCGAGAGCAAGCTGAAGTTCCTGGCAGGCTCCGAGGCGGCGATGGGAGCCTGGGTGGGCGACCTCGTCCCCGAGGTGCAGGCCGACCGAATCCGAGAGGCGATCGAGCGAGCATGACCGACACCACCACTCCCCCACGGTTCTCCGACGTCTTCGACACCGAGGTCGCCGGTCGCTGGTCCGCCCCGGGTCGGGTGAACCTGATCGGCGAGCACACCGACTACAACGACGGCTTCGTGCTGCCGTTCGCCATCGACCGCCGCACCACCGTCACGGTCGGCCGCCGTGACGACCGCCTGCTGCGCGTCGCGTCGTCGTTCGAGGCGGGCGTGCACGAGATGTCGCTCGACGACCTCGACCCGGCCTCGATGTCGGGCTGGTCGGCGTACGCGCTCGGCATCGCCTGGGCACTCTCCGTGGCACGCGACCGCGCCGACTCGCCGTCGTTCGCCGCCGCCGGCGGCGACCTGTCGACCATCGACCTGTCCGCCGTCCCGGGGCTCGACCTGTTCGTCGAATCCGAGGTGCCCGTCGGCGCCGGGCTCTCGTCGTCCGCCGCGCTCGAGTGCTCGGTGGCCGTCGCTTTCGCCGAGCTGTGGGCGCTCGACGTCAACCGCTCGGCCCTGGCCGCGGTCGGACAGCTCGCCGAGAACGAGGCCGTGGGTGCGCCCACCGGCATCATGGACCAGTCCGCCTCGCTGCTCGGGCGCACCGACTCCGGGGTGTTCCTCGACTGCCGCAGCCTCGACGCCGACGTCGTCGACCTGGGCTTCGCCGCGGCCGGCCTCGAGGTGCTGGTCGTCGACACCCACGTCGAACACGCCCACGCCACGGGGGGCTACGTCGAGCGCCGCACCTCGTGCGAGAAGGGCGCCGCCGCGCTCGGCGTCGACTCGCTGCGCGACCTCGACGCCGACGACCTCGGTCGGGCCGAAGAGCTGCTCGACGACGAGACGTTCCGCCGCGTCCGCCACGTCGTCACCGAGAACCAGCGGGTGCTCGACACCGTCCGCACGCTCCGCACCGACGGCCCCCGCGCGATCGGCCACCTGCTCGACGCGTCTCACGTGTCGATGCGCGACGACTTCGAAATCTCGGTGCCCGAGCTCGACCTCGCCGTCGCGACCGCCCAGGCCACGGGCGCCGTCGGCGCCCGCATGACCGGCGGCGGCTTCGGCGGTTCGGCCATCGCCCTCGTCCCGACCGAGGCCCGCGCCGACGTCGAGGCCGCGATCCTCGCCGCCTTCGCCGAGGCCGGCCACACGGCGCCGACCGTCTTCACCGTGCACGCCGCCGAGGGTGCCCGCCGCGACGCCTGAGGCCTGGCCGCCGGGCGGCGTACGGCCGGCAGTCGGGCAGCCGGGCGGCGTGAGGAGGTGGTCGGGACCGCGAGACGGCCACACCACCGCGAGATGGGCACAGCACCACGAGATGGGCACAGCACCAGGTGAAGACTTGGCGCTGTGCCCATTTTCTGGCGTGCTGGATGCACCAGCGGCACAGCCCGCCACGAAGTAAACACGCCGCCACGACAGTGCGTGGCGGCGTGTTTACCTCATGGCGGAAAGAGGGCACGGCCCGACGCAGCACCACGGGCAAGGCCACGCCACCACGAGATGGGCACGGCGCCAGGGGAAAACCTGGCGCTGTGCCCATCTTCTGACGTGGTGCGGGGGCGTCAGCGGCGCTCGGCGGCCTCGACCACGTTCTTGAGCAACATGGCGCGGGTCATCGGGCCGACGCCTCCCGGCACGGGTGACTGGAAGCCCGCGACCGAGGCGACGGCCGGGTCGACGTCTCCGCGCAGCTTGTACTTTCCGGTCTCCTCGTTCAGCACGCGGGTGATGCCCACGTCGACGACGGCCGCACCGGGCTTCACCCAGTCCGGCCTGACCAGCCCTGCGACCCCGGCGGCGGCCACGACGATGTCGGCACGACGGACCTCGGCGGCGACGTCGACCGTCCTCGAGTGCGTCAGGGTGGCCGTCGCCTCGAGGCGGGTCAGGAGCAACCCGAGGGGGCGCCCGACCGTGAGCCCCTGGCCGATGATCGTGACGTGGGTGCCGGCGATCGGGATCTCGTAGGCCCGCAGCATCTCGACGATGCCGCGCGGGGTGCAGGGCAGGGGCGTGTCGATCGAGCCCTTGCCCCCGGGCACGGCCAGGACGAGCTCGCCCAGGTTGACCGGGTGCAGGCCGTCGGCGTCCTTGGCGGGGTCCATCAGCTCGAGCATCGCCGTCGGGTCGATGCCCGCAGGCAGCGGCAGCTGGATGATGAACGCGGTCACCGCCGGGTCGGCGTTCATCGTCTCGATCGCCTGCCGGATCTCGGCCTCGGTCGCCGTGTCGGGCAGGTCGATGCGGATCGACTCGATGCCGACCTCGGCGCAGTCTCGGTGCTTGCCCGCGACGTACGAGAGCGAGCCGGGGTTCGCCCCGACCAGGATCGTGCCGAGCCCGGGCGCGATGCCACGAGCCTTCAGGGCATCGACCCTGTGGCGCAGGTCGTCCTTCACGGCCGCGGCCAGGGCGGTGCCGTCGATCTTCACCGCGGACGTCTCGTCGCCGGGGACGAACCGGGGGCGCTCGATCGTCACCGCGCCTCCGGACGGAGCCCCGACGCCGTCACCGACACCGCCGCCGCTGCCACCGAGGCCGGCGCTGCCGCCGCTGCCACCGACGCCGATGGCGTCACCGACACTCGACCCCGCAGCGACGCCCGCCGGCGTGCCGGCCGTGACGTCAGCGCTCACGCGTAGAGCGGGAACGCGTCGGTCAGCGCCTTGACGCGGGCCGCGAGGGCCTCGACGTCGGGCGACGGCATCAGCGTGAGCGCGATGATGTCGGCCACCTCGGCGAACTCGGCGTCCGAGAAGCCGCGCGTGGCGAGGGCCGAGGTGCCGATGCGCACACCCGAGGTGACCATGGGCGGACGAGGGTCCCACGGCACCGAGTTGCGGTTCACCGTGATGCCGACCTCGTGCAGCAGGTTCTCGGCCTGCTTGCCGTCGACCTCGCTGGCCCGCAGGTCGACGAGCACCAGGTGCACGTCGGTGCCCCCGGTCAGGACGTCGATGCCGGCGGCCTTCGCGTCGTCGGCCGTGAGGCGTGCCGCGAGAGCCTGGGCGCCGCGGATGGTGCGCTCTTGCCTGTCCTTGAACTCGGGCTCGGCGGCGAGCTTGAACGCCGTCGCCTTGGCCGCGATGACGTGCATCAGCGGGCCGCCCTGCTGGCCCGGGAACACGGCCGAGTTGAGCTTCTTGAACAGCGGCTCGTGGTTCGAGAGGATCACGCCCGAGCGGGGGCCCGCGAGGGTCTTGTGCACGGTCGACGAGACGACGTGCGCGTGCGGCAGGGGTGACGGGTGCAGACCCGCGGCGACGAGGCCGGCGAAGTGCGCCATGTCGACCCAGAGGTAGGCGCCGACCTCGTCGGCGATGGCGCGGAAGGCGGCGAAGTCGAGCTGGCGGGGGTAGGCCGACCAGCCGGCGATGATGACCTTGGGCTGGTGCTCGATCGCCTGGCGACGGACGACGTCCATGTCGATCAGGTAGGTCTCGGGGTCGACCTCGTAGGCCACGGCCTGGTACATCTTGCCCGAGAAGTTGAGCTTCATGCCGTGGGTGAGGTGACCGCCGTGCGACAGCTCGAGGCCGAGGATCGTGTCGCCGATGTCGGCGATGGCGGCCAGCACCGCGGCGTTGGCCTGCGCGCCCGAGTGGGGCTGCACGTTGGCGAAGTCGGCGCCGAACAGCGACTTGGCCCGCTCGATGGCGAGGTTCTCGGCGACGTCGACGAACTCGCAGCCGCCGTAGTAGCGGCGCCCGGGGTAGCCCTCGGCGTACTTGTTGGTGAGCACCGAGCCCTGCGACTCGAGCACGGCACGCGGCACGAAGTTCTCGGACGCGATCATCTCGAGGTAGTCGCGCTGACGGCCGAGCTCCTGCTCGAGGACGGCGGCGATCTCGGGGTCGACGACCGAGAGCGGCTCGTTGAAGGTCGAGGGCTGGCGGTCGGTCGAGGCGGCGCCGGTCGAGGGGGCGGTCTGGTCGGAGATGGTCACGGAGGACTCCTTGGCACACGGGACGGACGGAGGGTCGGATGTCGTGGCCCAGGCGTACGGCCACGCACGTGTGTCAGTCGCTCCCCGATGGTGACCATCTGAACGCCAGTCGCGACGCGCCCAGCATAACAAGCGCACCCCGGGGCCGGAAGCGGCGCGGCGCCCCGCGCGACGCCCCGGGCGACGGCCCGTTCACGGGGCCCGTGTGACACCCTGGACGGGTGAGCCCGACCCTCGACGACACCCGCACGGGGACGGAGGCCGACCCGCGCCTCCTGACCTCTCCCGACACCCCGTGGGTGACGCTCGTCTGGGACGACCCGGTCAACCTCATGACGTACGTGACGCACGTCTTCGAGACCTACTTCGGCTTCGGCCGGGCCGAGGCGAAGCGCCTGATGATGCGGGTGCACACCGAGGGCCGTGCGGTCGTCGCGACGGGCAACCGCGAGGCGATGGAACGCCACGTCGAGGCGATGCACGACTACGGCCTGTGGGCGACCCTGTCGAAGGAGGACGAGGCGTGACGCTCGTGCCGTTCGTCCGCGCCCGGGGCGGCGACGAGGTGCGCGTGCGGCTCGACGCCGACGAGCGGGGCCTGCTCACCGACCTGGTCGGCCAGCTGCTGGGGCTGCTCGAGAAGGGCGACGAGGGCGATCCGGCCCTGGCGCGCCTCCTGCCCGCGGCGTACCGCGACGACGACGAGGCGACCGCGGAGTTCCGTCGGTTCACGGCCGACGACCTGACCCGGCGCAAGGTCGAGAACGGGCGCGCGGTGCTGGCCGGGCTCGACGAACCGGGCACGTCGCTCGACCGGGCGGCGCAGCAGTCGTGGCTGCGGACGCTGAACGACCTCCGGCTGACCCTCGGCGAGCGCCTCGGCGTCACGACCGAGGGCGTCGCCCCGAGCGACGACCCGCAGCTGCGCGCGATGGGCCACGTCTTCGACTGGCTGGGTTACCTGCAGGAGGCGCTGCTGAGGTCCCTGCCGAGGCGCTGACCCGGCGCCCCGGGTCGCGTGGGCCTAGCGGTTCTCCTTCGGGAAGACGACCCAGAGCACCAGGTACACGAGCACCTGCGGCCCGGGCAGGACGATCGACAGCACGAACAGGAGCCGCACCAGGAAGGCGCTGATGCCGAAGCGGTTCGCGAGGGCGGCGCAGACTCCGGCGATGATCTTGCCGCGGCGGGGGCGAGTGAGGGTGGCCATGCGTCGAGCATGCCAGGCGTGGCCGGACGACGGCCGACCACGCCGCCCGTGGACCGACCGTGCTCGACACCTCCGGTGCGCGAGAATGGCCGGATGAGCGCTTCACTCGTGGCCAAGGGCCTGGCCGGCGGCCACGGGCACCGCACCCTGTTCGACGACCTCGACCTGACGGTCGCGCCGGGGGACGTCGTGGGCGTCGTAGGCGTGAACGGGGCCGGCAAGTCGACGTTGTTGCGCCTCCTCGCCGGGGTCGACGAGCCGCAGGCCGGCACGGTCACCCTGAACCCGGGCGACGCCTTCGTCGGCTGGTTGCCGCAAGAGCACGAGCGCGTGCCGGGCGAGACCGTCGCCGACTACATCGGCCGTCGGACCGGCAGCACGCAGGCCACCGCCGAGATGGACGCCGCCGCCGCCGCCCTGGGCGACCCCGACCCGGCCCCGCGCGCCGACGGGCTCGACCCCGCCGACGTCTACTCGACCGCCCTCGACCGGTGGCTCGCCAGCGGCGCCGCCGACCTCGACGAGCGCCTGCCGCAGGTGCTCGCCGACCTCGGCCTCGCGACCGGCGGACGCACCGGCGACGACGAGGCGGCCGTCGGCCCGGACAGCCCGATGACCGGCCTCAGCGGGGGCCAGGCGGCCCGCGTCGGTCTCGCCGCCCTGCTGCTCAGCCGCTTCGACGTGGCCCTGCTCGACGAGCCCACCAACGACCTCGACCTCGACGGGCTCGAGCGGCTCGAGCGCTTCGTCCAGGGTCAGCGCGGCGGCATCGTCCTCGTGAGCCACGACCGCGAGTTCCTCGCGCGGTGCGTCACGAAGGTGCTCGAGCTCGACCTGGCCCAGTCGTCGAACCGCGTCTTCGGGGGCGGCTACGACGCCTACCTCGACGAGCGCGAGACCGCCCGTCGCCACGCCCGCGAGGCCTACGACGAGTTCGCCGAGAAGAAGGCCGACCTCGTCGGCCGCGCCCGGACCCAGCGCGAGTGGTCGAGCCAGGGCGTCCGGAACGCGATGAAGAAGGCGCCCGACAACGACAAGATCCGCCGCAAGGCCTCGGCCGAGTCGAGCGAGAAGCAGGCCCAGAAGGTCCGCCAGATGGAGAGCCGCATCGCCCGGCTCGACGAGGTCGACGAGCCCCGCAAAGAATGGCAGCTCGAGTTCACCATCGGCGCCGCGCCCCGCTCGAGCGCCGTCGTCTCGACCCTCAGCGGCGCGGTCTTCCGCCAGGGCGACCCGGCGACGGGCGAGTTCGTGCTCGGTCCGGTCTCGCTGCAGGTGGACGGCGGCGACCGCATCGGCATCACCGGCCCCAACGGCGCCGGCAAGTCGACGCTGCTGCGCGGCCTGCTCGGCCGGCAGGCACCGAGCGAAGGAAGCGCGAGTCGCGGAGCCAGCATCGCCGTCGGCGAGATCGACCAGGCCCGGGCGCTCCTTGCCGGCGACGTGCCGCTGGCCGACGCGTTCGAGGCGCTCGTGCCCGACTGGCCACAGGCCGAGGTGCGCACGTTGCTCGCCAAGTTCGGGCTGAAGGCCGACCACGTCTCACGTCCGGTGGACGAGCTCTCACCGGGCGAGCGCACGCGCGCCGGCCTCGCCCTGCTGCAGGCCCGCGGCGTCAACGTGCTCGTGCTCGACGAGCCCACGAACCACCTCGACCTCGCCGCGATCGAGCAGCTCGAGCAGGCCCTCGAGTCGTACGACGGCACCCTGCTGCTCGTCACCCACGACCGGCGCATGCTCGAGACCGTCCGGCTCGACCGCCACTGGCGCGTCGAGAACGGCACCGTCACCGAGTCGTGACCCCGCGGGAGGCCGGCCGCCGCGCCGGCCCCGCGGTGCCGGCGAACCGGCGACGAGCCGCTCGACTACCGTCGTCGTCATGACCCGTACCACCCGAATGGTCGCGGTCGCCGCTGCCCTCGCCCTGTTGACGGGCTGCACGGCGAACCCGACCGACCCGAGCGAGCCCACGGGCGGCGCCTCCGTCGACGGGACCTCGTCGGCCGGCCCGACCCGCGCCTCCTCGGAGCTCGCCGACTGGGCGACCGCCCTCGACGACCGTGACGACTACCCCGCCCGCTGGGTCGCCGTCGGCGACTCGATCACCGAGGGCATGGGTGCCTCGACCGTGGACTCCCGCTGGATCGACCTCACCCTTGACGGCCTGCGCGAGCGCTATCCGACCGACGACGTCCCGGGCGGGATCGGCTACCGACCCGCCGCGTTCGCCGTCGCCCCGCCGGCGTCGACCTGGGCGCGCTGGGCGACGAGCAGCGAGGGGCCGGTGTCGGCCTCGGCCCGCACCGCCGACCTCGGCTACCGCTCGGTCACCCTGGGAGCCGGGGCGACCACGACCTACCCGTTCACCGGCACCGACCTCGACCTGTGGTGGACGAGCGGCCGCGGCACCTTCAGCTACGTGATCGACGACGGCGACGCGGTCGAGGTCGACACGCACGACTCGACGGCGACGAGCGGCATCACCCCCGTGACCGGCCTCGACGCGGGCGAGCACACCGTGACGATCCACGCCCACTCGGCCGTCGACCTCGAGGGCCTCACGGCGTACGACGGCGACCGCGACCGCGGCGTCTCGCTCTTCGACTCGTCGCGTTCGGGCGCGACGGCTCGCACCTTCACGGCCGACCTGCCCGGGTTCCTCGACTCGGTCGCCGCTGCGGCCCCCGACCTCGTGACGGTCACGCTCGGCGCCAACGACGCGTTCACCCGCACGCCCGCCGAGTTCGAGGACGACTACCGCACCCTGATCGAAGGCCTGCAGGGTCTCGACGACCCGCCGTCGATCATGCTCATCGGCGAGTTCGTGCCCGGCACGAACCTCACGCGGGGGCTGGCCGGCGACGTCGACGACTACCGCGGGGTCGTCGAACGGCTCGCGAGCGAGTCGGGCAGCGCCTACGTCGACCTCGCGGACGCGTTGCCCGCCGACGGCGTCGCATCGCTGCTCTCGGCCGACGGGGTGCACCCGAACGACGCCGGGCAACGCGTCATCGCCGACTTCGTGCTCGACCGCATCAGCGTCGGCTGACGAGCCGAGGAGGCGCGGGCGCGTCGCGAGGACGACGCCCGCCCCGGCGCGGGCTCAGTCGAAGAGGCCGTAGGCGGCGTCGAGGGTCTCGTCGGTGCTGAGCGGGGCGGTGTCGCCCGCACCCGTCGCCGTGACGGCGATCAGGCCGTGCGGCGACAGGATCGTGCTGGCCGACGCCGTGATGCCCTGCTGGGTCACCGTCTGCGAGAACGCCTGCCCGCCGAAGGCCGCCACGCGCGAGTCGTCGACCGTCTCGACGCCCTCGGTGCCCTCGATCTGCGAGGTCTGCGAGCTGATGTCGTCGGCGCTGAACTCCTGACGCTGGGCCAGCACGACGATCGCCGTCACGTCGGCCGCGTCGGTGGCCTCGGTCGTCGGGGTCGCCCACTGGCAGTTCGCCTGGTCGCCCGAGAACGTGCTGTCGTCGCGGGGCTCGAGGCCGTCGACGACGTCGCCGAGCGCCGCACCGACGTCGTCGCAGCTGGCGAGGTCGTCGAAGGTGCCCTCGCCCGACGCGGTCGACCCCGAGCCGCCGGAGCCGGCCGACGACCCGCCGGACGCGGCGTCGTCGTCGCCAGCCGCGCCTCCTGACGTGCAGCCGGCGAGCAGCAGGCCGAGGGCGAGCACGCCCGTGGTGGCGGCCGTCACGGCCGTTCTGCGCATGGACGTGGCCATCGGGGCTCCCTCGTGATCTGCGTCGGGCTCCCTGCGCCCGGCGCTCCCGTCACCCTAACGAGGGACGCCTCCGAGGTCGCACCACCGTCGCGGGGGGGGGGGCCCCCCCCCCGGCGGGGGGGGGGGGGCGCGCGGGGGGGGGCCCCCCCCCCCCCCCCCCCCCCCGGGGGGGGGGGGGGGGGGGCCGCGGCGGGGGGGGGGGGGCGCGCGGGGGGGGGGGGGGGGCGGGGGGGCGGGCGGGGGGGGGGGCGGGGCGCGCGCGGGGGCCCGGGGGGGGGGGGCCCCCGGGGGGGGTCCCCCGCGCCCGGCCGCGGGACGGGTGCCCGGGCGCGCGGCGGGCGGGCGAGGC
>NZ_JBEPPU010000020.1:0-30515 GCF_040547465.1 Frigoribacterium sp. PvP054
ATCGCGCGGCTCACGCACGCGAGGCCGCACCACGTCCGCGTCGTCGAACCACCCCCGAGCGTGGTTCGACGACGCGACGGTGGTGCGACCTCAGGCCGCCGGGGCCGTCGAGCCGCCCTTCCGCTGCTTCAGCCAGAGCACCAGCACGAAGCTGAAGATCACGAGCACCATCCACGAGCCGATCTTGCTCGGGTGCACGAGGCTCCAGCCGTCGGCCTGCGAGGCGTAGGTCCAGGCCCCGAGCAGGGTCGCGACGTTCTCGGCGACCCAGATGAACACGCCGATCAGGGCGAACGACACGAGCAACGGCATGCGCCGGTCGACGCCCCGCACGCGGAAGGTCACCGACCGCCGCGCGATCAGCAGCGTGGCGACGCCGAGCAGCACCCAGCGCAGGTCGGTCACCCAGTGGTTGGTGAAGAAGTTGACGTAGAACCCGACCGCGACGGCCATGGTCGCCGCCATCGGCACGGGGTCGACGCGCAGGTCGAGCCGGCGCCACGCCTGGCAGACGTAGCTCGCGACCGCCGCGTACATGAAGCCGTCGCGTCCGCGACGCCGACGCCCCCGCGGACACGCGAGAGCCCCCTCACCGGGCGGGTGAGGGGGCTCTCGTGGGGTGCTCGTCGGCGTCCCGCGCTGCGGGTCGCTGGTACGCACCGTCGACGGGCCGGGCGTCAGCCCGTCCGAAGTCGTGCACCGGGCCGGGGCCCGGGGTGATCAGATCTGGTCGTCGTCGACCAGGCCCGCCACGAAGGGGTAGCGGTCGGCCACGTACTCGTGGAGGTCGGGGTGGACGAGGGTGTCGAGGGAGGGGAGCGAGGGGGTCATGGTGGGCCGTTCAGTCGAGGTCGTCGGTGTCGTCGAGGGCGGTGTCGAAGTACGACACGTGGTCGCCGACCTGGTCGGCGAGGATGCGCTGCGCGAAGGTCATCGAGCCTGCCTCAGGCCGACATCGCGTGGGCCGGGGCGGCCACGAGGAAGTCGGCGTAGGTGGGCTCGTCGACCGCGACAACCGCCGAGACGGAGGCGGCGACGGGAGCGGCGAGCGAGACGGCTGCCGCGCGGGCACGACGCCGACGCGGGTAGGTCTCGATGCGGGCCGCGGGGACGCGGGGGTCGCGGCGGTAGAGGCCGGAGTCGACCCGACCGGTGGTGGCGCGGGTCGCCGTGGGGCGGGCCGAACCCACCGTGCCGCGGACGAGGGAGACGAGCTGCTCGTGGCCGAGGCCCTGGAGGGAGGTGCTGCTGATGGTCATGTTCTTCTCATTTCTGGTGACCCTGCGCCACCTGAGGAACCTGCTGGAACGTGGGACGCCGCCCGTGAAGTCGGTGCCCGTACCGCCGTGAACCGGTACGTCGACAACTCTGACAGGTGAGTAGCTAGATGATCTAGCCAGATCGTCGAGAGTGCGCATTGCGGACATGGCGGGCCCGGTCCAGCTTTGGATCTGTGTTCTTCTTCGTTTTTCTGCTTTTGTCTTGTTTTCGGCCCTGAAGCGTCGTACAGTCGGCGCAACGGCGGGTCGACCACAGCCGAACGGACATCAGCAGCACGGCGAGACGACGAGGAGGTCGCATGTACGCCACCGAACGCCACGAGTCGATCGCCGAGGCCCTGCGCTCCGACGGCCGCGTCTCGGTCAGCGACCTCGCCCTCCGTCTCGACGTCACGGCCGAGACCGTCCGGCGCGACCTCGACGCCCTCGAGCAGTCCGGTCTGCTGCAACGGGTCCACGGCGGTGCCGTCGCCGCGGGCCGCTCGAGCGTCACCGAGCTCAGCCTCAGCGAGCGCGAGACCCGGCACAGCCCCGAGAAGACCACGGTCGCCCGGGCCGCCGCCCACCTCGTGCCCCCGACCTTCACCGGGTCCATCGCCCTGGACGCCGGCACCACGACGGCCGCCGTCGCCGCCGAGCTCGCGCGCTGGACTCCCGCGACCCCCGGCACCGTCCTCACCGTCATCACGAACGCCGTGCCCATCGCGGCCCTGTTGCAGCACAGCGCGCACGTCGACCTGCACCTGCTCGGCGGTCGCGTCCGCGGCCTCACCAGCGCAGCCGTCGGCACGAGCACGGTCGAGCAGATCCAGGCGCTCCGCCCCGACATCGTCTTCGTCGGCGCCAACGGCCTGAGCGCCGGCTTCGGCCTGTCGACCCCCGACGAGTTCGAGGGGGCCGTCAAGTCCGCCTACGTGCGGGCCGGGCGCCGCGTCGTCGCCGTGGTCGACCAGACGAAGCACGGCGAGGAGGCGCTGGTGCGGTTCGCGCGCCTGGCCGAGGTCGACACGGTGGTCACCGACGCGACCCCCGCCCCCGACCTGGCCGACGCCCTCGAGCTCGCCGACGTCGAGGTGATCGTCGCGTGAGCGCCCCCGCCCTCGCCCCCGTCCGCACGACCCGCCCCCTCGTGCCCCCGCACGACCTCGTCCCGCCGCCCGGAGGCACCGCATGATCCTCACCGTCACCGCGAACCCCTCGCTCGACCGCACGATCGAGCTGCCGGGCGCGCTGCAGCGCGGGTCGGTGCAGCGCTCGGTGAGCACCACAGACGAGCCCGGCGGCAAGGGCGTCAACGTCTCGCGGGCCCTCGCCGCGTCCGGCGCCGAGACCGTGGCCCTGCTGCCCGGCGCGCTCGACGACCCGGTCCTCGCCGCCCTCCGCGAGCGCGGCGTGCCGACCGTCAACCTGCCGATCAGCCAGCGGCTCCGGGCCAACGTCACCCTGACCGAGCCCGACGGGACGACGACGAAGGTCAACGAGCTCGGCCCCGACCTCGGCGCCCACGTCGACGAGCTCACCGCCCTCGTGGTCGAGCACGCGGCGCTCGCCTCGTGGCTGGTGCTCGCCGGGTCGCTGCCCCCCGGCCTGCCGACGACCTGGTTGGCCGACGTCGTCCGAGCCGTGCGCGCCTCCTGCGGTGACGCCGCCCCGCGCATCGCGGTCGACTCGTCGGGCGAACCGTTCGCGGCGCTGATCGCCTCGGGCGTCGGCATCGACCTCGTCAAGCCCAACGCCGACGAACTCGCCGAGATCGTCGGCGGCGACCCCGTGGCGTACGAGGCCGACCCGGCCTCGGCCGTCGCCGGGGCCCGCCGCCTGCGCGAGCTCGGCGTCGAGACCGTGCTGCTCACCCTCGGCAGCGCGGGCGCCCTGTTGATCGACGACGAGGGGTCGTGGTTCGCCGCCGCCCCCGTCATCACCGCCCTGAGCACGGTGGGCGCCGGCGACTCGTCGCTGTCGGGCTACCTGCTCGCCGAGACGGCCGGGGCCCCCGCCCCGGCCCGCCTCGCCCAGGCCGTCGCGTCCGGGGCCGCCGCCGCGGCCCTGCCCGGCAGCATCGTCCCCCGCCTCGACCAGACCTTCCCTGACGACATCGACGTCGTCCCGGTGGCCCCCGCGGCCGTCGGGCACCTCTGAGCAGCGTCGCCCAACCCCAAGGAGCAGAACAGCATGTCATCCCTCATCAGCACCGACCTCGTCGGTCTCGACGAAGACCTGGGCGGCACGTCGACCGACGTCATCCGCGCCCTGGCGGCGCGCGTCGCGGCCTCGGGCCGCGCCGGCTCGGCCGACTCGCTCGCCGACGACGCCATCAAGCGCGAGGCGTCGGTCGGCACGGGCGTCCCCGGCGGCATCGCGATCCCCCACGCCCGGTCGGCCTCGGTGACCGAGCCGACGCTCGCCTTCTCGCGCCTCGCGCGGACGGTCGGCTTCGGCGCCCCCGACGGCGACGCCGACATCGTCTTCATGATCGCGGTGCCCGAGGGCGCCGACGGCGACCACATGACGGTGCTCTCGACCCTCGCCCGGGCGCTCATCCGCGACGACTTCACCGCCGCGCTGCGGGCCGCGAGGACGCCCGCCGACATCGTCGAGCTCGTCGACGACGAGGTCAGCGGCGAGGTCGCCGAGACGCGCGGCGCCACCGCGACCTCCGCGGCCGGCGCGACCGGCGCCTCCTCGGCCGAGGGCGGTGCCCGTCGACCGAAGCTGGTGGGCGTCACCGCCTGCCCCACCGGCATCGCCCACACCTTCATGGCCGCCGACGCCCTGGTCGCCGCCGCCAAGCGCCTCGGCGCCGACCTGCAGATCGAACCGCAGGGCTCTGGCACGGTCACCCCGCTCGACCCGGCCGTCATCGCCGAGGCCGACGCCGTCATCTTCGCGGTCGACGTCGACGTGCGCGACCAGGGTCGCTTCGCCGGCAAGCCCGTCGTCCGCGGCCCGGTCAAGCGCGGCGTCGACGCCCCCGACGCCATGGTCAAGGAGGCGCTGGCCGCCGCGAACGACCCGAACGCCGCCCGCGTGGGCGGCACGGCCGCCGGAGCCGTCGCCGGCTCGACCGCCGAGAGGCAGGGCCTCGGCTCGTCGCTCAAGCGCTGGTTGCTGACCGGCGTCTCGTACATGATCCCGTTCGTCGCCGGTGGCGGCCTGCTGCTCGCCCTGGGCTTCCTGCTCTCGGGCTACGAGATCGCGGGCAACGCCGCGACCGTGCTCACCGACTACTCGCTCTTCAACCTGCCGCCCGAGGGCCTGATGTACTTCCTCGGTGCCGCGGCGTTCCAGATCGGCAACCTGTCCATGGGCTTCCTGGTGGCCGCCCTCGCCGGTTACATCGCCTACGCCATCGCCGACCGACCCGGCATCGCGCCCGGTTTCGTCGCCGGTGCCGTCGCCGTCTTCATGGGGGCCGGCTTCATCGGCGGCCTCGTCGGCGGTCTGCTGGCCGGCTTCGCCGCCTACTGGATCGGCAAGCCCGAGGTGCCCCGCTGGCTGCGCGGCCTGATGCCCGTCGTGATCATCCCGCTGTTCGCGTCGATCTTCGCCTCGGGTCTGCTGGTGCTCGTGCTCGGTGGCCCGATCGCGGCCCTGACGGTCGCCCTGACCGACTTCCTGAACGGCCTGAGCGGCACCGGCGCGATCGTGCTCGGCGTCATCCTCGGCCTGATGATGTGCATCGACCTCGGCGGCCCGGTCAACAAGGTCGCGTACTCGTTCGCCGTCGCCGGCCTCTCGGCGGGCTCGCTCTCCGACAACCCGGCCCCGCTGATGATCATGGCCGCCGTCATGGGCGCCGGCATGGTCCCGCCGCTGGCGATGGCCCTCGCCTCGACCGTCCTGTACCGCAAGGGCTTCTCGCAGGTCGAGCGCTCCAACGGCACGGCCGCCTGGCTGCTCGGCGCCTCGTTCATCTCGGAAGGCGCGATCCCCTTCGCCGCCGCCGACCCGCTGCGCGTGATCCCCGCCAGCATGGTCGGAGGCGCGGTGACCGGAGCCATCTCGATGGCCGCGGGCGTCACGTCGCAGGCACCCCACGGCGGCATCTTCGTGTTCTTCGCGATCGGCAACCTGGGCATGTGGGCGCTGGCGATCGTCGCCGGGACCGTGGTGAGCGCGCTGGTGCTCGTCGTGCTGAAGAAGTTCGTCCGCCGAGGTGCGGTGGCCGGGGCCGACGCGTCGGCCGAGGCCGCCGAGGCCGGCTCGGTCGTCGGACAGCGCAGCCCCGTCGCCGCGTAGTCGACGCGACCACACGCGGAGGCGCGCTCCGGGGAGACCCGGAGCGCGCCTCCTCGTCGTCACCGGCCCGCGGACGGACGGCCGCGTCCTCTACCCTGGCGTGAGCAACCGATTGGACCCCACGCCGTGACCGACATGAGCCTGAGGCTCCCCACCACCCATTTCCGTGCCGTGTTCGACCTGGGCCCGCGCCCGGCGGCGCAGACGCCGCTGCCGACGGCGCTCGGCAAGCCGAACCTGTACGCCGAGTACGACGACGACGACCTGATCACGGCGCTCTACGTCGGCTACGAGACCGGGCAGGTGCATCTCGAGACCACGCCCTCCGGCGAGGTCGAGCACCACTTCCACCTCGCGAACGGCGACGACAGCGACCTCAGCCCGTTCGGCGTCGCCGACACGCGCGTGCTCGTCGAGTGGTCGACCCGGCTGATCGTCGACCTGCACCGGCGCATGCCCGACCTGCTCGACGAGGTCGACGAGGCCGCCGCCTGGCACGACGCCGGCTTCGACCTCTACGTCTGCGAGGTCGAGGAGCCCCGCAAGCTCGACCTGGTCGAGGTCGACATCGAGGGCGAGCTGCTGACCCTGCCGTGGCTCGGCTCGGGCGCCGTCGAACACGACCACATCGAGGGCGACGACCACCCGATCGCGCTCAGCTGGACGCCGCAGGGGGCGTCCGACGGCGTGGCGATCGCCGAGGCCTGGCTCGACCCGCGCACCGACCAGCCCGTCACGAAGGCCCTGCCGGGCGTCGACTGGGACGCCGTCGGCTGGGGGCGTGACGAGGTGCTGCCCTGGCTCGAGGCGATCTACATGAACCACCACGTGCTGCCCGACGCCGCCGGCACCATCCTGACCGGCGTGCTCGAACGGCTGGGCGGCATCGACGGCACCGACTAGGTCGGGCCGGTCGCGTGCACACCGCGGCTCGTGCACCACGCCGCGTCTCGACGCGGTGCAGTGCACGGGACGCGGTGCGACACCGGCCTCGAGGCCGGGCCCCGAGGCGTCAGGGCGTGCGGGGGCCGCCGAGCGTGTCGCTCGGTCGCTCGCCGAACTCGCGGGCGTAGCGCTCCGAGAACCGGCCGAGGTGGGCGAAGCCCCAGCGGCGGGCGACCGCGCCGACCGTCTCGCCCGGGCGCCCCTCGAGGGCGGCGAGCTCGTCGTGCGCCCGCTGCAGCCGCACGCCCCGCAGGTGCGCGGTGGGCGTGTGGCCGAGCTGCTGCTGGAACGTGCTCTGCAGCACCCGGGCGCTGACGCCGACGGCCTCGGCGACGTCGACCGCGCTGATCGGCCGGTCGGCGTGGGCGTCGATGTAGTCGACGGCGGCGTCGAGCCGGGACCGTCGGACCGAGCGCGCCGGGCCGGCACCCGTCCCCGACCCCGCACCCGCGCCTCCCGGGCCGCCGGCGGGCTCGGCGAAGGCGTCGAGCAGGGTGTCGGCGGCGAGGGCCGTGGCGTCGGCCACCGAGAGCGCGGTGGCCGCGGCCGGGCCGAGCAGCGCCTCGGCGAGCGTCGCGGTCGCCTTCCGCCATGCGACGCGCCGGTCGCCGCGGAGCACGAGGTCGTGCCGCAGCCGGAGCGGTGCCGGGTCGCGCCCGTCGCGCACCGAGGCGTACCAGACCAGCCAGCGACGGTCGAGGTGCAACAGGTTCAGCCGGTAGGCGGCGTAGTCGAAGGTGAACTCGCGGTCGGACGGGAACGCGAAGGGCTCGCCGCTGCGCACGCCGACCTCGGCACGACCGACGTCGACGACTCCCCCGCCGGTCGAGAACCAGGCGGCGACGTAGTCGTCGGGCGGCCGCACCGTGCCCCGCAGGGACGCCCCGAACCGGCAGCTCACGAGCGACACCGGACCGGAGCCCACGGCGACGTGCTGCCACGAGAAGTCGTCGCCCGGGCGGCCGGGTTCGAGGTCGTGGCCCTCGTAGCCCAACTCGAACGCCTGCACCGCGGACTCGGGCCGCACGCCGCCCACCCGGAACCCGGCGGGAGGCGCGGCGTCGGCGGTCATGCCGTCATCGTCGCGTGGGGCGGCGCGTCCGTCCAGCCCGGTTCGCATCGGGGCCAGCGTCGCGCGGTGCCAGGATGGCGGGATGAGCGACTCGCCCGCACCGCGCCTCCTGACGCTGTTGGTCCTCGACGTCACCGACGAGGCCCGTGACGACCCCGCATTCGAGCGCGAGCTCGACGACCTGTCGACCTCGGTCGTCGCCGCGGCCGAGCAGGTCGGCTTCGCGGTGCGGCGGGTGCCGGCGAACCGGCTCGGCGACGTGCGCGCCGCCCTGGCCCAGGCCGACGCGGTGCTCGTCACCGGCGGCGAGGACGTCGACCCGAGCCACTACGGCGGCCCCGCCGACTATCCCGGCCGCGGCCAGACCTTCGCCGAGGCCGACCGGGTGCAGCTCGACGTCGTACGCGGGTCCGTGGAGGCGCGGCTGCCGCTGGTCGGCATCTGTCGCGGCATGCAGGTGGTCGACGTCGCGCTCGGGGGCGACCTCGTGCAGCACCTCGAGCACCCCGGCCACGTGAACCCCGACAGCGTCGAGGACAGCATGGTCGACCACCCCGTCCGCCTCGCCGACGACAGCACGCTCGCGTCGGTGCTCGGCACGACGTCGCTGGTCGTGCGCAGCTCGCACCACCAGGCGGTCGGCCGGCTGGGCGACGGGCTGCGGGCCGTCGCGTGGGCCGACGACGGCACGGTCGAGGCGGTCGAGCACGACTCCGCGCCGGTGTGGTGCGTCCAGTGGCACCCGGAGGACCGCGGGGCGACCGGCACGGTGCTGACCGACCTGCTCGTCGCGGCACGCGACGCCGCGCTCGCGCGGGACGCTGCGCGCGCGTGACGCTCGGCAGAGCTGTTCCCGGCCGCCGATGGTGCTGAACATGTCGACGAACGGCCAGGTCTCACGGGCTCTTTCGCAGTAGGTCCTCGGCCGACCCCTGGCGCATGGTGACGATCACCACACCTCGCCACCGGCCTCTGAGCACCAGCTCATTCCAGGGCGCGAAAGACCCTGGCGCGTTCGCCCTGCGGGACAGGGTCCGACCTACGCCGCGTCACGCCTTTCCTCAGCGACGAAGAACCGCTCGGCAAAGTGATCCCAAACGGCCAGGAAGTCGACAGATGGGTTCATGACCCACTGGCGCTCCAGGCCAGTCCAGAACGACATCAGTTCCCGAGCCGCCAGCGCCCCGTCCCGCTTCCAGCTGAGGAACTGCTCGAGGTTCGCGTAGTTGGACACCTCGCGGTCGGCGAAGTACGCGTGGGCTGGGTGGGCCGGGTCGACCGCCTCGGCGCCGAGCACGACGTAGAGCCGCACCAACTCACGACGCTCGAGGTTCCGGACGACGACGTTCCGCAGTACGGCTGCCACAGCTTCGGGACTCGAGCCCCCCTGCGACACCGGGGTGTCCATCGTGTCCACCTCGTCTCGGCGCGCGAGGACGGCCGCGAGAAGGGCCTGCATCGATGGAAAGTGGTGAAGGACCGAGGGCCCCTTGATCCCGCACGCAGAAGCCACGTCCGTCAGCGACACGGCATTGAATCCCGCCCGCGAGATCAAGCGAGTGGCCTCATCGATGATCTGGCGTCGCCGAACTTCAGGCGCCAGGCGGACTTGTGGCTTCTTCGCTCGCGTCGTGACGACAGGCATGAGGCTCCCTACTGGACAAGCTCGGACTCCGACTGTAATCTACCGATCGCTAGACACAATCTAGCGGCCACTAGGTAAGAGCCGTCCGAGACAGACTCCGGCGAATCTATCTTTCTCATCGCACTCTCCATAGCTTGTTTCATCACAATGAGGTCATGAAATGTCGGATGTCCCCAACTCATCCCCTTCCAACTCGGCTGCAGCCTTCGAGGTAGCTTCCGAGGAAATCGGTGCAGCCGTTGCTGCCACCGAGGCACCCGGAGGACCAGACCGTCTTCCCAAAAAGCAGATCGTGCTGGCCCTGCTGGCTCAGCTCACGCTCTACATCGCGTTCGTCGCCCCCTCGTCGTTCTCTCTCGCGGTGCGCATCCAGGCACTGGCTCCGGACGCTCGGAACACGGCCCTTGCCTTCGCGATCGGCATCCCCTGCACCATCGTCATCTTCCTGACGCCGCTCGTCGGAGTCCTCAGCGACAGGACGCGATCCAAACTTGGCCGCCGACGGCCGTGGCTCCTGCTCGGAGTCCTCACCGGCATGGTGGGCGCTGCCATCATCGGGTTCCTTCCGAACCTCGGGGCCCTCATCACGGGCTGGACCATCGCCTACATCGGCTACACGATCACGGCAGTCATGATCCTGGCCTTCTTCGGTGATCGCCTGCCCGAGAACCAGCGTGGCCGCGTGGCCGGCATCAACGGCACCCTCACCTACATCGGCCCGATCGTCGGCATCACCCTGGCAAGCCAACTGACGGAGATGCCGGCTCTGATGTTCCTGATCCCCGGCGTCCTCGCGCTCCTCGGTGGACTCGTCTTCGTCGTCACCATGAAGGACGTTCCCGTGACGACCCCCCGTTCCGCCGTCCGGGCGAGCGAGATCTTCCAGGGGTTCTGGTTCAACCCGAGGAAGTACTCCAACCTCGGTTGGGTGTGGCTGAGCAAAGCGCTCGTCTTCCTCTCCCTCGCGTTCACGTCCATCTACGGCGTGTACCTCCTGACCTCTCGCGTTCAGCTCTCGGCAGCCGAGGTCGGAGGCATCGTGGCCCTTGCCGGAACTGCGGGTGTGGGCGTCTCGATCCTGGGCGCGCTCGGGTCCGGATGGCTCTCGGACAAGCTGGGGACGCGCAAACCGTTCCTCTGGACCAGCGCCATCGTGATCGGCATCGCTGCGGTGGTCACGGGCACCAGCACCGGCGTACCGCAGTACATCTTGGGCGGCATCATCCTGTCGTTCGCCGTCGGTGTCTACGGCGCCGTCGACCAGGCCGTGCAACTCGACGTCCTTCCCCAAGAGGAGGACCAGAACGGACGATTCCTCTCCACCCTGGGACTCGCGAACCAGATCCCCCAGGCCGTCGGCCCCTTCCTCGCCGGCGCCATCATCGCCGTCGCGGCGGGGAACTACTCGTCCGTGTACTACGTGGCCGGGGCCTCCGCCGTCCTCGGCGGTCTCGCGATCCTGCCCATCAGCCTCGGCAAGCGCGCCAACGAGTCGACCACCAGCATCAAGACGCCCAGTTGACCCGAGACGACGGCCCTGTCCCCGATCCTAGAAAGACGACGATGACCGACTTCCCCACGACGTTCCTCTGGGGCGCTTCGACCGCCCCGCACCAGATCGAAGGCAACAACGTCAACAGTGACTGGTGGTTCTATGAACAGGTCATGCCGCACTTCGGACCCAGCGGCGACGCCGTCGACAGCTACCACCGCTACCGCGAGGACATGACCCTCTTGGCCGACGCCGGCCTCACCACGTACCGGTTCGGCATCGAATGGGCGCGGGTGGAGCCGCTGCCTGGCCAGTTCTCGCGCGCGGCCCTCGACCACTACCGCCGCATGATCGATACAGCCCTTGAGCTCGGCCTCACACCGGTCGTGACCCTCCACCACTTCACCGCGCCGAAGTGGTTCGTCGAGGAAGGCGGCTGGATGGGCGACGACGCCATCCATCGGTTCAGCTCCTACGTGACCGAGGTGACCAAGATCCTCGACGGGGTCGAATGGGTGTGCACCATCAACGAGCCCAACATGCTGGGGCTCATGGTCCTCATGTCGGCGGCCATCAACCCGGACGCCAACGCCGGCTTCGCCACCCCCACGGTGCAGCAGGACCAGGGGGTCGTCATCCCGCCGCCTTCGCCGGTGGTCGGGCAGCGGCTCGTCGAGGCACACCGTGCCGCTCGGAGCATCTTGAAGACGAAGACACGTGCGCAGGTCGGCTGGACCGTGGCCCTGATGGGACTCTGGGCCACCAAGGAGAACGCCGACCACCTCGAATCGGAGCGCTCGGTGCGTGAGGACCTGTACCTCGAGGGAGCCCGGGGCGATGACTTCATCGGTGTCCAGGCGTACTCGACCCGAGAAGTCGACCAGAACGGTCTCGTCACCGCCGCGCCCAGCCCGAACAACACCCTCACGGGTGATGCTTTCCGCCCCGAGGCACTGGGGATCGCCATCCGCCGGGCCCACGAGATGACCGGTCTCCCGATCCTCGTCACGGAGAACGGCATCGCGACGGCAGACGACGAGCAGCGCATCGCCTACACCACGGGTGCACTCCAGGGGCTCCTCCGCACCCTCCACGACGGAATCGACGTACGCGGATACCTCCACTGGAGCGCTCTGGACAACTTCGAGTGGGGCCACTGGGAGCCGACATTCGGTCTCATCGGGGTCGACCGCAGCGACTTCTCCCGGCACCCGAAACCGAGCCTGGCCTGGCTCGGCGACATCTCCCGCACCAACGGCGCATCCCTTCCCGCCGACAGCTGACCGAGCCGACCTCCAGCAGACACGACGAGTTCTCCGACACCGAAAGATCCGCATGACACCCCACCCGTATCAGGACCCATCCCTCGACACATCCGCTCGCGTCGAGGACCTCTTGGGCCGGATGTCCCTGGAGGACAAGGCGGGACAGCTCAGCCAGTACTTCTACCTCGGCGCCGTGGGTGATGTGCCGGAGGACTTCGACTACGAGTCCCTGCCTCCGGAACACCAGGCGTTCGCCCGCCAACCAGCGGTGCTGAAGGCGGCGATCGCCAGCGGCGGGACCGGATCGGTCTTGTTCGTCACGGACCCGGCCACGACAAATGAACTTCAGCGATCGGCTGTCGAGCAGTCTCCACACGGCATCCCGCTGCTGTTCGGCTTCGACGTCATCCACGGGCTCCGGACGATCTTCCCGGCCTCGATCGGCATGGCTGCATCCTGGGACCCGGAGCTGGTGCGCGCCACACAGGCAGTGGCAGCACGCGAGGCCCGCGCGGTCGGCATCCGATGGACCTTTGCCCCGATGGTCGACATCGCCCGCGATCCGCGATGGGGCCGCATCATCGAGGGCGCCGGCGAGGACCCGTTCCTGGGATCCGCGATCGCCGCAGCCCACGTCCGCGGATTCCAAGGCAATTTCGGGCCCGAGAACATCCTCGCGGGCCCGAAGCACTTCGCCGGATACGGAGCAGCTCGAGGCGGCCGCGACTACGACGACGTGGAGATCTCCGACAACGAACTGTGGAACGTCTACCTGCCACCCTTCACGGCGGCGATCAACGCCGGGGCCAGCACCATCATGAGCGCCTACATGGATCTCAACGGCGTCCCGGCGAGCGGCAACCATCACCTGCTCACCGACATCCTCCGCGACGAGCTCGGCTTCGACGGGTTCGTCGTGTCCGACAACAACGCCGTCAAGTCGCTCGTCACGCAGCACTTCGCATCGTCCTCGCCCGACGCCGCTGCCCGGGCAGTGACGGCTGGGCTGGACATGGAGATGTGCCTGACCGAACCCGCCTTCGCTTCCCTGCCCGAGGCCGTGGCAGAGGGGCTCATTCAAGAGGATCGGATCGACGCTGCCGTTCGCCGTGTCCTCACGGCGAAGTTCCGCCTGGGACTCTTCGAGGCCCCCTACGTCGACGAGACCGCAGCTCCCGGCGTCCTGGCCGACGCGTCACACCGGGACCTCGCGCGCACGTCAGCCGAGCGGTCCATCGTCCTCCTGAAGAACGACGGCGT
The DNA here is from genome assembly GCF_040547465.1 of Frigoribacterium sp. PvP054. Taxonomy (NCBI): domain Bacteria; kingdom Bacillati; phylum Actinomycetota; class Actinomycetes; order Micrococcales; family Microbacteriaceae; genus Frigoribacterium; species Frigoribacterium sp. PvP054. The sequence goes on from NZ_JBEPPU010000020.1 coordinate 13,199, forward strand.
CCTCCCCCTCCGGGATACGAACGCGAAGTCGATCGCGGTCATCGGTCAACTGGCGGACAGCAAGCGCGACACTCTTGGCCCGTGGGTCTTCGATCACGACACAGATGACACGGTCACCATCCTCGAGGGCATCACATCGCGCCTCCCTGACGGCGCGAACGTGCTCTTCGCGCCGGGGGCTGGCGTTCCGGCGAGGACATTCCTGTCCATGTTCGATGCGATGGACGCCACCGTCGTCGGCACGCCAGCGGATCACGACGACGATGTCGAGATCGATCGCGCCGTCGCGATCGCCGCCGAGGCGGAGGTCGCAATCGTCGTCGTGGGTGAGCGGCAGAACCAGATCGGCGAGAACGCGTCCCGGTCCACGCTCGACCTGCCCGGCCGGCAGCTCGAACAACTGCAACGGATCGTCGCTACCGGCACCCCGGTCATCGTCCTGGTGATGTCCGGCCGACCGCTCGATCTCCGGTGGGCGGACGAGCACGCGGCCGCCATCGCCGAGGTCTGGTACCCCGGCAGCCGTGGTGGCCATGCCGTCGCGTCCGTCCTGTTCGGCGACGTGTCCCCAGCGGCCAGACTCCCCTTCTCGTGGCCGCGTCACGTCGGACACGTCCCCCTCGTGTACTCACACCTCCGGACCTTCCAGCCCGAGAACCAGGGCACGCGCTACTGGGACGAAGAGTCCACCCCGCTCTACCCTTTCGGTCACGGCCTCAGCTACAGCACCTTCAGCTACCACGACCTCGGACTCGATCGGCCCGTCATCGAACGTGGTGAGACCGTCACCGTCTCACTCGATGTGACCAACGACTCCGACCATGCTGGCGACGACGTCGTGCAGCTCTACATCCACCAGCGACACGGGGCATCCTCTCGGCCCGTCAAAGAGCTGAAGGGGTTCCAACGCGTGAGCTTCGCGCCCAAGGAAACCAAGACCGTCACCTTCACACTCGGACCCGACGAGCTCCGTCACTGGAGTGCCGCCACCGGCGGCTGGACACAGGACCGCACCCACATCGATATCTGGGTCGGCGGCTCCTCCGCCGACACCGACCTCTCGACCATCCTCGTCGTCTCCTGAGCCCGCGACACGACCACCACCGCGACCACGGAAAGCAGTGACATGAGCATCACCTCCTTCAACCACTCATGGACCGTCCGTCCCAAGGTCAGCCCCTATGCACAACTGCAGGGCGCCCCCACAGCTGGCGAGCCGGTCACGCTTCCCCACGACGCGATCATCGGACAGCCGCGCTCAGCCGCCGAGACAGTAGGTGGCAGGAACGGTTACTTCCCGGGCGGTGTCTTCGAATACTCAAAGACCTTCGACGTCCCAGAGCACTACCGCACCAAGGTCGTCCGCCTCGAGTTCCAGGGGGTGTACCGCGACGCCATGGTCTACGTGAACGGCACCTTCGCCGCGCAGCGCCCGTCGGGCTACGCCACCTTCGTCGTCGACCTGAACCCGTTCCTCCGATACGGCGAACAGAACACCATCCGCGTCGACGCGCGCGCCCACGACGACTCCCGCTGGTACACCGGCACCGGCATCTACCGCGACACGCGACTCATCGTGTCCGACCTGACACACATCCCCCACGATCGCATCAGGATCACCACCCCCGACATCGACACCGACCGGGCCGTCGTCGAGGTCGTGACCCCGATCAACAACGACTCTCTGCACACCGTGACGCGCATCGTCGACACCGTCATCGTCGACCCCGACGGTGTCGTCGTGGCCGAGGCGTCCTCCCCCAGCACTGTCCGCTCTCGTGAGGGCGCACCTGTCCGGCAGCGACTCTTCGTCCAGGCCCCCTCGTTGTGGAGCCCGGACTCGCCATCCCTTTACATGGTGCGTTCCGTCCTCCGCGACGGGACGGACGTCCTCGACACCCACGACACCACCCTCGGCATCCGCACCCTGCAGCTCGACCCCCTCAAAGGTCTCCGGATCAACGGGGAGACCGTCAAGCTGCGCGGGGCGTGCATCCACCACGACAACGGCCCCCTGGGCTCCGCCACGATCGCCCGCGCAGAGGAACGACGTGTCGAGCTGCTGAAAGAGGCCGGCTTCAACGCCATCCGAAGCTCTCACAACCCGATGAGTCAGGCGATGCTCGACGCCTGCGACCGCCTCGGGATGCTCGTCATGGACGAGACCTTCGACATGTGGACCGAAGGCAAGTCCCCCTACGACTACTCCCTGGCGTTCGCGGAGTGGTGGGAACGGGACGTCGAGTCCCTGGTCGCGAAGAACTACAACCACCCCAGCGTGGTGTTCTACTCGATCGGCAACGAGATCCTCGAGACCGGCGACCCACTGGGATCGACGTGGGGTCGACACCTGGCCGAGAAGATCCGCAGCCTGGACTCCACACGGTTCGTCACCAACGGCATCAACGGCTTCGTCTCCGTCCTCCAGGACGTCGTCCAGATGATGCAGGCCAACGCCAGCCAAGCGGGCGGCGACGGGCAGGAGACCGGAGGCGGCGTCAACGACCTCATGAATTCCGCCGCCGACTTCATGAACCAAGTCAGCGCCTCCCCCCTCGTGACGGAGAAGACCGAAGAGTCCTTCGCACTCCTGGACGTGGCCGGCCTGAACTACGGCGACAGCCGCTACCTCATCGACAAAGATCTTTTCCCCGACCGGATCATCGTCGGAAGCGAGACGTTCCCTCCCGGCATCGCCCGCTACTGGCGCCTCGTCGAAGACAACGCTCACATCATCGGAGACTTCACCTGGACTGGCTGGGACTACCTCGGCGAAGTCGGCATCGGCCGGGTCCAGTACGCGGATGAGGCCCCCGTCTTCGAGGCCCCGTACCCCTGGATCGCGGCCTGGTCCGGGGATCACGACATCACCGGGCACCGACGCCCCATCTCCTACTACCGCGAAACCGTCTACGGTCTTCGCCACAGCCCCTACATCGCCGTGTTCCGACCCGAGAACCACGGCAGGGCCGTCCGTCCCGGCATGTGGGCCTGGAGCGACACCGAGTCGAGCTGGACCTGGAACGTCGCCGACGGCACAGCGACGTCCGTCGAGGTCTACAGCGACGCCGACGAGATCGAACTCATCGTCAACGGGACCTCGCTCGGAAAGAAGCCCGCCGGCCGCGACCACGCCTTCATGGCCACCTTCGACGCGACATACGCACGCGGTGACGTGACCGCGATCGCCTACGTCAACGGTGAGGAGACCGCCCGGACCACCCTCCACACGGCACAGGACGACGTGCGTCTCGCCATCGATGTCGACCGCTCGGTCATCCGCGCCGACGACACCGACCTCGCGTACGTCACCATCCATCTCACGGACGAGAACGGCGTCATCCACCCCGGCGCCGACCGAGACGTCCACGTGGTCGTGACGGGGCCCGGGGTTCTCCAAGCCCTCGGCAGCGCCCGGCCCGACAACGACCAGCCCTACGGCGGCACCTCCCACCGGACGTACCAGGGACGCGCGCTGGCTCTCGTTCGACCGACCGGCGCAGGGACGGTGACCATCACCGTGTCGGCGGACGGCCTCGGCGAACGACGGGTGGACGTCATCGCCGCCGACCAGGAAGACCGCTCAGCCGCGGACTCGTCCGGTGAGAACGGCTCGAGCGATGGAGCCGCGGTCGCGGGGACCGGAGAGGTCGATGTCCACTAGCCCGCCGAGGTCGACCGCCCCTGTTCCGCAGCTGATCGTGGCCGGAGGAGCAGTCCTCGACGTCACCACCGGAACCACTCAGACCGCAGACATCCGCATCGAGGACGGCACGATCACCGAGATCGGCACCGACCTCGACGCGCGCGGCTGGTCCCGGCTCGATGCCTCCGGCGCGGTCGTGATGCCGGGCCTGATCGACGCGCACGTGCACCTCACCGCCTTCAGCGCCGACTTCCGGGCCCTCGAACAAACCGCAGCGTCCTACGTCTACGCCCACACCGCCAAGGCCACGCGAGAGACCCTCCAGCGCGGTTTCACGACCGTCCGCGATCTGGGAGGCGCGGACCACGGACTCGCCCAGGCCCAGCAGGAGGGACTCGTCGTCGGACCTCGCGTCTTGTTCTGCGGCCACGCGATCAGTCAGACCGGCGGCCACGGTGACATGCGCCTCCCCGGTGAGGAGCACTCACCAGGCACACCAGGAAGCTGCGGTCTCGGCACTGTCGCAGACGGTGTCGACGCGGTGCGGGCGGCTGTGCGCAACGAGATCCGCAAGGGAGCGCACCACATCAAGATCATGGCCTCCGGCGGAGTCTCCTCGCCTACGGACCGGATCGACTCCACCCAGTACTCCCTCGGCGAGATCCAAGCCGCGGTCGACGAAGCCGACGCAGCGAACCGGTACGTCGCCGCCCACGCGTACACGGCCCGAGCCATCAACCGGGCGTTGCGAGCCGGAGTGCGCTCCATCGAACACGGCAATCTGCTCGACGACGAGAGCCTGGCCCTGTTCCGCGAGCGCGACGCCTTCCTCGTCCCCACCCTCGTCACCTACTGGGCACTGCAGGAGGAAGGCCGCGAACACGGCCTCTCGGAAGGCATGTGGCAGAAGGTCGACACGGTCTTGCAGACCGGACTGGATGCGATCCGACGGGCCCACGACGCCGGCGTCAAACTCGTCTACGGTTCCGACCTGCTCGGCGGCATGCAGCGACACCAGAACGAGGAATTCCGTCTCCTGGCCCAGGTGCAGCCCGCCATCGATGCAATCCGTTCAGCGACCGTGACTGCAGCCGACCTGCTCGGACGCACCGGTGAGCTCGGGGTCGTCGCAGAGGGTGCCATCGCCGACCTGCTCATCGTCGACGCCGATCCCAGCGCTGACATCGGGGTGCTCGCGGACATCGCAGACCATGTCGTCGCGATCATCCAAGGCGGTCAGATCGTCCACAGCACACCAAGGCTGCAAGTCCTCCGACGAGGGGACGACCTGTGACCACCGACGGTTGCACCATCCTGAGCGAGGAGATCATCCGATGAGATACGAAACTGGCTGGCGCGAGCCCCTCTCGGGCGCTCGGATCGAGGAACTGCGCCAGGGCTTGCGGACATCCGCTGACCACGAGCGACTCCTGACGGACTTCTGGGCTGATGTCGAGAGGCGCGGCAGCCCTCTCGTGGCACCGATCGAAGGCGATGAGACAGGTGTCGCCGTCACGTTCCTGTGGCGGGACGAGACGGGCACGGTCGAGCACGTCGGGATCGGGGGCGGTCTCGTCCTGAACGACTGGGAGCAGCACCTCCTGCGCCGTCTTCCCGGTACGGACGTGTTCCACCTCACTTTGCGCCTCCCGCGGCACACCCGCGTGACGTACTACTTCGCACCCGACATCCACGGACACTGGGACCCCTGGCTGGAGACAGGTGAGCAGATGGAGACCCTGTACTCGTTCCGGCCCGACCCTCTCAACCCAACCTCCATCCTGGACCTGGACCCGACGCGGGATGCAGATCTCGTCGCAGCCCTCACCCAGCCGGCTCCCGGCACCCTGACGGAGCATTCCTTCCACAGCGCTCTCCTCGATGCCGAGCGGCGCTACTGGGTCTATCAACCGCCCGGTGATGAACCGGCAGAACACGTTTTATGGGCCTTCGACGGTGCCGGCTGCCTCGCGGAGGTCATGCCCCCGCAGAACCTCGTCGCCCACCTCACATCGGCAGGTGACATCCCGCGGACAGCGATGGTGTTCATCGACAACCCCTTCGAGAGCCGTCAAGCCGAAGTGACGTTCGAAGTCCCGCTGGACCGGTTCGTCTGCGAGGAACTCGTGCCCGAGGTACGCGCCCGTCATGCGTTCCCCACCGACCGGACGCGGAACACCGTCTCGGGGTTCAGCGGCGGCGGCGAGGCCGCGATCCTCTCAGCTGCGCACGGCGCGGCCCACTTCGGGAAGGTCATTGCCGCCTCGCCAGGCATCGCCTACATGCAGCGAGGCCACGAACCTCGCGAGTGGTACGCCCGCTTCCGCGAGTCCCCCGCGCTCCAGGACATCAGGTTCGTCCTCACCGTCGGAGAGCTTGAGGTGGACCGCGTCTACGACATCCCCTCGCTGTACACGGCCGCGCACGAGTTCACGGACCTCCTGAAGGACCTCGACTTCGACGTGACGCTGCTGACCGGCCCAGTCGGTCACGACTACTTCTCATCGCAGATCTTGTTCGCCCACGGCCTCCGACACCTCACGACGTCGCTGCGTTCGACATGACGCACACCTGCTGACACCGGCCAGCCGAGTCCCGCCGTCCGGCGAAGCCCCCGCTGACCCCTCGACGTGCCGATCCAATCGGTCCCATCAGAAGGAGCACCATGCCTGCCACTCCGATCGTCTCGGGATTCCACCCGGACCCCTCCATCTGCCGAGTCGGTGAGGACTACTACCTCGTCACATCGTCGTTCGAGTACGCCCCAGGGGTGCCCATCCTGCACAGCCGCGATCTCGTGACCTGGACCCAGATAGGCAACGTGCTCGACCGAGACGATCAGCTGGATCTGGGTGGTTCCTTCGGCAGCTCCGGCATCTACGCCCCGACGATCCGCCACCACGACGACCGCTTCTTCATGGTCACGTCGAACGTCGGACGGTACATGGACGGGCACCTGATCGTCAGCGCCGAAGATCCTGCGGGACCGTGGACCACGCCCGTGTACACCGCCGGCGCAGTGGGCATCGACCCCGACCTCAGCTGGGATGCCGAGGGCGTCTGCCACCTCACCTGGTCAGCGGGAAGCGGCGCCACATCGATCATGCAGGTGCAGGTCGACCCCACCACCGGCCAGCTGTTGTCAGAACCGAAACAGATCTACGGTGGCGACGGTTTCGCACACGCTGAAGCCCCACATTTGTTCCATCGGAACGGCTGGTGGTATCTGTTGCTCGCGGAAGGTGGCACCGAGCGCGGTCACATGGTGACCATCGCACGCTCGCGCACGATGGACGGCCCGTTCACCGCGAACCCGGCCAACCCGCTTCTCACCCACCGCAGCACGGTCGAAGCAGTGCAGAACACCGGTCACGCTGACTTCGTCGAGAACGCCGACGGCACGTGGGCCGCGGTGTACCTCGGGGTGCGGCCGCGCGGCATGACTCCGCAGTTCCACGTCAACGGTCGGGAGACCTTCCTCGCCGGCGTCGATTGGCTGGACGACTGGCCCGTCATCGATGAGGACCGCTACAGCGTGCCCGTCGATACGACTGCTTTCGTGGACGACTTCACGAGCACGCCGTTGCACCCTCGATGGGTCAGCCCCGGCGTGCACCCGGCCGAACTGCTCTCGGCGACGGACGGTGGCATGACCATCGCGGCGTCGCCGAGGAAACCACTGTCGAGGCCACTCGTCGCCGTTCGGACGAAACACCAGCAGTGGAGGGCTGGCGCGTCCTTCACGTCCGGCACCGGCCGTCTGACTGTCCGGCTCGATGACGACCACTGGGCAGCGAGTGAACTCCGTGACGACACGGTGGACGCCCGTGTGAAGATCGGTCCGCTCGAGCAGATCATCGCGTCGATCCCTCGTCCCGGCTCGTCCTCGATCACCCTCGAAGTTCGGGCCGTGACGCCGCACGATGGTCCGTGGTCCCCCGCCCCGGACAGGATCGAGCTCGGTTTCCAGGAAGACGAGGACCGCTTCCACGTCCTCGCGACTTTCGACGGCCGGTACCTTTCCACCGAGGTAGCCGCGGGCTTCACCGGCCGCGTCGTCGGCGTCGAGCCCGTCGACGGCACCAGCAGCACGGGCCCGCTCCAGCTGTTCTCCTACGGCCCCGTCCTCGGCGACTGAGCCAGACCACGACCACGACCACGACCGACAATTTCCATCTGAGAACTGGATACGAGGAGAGAACATGACCACGACATCGACCACACCCCAGCGATTCGCCGGCAAGACCATCATCATCACCGGAGCAGGATCTGGGATCGGGCGCGCAACGGCCACCCGGGTCGCCCACGAGGGCGGCCGGGTCATCGCGACCGACGTCGTCGCGGAAAGACTGCACGACCTGCGCGCCGAGCTCGTCGACGGAGCGGGGCTCTCGGTCGAGACCGTCGCAGGAGACGTCACCGACGAGGCGACCATCGTCGCCCTGCTGGCCGCTGCGGGCCCTCAGATCGACGGCCTGGCGAACGTCGCCGGCATCATGGACGCTTTCCTCCCGCCGAGCGAGGTCGACGACGCCACCTGGGACCGAGTTTTCAGTGTCAATGTCACAGGTCCCATGCGCCTGACTCGGGCGGTGCTCCCCCAGATGATCGCCGCGGGTGAGGGGTCGATCGTGAACGTCGCTTCCGAGGCGGCACTCCGGGCCTCTGCCGCCGGCGCCGCCTACACATCCTCGAAACACGCCATTGCCGGGTTCACCAAGAGCGTCGCGTTCTTCCACGGCCCCCAAGGCATTCGGGCGAATGCCGTCGCGCCTGGAGCGGTCGCGACGAACATCGAGGCGCCGATGCGTAGCGAGTACGCCGCGTCGCGGGTCGGACCCATCATGCAGGTGAACATCCCGCCGGTAGCCCAACCAGGGCAATTGGCCGCCGCCATCACCTGGCTTCTGAGCGACGACTCCGCGAACGTCAACGGCGCCGTGCTGCCGAGTGACGGCGGTTGGTCCGTCGTCTGAACTACCGGCACCGTGGTCGTCAGAGCTACCCCTGCCGGCCACGATCCGGCCGGACCGGAGGAGGAGAAGTAAGCCTTGCCGAGCCCCCTTTTCACAGATCGACGCCCCGCGGCCCGACTCGGACACCTCATACGAACCACACGCAGGGACCGGGGGCTTCGACAAGAAGATCTGGCCCGTCGTGCCAGCATCGCGACAGCGACCCTACGGCGCATCGAGAAGGGCGAGGTCACCGGTCCCAGCGTCTTCGTGGTCCTCAGACTGCTCACGGAACTCGACCTCGATGCAGGGCACCTCAGGGCGTTGACCTGAGGTCGAGGCCCGGCATCAGCTGTCGGCAGGACGGCGTTGCCGGGCCTCGCTGCAGAGAGCGAGCTGGCGTAGGTGCCCCTCGGGCGAAAACCGTCAGCTGCAGATGTCTGGAGCGTTTGCCATGTCGAACAACGGGGCGAACGCGGCCGCATCCACCACGGCAACGCCTCCGCTCATCGCACCGAGACGGTCGAGGGGGATGGCGTTGGTGAGGCTCTGCATGTCTGCGCCCATCCCGACCTCGGAGACCTCGCTCGTGTCGAGGCCACCTCCCATCGCCTGCCCGAATGCGGGTCCCGCGATCGGGTGGGCGAGGATCTCCCCCAAGGTCGATGCGGCGGTCAGGGGCACCCGCGGATCGTCTCCTTCGATCGTGACAATCACGCTCGAGCGCAGGTCGCGGCTGGAGGAAGCTGCCCACACGGTGTAGTGCCCGCCCTCGACGACCCATGCGTCGGTGCGGTCCTCCCAGTAGGCGAGGTCACCACGGCTGATGTGCGCTGTGGCGACAGACGTCTCCCCAGGTGCCAGGGTCACGGCGGCGAATGCCCGGAGCTCTCGAGGTGCACGCTGCACGCCGGAGTCGGACAGACCCGAGTAGAACTGGACGACCTCACGGCCGGCCCGCGAGCCCGTGTTCGTGATCGGCAGGGAGAGGGTGACACCGGAATCGTCGGTGGTCGCGGTGATCTCACCGTAGGAGAACGCGGTGTAGGAGAGGCCGTGGCCGAATGGGTAGAGAACGGGCACGTCGCGCGCGTCGTAGCCGCGGTAGCCGACGAAGATTCCTTCTCCGTAGGTGATCTGAGAGTGCTCACCGGGGAAGTTGAGGTAGGACGGCGCGTCCTGCAGACGCATCGGCACGGTCTCGGTGAGCTTGGCTGAGGGGTTGACGTCACCGAAGACGACTTCGGAGATGGCGTGACCGCCGCCCTGCCCGAGGAGGGCTCCGTCGACGATGGCTGGGGCCAGGCGGTCGACCTCGGTCAGGTCGACGACACCCCCGTGGCTGAGGACGACCACGGTCTCCGGTCGGGCTGCGACCACAGCGCGTAGCAACTCGAGCTGCTCGGCAGGAAGGCCGATGTCAGTTCGGTCGACACCCTCGGTCTCTTGATGGTCGGCAAGTCCGAGGAACACCAGGGCGACGTCAGCGCGAGATGCGGCCTCGACCGCTGACGCGAGCGCGCCGGGACCGGTGCCGGGTGAGTACGTGACATCGGCTGCTCGCTCGGCGATCTGCTCGAACGGGATGTCGACGTGGGCTGCGTTGACGTGCGAGCTCCCACCGCCCTGGAAGCGAGGCGTCATCGCGAACTGTCCGACGACGGCGATTCGGGACGTGGATGTGAGAGGGAGGATGCCGGAGTCGTTCTTCAGGAGCACGATGCTGTTCGCGGCCATGATGCGGGCGAGCTCGTGATGGGCGTCGAGGTCGAGGTCGGCGACGACGGACGCGGCTCCTTCGGTGACGCGGTCGATGAGTCGCGTGACGCGGTCGGCTGCCTGCTCGACGAGATCGGCCTCGAGCACGCCGGCACGCACGGCGTCGACGATGTCCTCATCGCCCGCAGCTGTGCCACCACCGGGCATCGTGAGATCAAGGCCTGCAGAGACTGCCGCGACGCGATCAGCCACGGCGCCCCAGTCCGACACCACGGCACCATCGAAGCCCCAGTCGCCACGAAGGACGTCGGTGAGCAGCCACTTGTTCTCGCTCGCCAGGATGCCGTTGATCTTGTTGTAGGAACACATCACCGTCCACGGTGAAGCGTCTTTCACCACGCGCTCGAAGGCACGCAGATAGATCTCCCGCAAGGGCCGAGCGGCGACGTTGGAACTCGTCCGCATGCGGTCCGTCTCGGAGTTGTTCGCCGCGAAGTGCTTTACCGACGCACCGATGCCGCCGCTCTGCAGGCCGCGGACCCAGGCGGACCCGAGGACGCCGCTGAGGTGCGGATCTTCGGAGTAGTACTCGAAGTTGCGGCCGCCTCGGGGGTCGCGGCGAATGTTGATGCCGGGCCCGAGCAGCACCCCGACGCCGTAGTGCCGCGCTTCCACGGCGAGGGCCGCCCCGACGATCCTGGCGAGCTCGGGGTCCCAGCTCTGTCCCAACCCCGCGGCCGGGGGAAAGCACGTCGCCGGCTCGCTCGCGGCGATGCCGAGGTGATCGGCTTGGCCTGCTTGGTAGCGGACCCCGTGCGGCCCGTCCGTGAGGAGGACCCGTCGGCCCTGGTCGTCTTCCTTGGTCGACCAGAACGTGCCGCCACTGGTCAGGGCCGCGTCATCGATGAGTGAAACTCCGCGGATCGCATTATGCGTCATGGTCGTGCTCCTTCAGGAGATGAGGTCTGCCGTCATGGCGTGGAAGTCGGTGTGGGCAGCCGGGCTGAGACAACCGGAGGTGGGTGGTGCCTACCGTGCCTTGCTCGTCTCGTCAGGCGTGAGTGGCGGGCAGGGATTCCTGGGTCGGCGTGCCCTGCCGGGCGACATCACCGAGCCACGCGAGGCTGGGCTTCGGGTGTCGCTCGAACGTGCTCCGGTCGACGGCGATGAGCCCGAAGGTCGCCTCCCAGTCTCCCCACTCGTAGTTGTCCAGTGCGGACCAGTGGCAGTAGCCGAGAACATCGATGCCGTCCGCCATGGCTTCTGCAAGATGCGACAGCGCAGCGGAGGTGTAGCTGATCCGACGTTCGTCGTCCGTGGTGGCGATGCCGTTCTCGGTGATGAGCGCTGGGACGCCCCTGGTGACCTCGGCGGCGTTGCGCACGGCGATTCCGAGGGCGTCGGGCCGGTAGGCCCATCCCGTGAGCGTGTTCCCGGGGTCTTCGGGGTGCGGGACGATCCCGGTACCGTCGATGAGCTGGCTGGTGTAGGCCTGGACGCCGATGAAGTCGTCGCCTCGGGCGGCCTCCAGGAACTTGTCTTCCCAGGCGTACTTGATCTCGGTGTAGCGCTCCTCGTTGCCGGGGGTGCTTTGGAACGCTTGGCCGGCGACGGTCCATCCGACCTTTCCGGACAGTGACGCGTGCAGGATCTCCCTGGCCGCCCTGTGTGCTTCGATGAGCCGGTCACCGATCTCCGGATGGGGCACCACTTTTGCCAGGCCTTCGGAGCGGCCTGCTGCTGCAGCTTCCGCGTCGAACGTGCCCTCACGCATGGACACCATCACCTGATCCATCAGCGACATCAAGGCCAAGACGTTCGGCTCGTTGATGGTGACGATGTAGGGCACGTCGTGGAGGATGTCGGTGCACGCCGTGACGTAGGCACGGAAGCGGTCGATGGCCCCGGGGGCGAGCCACCCTCCGGCCTCCTTGAACCATGCGGGCACCGAGAAGTGGTGGATCGTGACGATGGGGGTGAGCCCGAGTTGCAGGCACGTGTCGATCATGCGCCGGTAGTGCGCCAGTTCGGCGCGTGAAACGTGTCCCTCGACGGGTTCGATCCGTGCCCACTCGATGCCGAACCGGTAGGCGTTCAATCCCGCGTCAGCCAGCAGCTTCATGTCCTCGGCGTAACGGTGGTAGCTGTCGAGAGCGTCGCCGCTGGGCTGGAACATCTGCGGGAAGGCCTGTTCTTGGGCCCACCAGTCGCTGTTGAGGTTGTTTCCCTCGACCTGGTGGGGCGAGGTGCTGGCACCCCAGAGGAAGTCGGTCATCAGTTCGGTCCCTTCGTTGTGGGGGTGCATCTAGCGTGAGCCCTTGACCCGGGTCGAGATGGAGAGGGCCCCGAGGAGGGTGACGACCGCTGCGACGAGGAACAAGAGGGTGTAGTTCTTGTCCGTTCCGGTGACACCGATGAGGAGGATCGCTGCGGCGGCCAGAGGGGCCAGGGCCTGAGCGAGCGAGATCGCGATCTGGGAGATGCCGCTGTAGCGACCGGCTTCGGCTTCGCGGTTGGGCATGATGTCGAGCAGGATCGCGTTGTCGATCGAGGAGAAGATGCCGATCGCGAGCTGCGTTCCGAGGCCGGCGATCACGACCGTGGTGAGATCCGGGGCGAAGGCCATCACGGTGGCGGCGACGGCGAAGATGACGCCAGCGATGAGGATGAAGATCTTGCGGCGCTTGATGCGATCCGACAGCCATCCGCCGCCGAGGGCACCGAGGGCCGCGGCACCGACACCGCCGAGCGAGACCAGGGCGATGAGCCCCGCGATTCCGGCGATGTCCGTGCCGGCTTTCTGAGCGACGAAGAAGATCGTGAAGGTGGTGTTCAGGGTCAGACCGAACATGAAGAGAAAACGACCCAGCCAGTTCCAACCGAAATCAGGGTGGAGGCGCGGGTTGAAGACGTAGTTCGGGAGAACCGCAGCGAAGGTCAGACGCTCACCGGCGGGCTCGACGGCCCTCGGGTTCTCACGCGCGGCAGTCAATGCGAAGAGCACGATCAGTGCGAAGCCGATGCCACCGGGGACGAGGAAGACGAGGTAGTTGCTGAACACCAGCGCGGCGCCGATCACCGAGCCGAGGACTGGGGCGGCCATCTGGGCGAAGCCCATGAGACCGGCGACCGAGCCACGCTGCGATTCGGGGACGCGGTCGGCCTGGATGAACAGGAACGTCCCGGCGGCGGTACCCCAACCCAGTTGCGCGAACAGCCACCCCAGGGCGAGGACCGGAACGGAAGGCGCAGCCGCCATGACGACCAGGGCGCCGAGGCCGAGGATCGCTCCACCGATCATCCACGGGCTACGCCTGCCCAGGCGTGTCCTCGTGCGGTCGCTGAGCATGCCGGCGAGCGGAGCGGTCACGAGCGCGCCCGCTGCGCCAAGGCCGATGATCAGCCCCTGATACTCCTCGTTTCCTGGGGCCAACTGCTGCACTCGGAGCGCGATCGAGATGGCGATGGGTGTGATGAAGGCGATGTTCGCGCCGACGGCGGCGAGGACCATCAACGTGATGAACCCTCGTGACACCCGAGCGGTGGAACCATGCGGTTCAGCGATCACCTGGGCGCCTGCAGCTCCGGGCTGTTCGACAGCCCCAGCACCCACAGGGAGGGGAGTGATGGGGGCCCCGGGGGCACCTGGCGCCTGAGCGTCGTCCTTCATGGGGCTGTGGTGCATGCCATCGATCTGAGCCATGTGATCCTCCTTGATCCACCGGTGAACGCCTCATCGCGGTGTAGTTTTCGGAAGGTAGCATAAATCTCACAGCGCTGACAATTTCGTTTGAGGAGAGTCATGGCAGGGCAACGAGGTCCGTACTCGAAGACTCCAGAAGTGAGAGCGCGCATCATCGATGCGGCGTCCGAGATGTTCGCGGCCTCCGGGTACCGAGGAACGACGATGAAAGACATAGCGGGCATGTGCGGCCTGACGGCAAAAGGTGTCTCCCACCATTTCGCGTCGAAAGACGAGCTCCTCATGGAGGTGCTGGCCGCTCGAGACCTCGAGGGGCGCAAGGTGGCCGACGAAGCGTCGGACGCCTCCGCGTCCTTCGAGATCCTCTTCGAGTCCCTCGCCGCCACACGCCACGAGCCACGACTGGTGGAGCTCTACGCCGTGCTGTCGGCTGAGGCGATTTCGCCGGATCACCCAGCTCACGAATATCACCAGCAGCGATACGGGCAGGTCCGCGATGAGTTCGAGTACCTGATCGAGAAGGTCGTCCGAGGACGAGAAGGAGACACGGCGCCCTCTGCGCGAGACCTGGCCTCGCTGCTCATCGCAGTCATCGACGGTCTCCAGCTGCAGTGGCTCTACGACGCCGACGCGATCGACCTCGAGAGACTCGTTCGCACCTTCGTCGCGCGCATCCTCAGTAGCGACCAGCTGCCGACTGCGGCCGGCTGACGTGCGCTCGCGTGGCCACTGAACGGCAAAGCACGACGAAGGCTCGCCTGATCCACCGCCGCTCAAGGCAACCGCGCCTTCCGCGAGACTTGCCCGAGCACGTCCAGGTCAGGGCGTCGACGTAGGGGCATCCGGATCGGCGTGCCCGGTGGCAAGTACGACGTCAGCGGCAACACTGGCGAGGCCGATTTCCCTCGACGGTACCCAGTCGAGCAAATCCGCGACGTGGTCGTCGAGCTTGGCAGGCCTGATGATCGCCGCCCCGTGTCGTCGATCCGGTCCACGGGGGCCTGCTCGAGGTCGCGCTCCGCGACGCCTCCGGTGAGGCCGAGGGAGTCGAACACGTCGGGGTCCTTGGCGAGTTGCCTGTGCCCCGACGGCAGTCGGCCGAGAGCTTGTCGGCCGATTGCCGGTGTCCCCGGCCAGGCCTGGGGAATGGCGCGAATGCACTTCCCACTCGACCTCCAGGACCCATTCATGCCCGGGAACTCCGCGCGCAGGTCATCCGCGAGCCGGCCCGACACGCCACTCCCCCGACCACTGGGCGCCTGGCGCTGGGACAGCAGGTCACCGATCGACCATCAGACCTCGACGAGTCTGGTGTCGACCTGCCGGCGCGCCTGCCTCCGGGCTTGGCGCGCTCGGGTCTCGAGGTCGGCGAGGACGTAGCTGTAGCCGTCGGGGACGAGCTGCTCTGGCAGGGGTTGGAGCCTGGGTGGCACCGACGGTTGACGCAGGAGCGGCCTCACAGATCGCTGTCCGGCCCTGAAACCGGGAAGCAAGGCCTGGCGGGCACGGTGCGACATTCAGGGCAACGCAGTGGCTCCCCGGGAGCGCGGCGACCTGCCGTGTGTCAGGGTTCGACCATGACTTCGTGGCCCGCTCTGCTCGTCGCTGCCCTCATGTCCGCGTTCGGGCTGGTCGCGCTGCTGAAGACCGACGACGTTCTTCGCGCGTTCGGGGACGACTTCATGACGATCCGTGGGCGACGAGGCGGGGATGCCGTGCGAGGCCCGTTCCGATTCTTCGGGTGGTCCGCCCTGGCCGTCGGCGTTGCTGCTTTGGCCGTCTTCTTCTTCACGGGATGAACACCCCCTCGGGTTCTTGGGAGGAGGCAGGTCCAAGCGCTCACTCGAGAGCGGCCTGCGCACACGAAGAAGCCCTCGCCCGACGGGGGGAGCCGTGCTGCGGGGCCGCTGCTGCTCAGCCGGACAAGAGCCGCCTGGCAGCTCTAGGCCACCCCATCAAGGTAGGAGCTGGCCAGGCCAGGGTGTCACCCGCGGTCACGGCGGTCACTCTTCTGGCTCAGGGCGCGATCGCCAGGCGCGACGAGGACGCTTGCACGAAGCGCCGGACGTGCTCGTGGCCCTCGGCGGGGCCGGCGGCCTAGCGCTCGCGCACGATCAGCGCCGACGCCGCGGTCACGAGTCGACGCGGCAAGAAGCGGTGGGCCTGCGCGCCGATCGCGTTGCCGAGCCCGCTGACGACGACGGCGCGGCGGCGGCGCACGGCTCGCAGGGCCGCGGTGACGACCTGCTCGGGCGTCTGGCGACCGCTCGTGAGGAAGTCCCGACCGGTCGCGGCGAAGAACCCGGTCTCGGTCGCGCCGGGGCACAAGGCCGTCACGGTGACGCCCGAGCCGCGCACCTCGGCGTGCAGCGCCTCGCTGAACGAGAGCACGAACGCCTTCGTCGCGCCGTAGAGCGCCATCGTCGGGATCGGCTGGAAGGCCGCCGTCGAGGCGACGTTCACGACCGTGCCGCGTCGGCGCTCGAGCATGCCCGGCAGCAGCGCGCGCGTCAGCGCGACCACCTGGGAGCAGTTGAGCTGCACCTGCGCCAGCTGCGCATCGGCGTCGGCCTCGGCGAAGGCGCCGTGCGAACCGACGCCCGCGTTGTTGACCAGCACGTCGATCGGACGGTCGGCGACCGCGGCCAGCACGGTCTCGACCCCCTCGGGGGTCGAGAGGTCGGCGACCACGGACGTGAAGGACCCGGAGGCGCGGGTCGTCGCGAGCTCGGCCCTCACCTGCTCGAGTCGGTCGCCGCTGCGCGCCACGATCACCACGTCGTGGTCGGGTGCGAGGCGGCGGGCGAACTCGGCGCCGATGCCGCTGGAGGCCCCGGTGACGAGGGCGATGGGCAGGGCGGCGGTGGGTGCGGGCATGGAGTCCATCTTGGCGCGCCCGAGCCGCACACCTGGTCGCACCACCGCCGCGTCGTCGAACCACCCCGGAGCTCGGTTCGACGACGCGAGCGTGGTGCGACCCGGGCAGGAGGCGCGGGTCGGGGCGCGCGGGACGGTGCTGCCCAGGGAACGACGTGCGCCGACGGGCGGCGGCCGCCGCGCGGGCCGCAGCACCGGCGCGGTTCGACCTCCGAGGGGCAGCGCGTCGGGTCCGCAGGCCCGTGAGCCGAATCCGTGCCGACGTGGCCCCCCCCAAGGGGGGGGGGGGGCCCCCCCCGGGGGGGGGGGGGGGGCCCCCCCGGCGGGGCCCCCCCCCCCCCCCCCCCCCCCCCCCCCCCCCGGCCCCCCCCCCCCCCCCCCCCCCCCCCCCCCCCCCCCCCCCCCCCCCCCCCCCCC
>NZ_JBEPPU010000021.1:0-26934 GCF_040547465.1 Frigoribacterium sp. PvP054
GTGGCCGGTCACCCTCTCAGGCCGGCTACCCGTCGTCGCCTTGGTGAGCCATTACCTCACCAACTAGCTGATAGGCCGCGAGTCCATCCTTGACCAAAATTCTTTCCAACTCCTAGCCATGCGGCTGAAGCTCGTATCCGGTATTAGACGCCATTTCTAGCGCTTATCCCAGAGTCAAGGGCAGGTTACTCACGTGTTACTCACCCGTTCGCCACTAATCCCTGGAGCAAGCTCCAGTTCATCGTTCGACTTGCATGTGTTAAGCACGCCGCCAGCGTTCGTCCTGAGCCAGGATCAAACTCTCCGTAAAAGAAAAAACAGCACAACCGGAATAGGCCATGACTGCTGAATTTGATGCTGACTAAAGAACAAAACAATCTGACGATTGTTGTTGTCCATCAATCTCAAAGAAACCTAAACACCACTCACAACCCCACCAAACGGTGAAGCCACAAGCAGTGCCAGGGTATAATTTGGCATTTGACAATGTGCACGCTGTTGAGTTCTCAAGGACCAAACGCACTCGAGACCCGGCCGTGTAAGACCTTCGCTCGAAGCTGCTGTGGAACCATACCATCCTGGTGGACCAAGTCAAACCGACTCGATTTCCGATCTTCAACTCGTGAAGACCAGCGCCTGGAAGAACCAGAGGATGGATTTGAAACCCTACCACACGATTCTCGCGTCGTAAACGACATGATCTCGGGGAGGATGTCACCACTTGAGGCCGGTGAGCTCCGGATCGGGACCATCTCTGGTCGCTGTCCTGGCCGCTCCGCCGCACCTTTGGGCTGACTCGGATTACTTTACACAGGCCGTCGGCCCCACCCCCAAATCTGCATGCATCCCGGGCGTGTCGCTGTTGCGAGGCCCGGAAACATGGGCATCCGGTTGGCGTCCGCCCCTCCTGACGCAGAAAAAGCCCGCACTCCTCGACGAGGAATGCGGGCTTCCGAGCGGATCGGACGGCTGCCGGTTCAGACCTGGACGATCACGCCGGCCAACGTCTTCTTGCCCCGCCGGAGCACGACGACTCCCCCGGGCAACTGCGAGTCGGCCACGAGGGCGTCGCCGTTCTCGACCCTGGCGTTGTTCACGTACACGCCCCCCTCGGCGGTGGCGCGACGCGCCGCCCCGAGCGACGTGACGAGACCCGAGTCCACGAGGGCTTGCGCGACCGTGGTCGACGAATCGGCCGTGGCGGCCGGCAACTCGGCGATCGCGCTCCGCAGGGTCGATCCGTCCAGGAGGGCGAGGTCGCCCTGTCCGAAGAGGGCCGCGGCGGCGTCGATGGCCGAACGGGTGGCCGCGGTGCCGTGGACCAGGGACGTGACGTTCCAGGCCAAGGCGCGCTGCGCCTCCCGACGGAAGGGTTCGTCGGCGACGGCCGTGGCGAGCCGCTCGATCTCGGCGCGTGAGAGGAACGTGAACACCTTGAGCCGCGAGACGACGTCGGCGTCGTCGGTGTTGAGCCAGAACTGGTACATGGCGTAGGGGCTGGTCCGCTCGGCGTCGAGCCAGACGGCGTTGCCCTCGCTCTTGCCGAACTTCGTGCCGTCGGTGTTCGTGATGAGCGGGGTGCCGATGGCGTGCACCGAGACGCCCTCGGTGCGGCGGATGAGCTCGGTGCCGCTCGTGAGGTTGCCCCACTGGTCGCTGCCGCCGGTCTGGAGCACGCAGCCGTGGCTGCGGTAGAGCTCGCGGAAGTCGAGGCCCTGCAGGATCTGGTAGCTGAACTCGGTGTAGCTGATGCCGGCGTCCGAGTTCAGCCGGGCGGCCACGGCGTCCTTCTTGAGCATCGTGCCGACGCGGAAGTTCTTGCCGATGTCGCGCAGGAACTCGATGGCGCTGAGCGGTGACGTCCAGTCCAGGTTGTTGACCACGCGGAGGCCGTTGTCACCGTCGGGCGAGAGAAACTTCTCGACGTGCACGCGGATGCGGTCGACCCACTCGGCGGTCTGCTCGGGCGTCTTGAGCACCCGCTCGGCGGTGGGTCGTGGATCACCGATGAGACCGGTCGAACCGCCCACGAGGCCGAGCGGCCGGTGACCGGCGAGCTGCAGGCGGCGCATCGTGAGCAACTGCACGAGGTTGCCGAGGTGGAGGCTCGGCGCCGTCGGGTCGAATCCGCAGTAGTACGTGATCGGGTCGCCCGCGAGCAAGGTCTTCAGTGCGTCGGCGTCGGTCGAGACGTGCACCAGGCCGCGCCACTGCAACTCGTCCCACACGTCGTCGAACGACGGGTCGTTGCTCTGGGCGGCCAGCACGTCGGCGGTCGTTTCACTGGTCACGCGCGACACGCTACCAGCGGCCGCGGTCCCCCTCGTCACGCCCCACCGCGTCGGCGGGACACCGCTGCCCGGTAGGGCGAGACCGTCGGGTCGCCCTCGAGCGAGAACCGCCAGGGGAAGGCGTCGCCGCCGGCGTGACCCGACACACCGACGCGGGGGCCGGCGGCGACGGGGCCGACCGGTGCGGACGGGAGTCGCAGCCGGAACCGCGCCTCCTGACCGGGGGCGTCGTCGACGAGGCGCGAGCCGTCGTCGCCGAGCTCGACGCCGAGGGCGGAGCCGAGCCGACCGGGCCCACGGGCGAGGTCGGCCGGCGATCGTGACGTCGTCCGACGGCTCCGTGCCTCGTCGAGGCCGGCCACGACCTCACCCGCCCTCAGGAGGACACCGGATGCGTACCCCTCGGGACCGCACACGATGTTGACGCATCGGTGGATGCCGTACGACAGGTACACGTAGAGGGTGCCGGCGTCCTCGAACATGCTGCCGTTGCGCGCCGAACGACCGCGGTGCGCGTGCGAGCCGGGGTCCTGACCCTGGCCGTGGTACGCCTCGACCTCGGTCAGGCGGACCCCGACCCGCCCGGACCAGAAGACCGAGCCGAGGAGGCGCGGCGCGACCTCCAGCGCCGGCTCGGCCAGCAGCCTCGCGAGGCTGTCGTCGGCGGACGTCGCGCTCACCGCTCCCCCGTGCCCGCGCCGCTCAGAAGAATCGTTGCCCGCTGGCGAGCGTGATCACCACGACGGCCACGAGGACCGCCACGGCGAGGGCGACGACGACCGGCACGACCCAGGCACGGGTCGGCCGGTCGTCGCCTGCCCCGGGGCGGCGAGCGCTCACGCCGCCACCGGGTCGAGGGCCTGGACGAGGTGTCGCATCTGCTCGGTCAGTTGCGCGAGCTGCTCGGCCACCCGTTCGGGAGCCGTCCCGCCGGCGCCGCGGCGACTCGCGATGGACCCCTCGACCGTCAGGACCGGTCGGATCTCGCCGGTCAGGTGCGGCGAGATCGCCCGGTACTGCTCGTCGGTGGGCTCGTGCAGCTCGAGGTCGTGCTGCTCGCAGAACCTCACCAGCTCGCCGCTGATCTCGTGCGCGTCGCGGAAGGCCACACCCTGACGGACCAGCCACTCGGCGACGTCGGTCGCGAGCGAGAACCCCTGCGGGGCCAGCTCGGCCATGCGGCCTTCGTCGAAGTCGAGCGTCGCCACCATGCCCGTGAAGGCCGGCAGCAGCACCTCGAGCTGGCTCACCGAGTCGAAGACCGGTTCTTTGTCCTCTTGCAGGTCGCGGTTGTACGCCAGCGGCAGCCCCTTGAGGGTCGCCAGCAGACCCGTCAGGTTGCCGATCAGTCGACCGGACTTGCCGCGTGCCAGCTCGGCGATGTCGGGGTTCTTCTTCTGCGGCATGATGCTCGACCCGGTCGAGAAGGCGTCGTGCAGCCGGACGAAGCCGAACTCGCGGGTGTTCCAGAGGATGATCTCCTCGGCGAGGCGCGAGAGGTCGATGCCGATCGAGGCCGTCACGAACGCGAACTCGGACACGACGTCACGACTGGCCGTCGCGTCGATCGAGTTCTCGGTCGTGCGGTCGAACCCCAGTTCGGTCGCGACCGACAGCGGGTCGAGACCCAGCGAGCTGCCGGCGAGGGCACCCGCACCGTAGGGCGACGCGCCGGCTCGGCGTGACCAGTCGCGCAGGCGCTCGAGGTCGCGGACCAGGGGCCAGGCGTGGGCCAGGAGGTGGTGCGCCAACAGGACCGGCTGGGCGTGCTGGAGGTGCGTCCGACCGGGCATGACGGCCGTCGGGTGGGCGGTCGCCTGGCCCGCGACGGCGTCGACCAGGTCGACGACGTGCCGGCCGATGACTCGGGCGTGGTCGCGCAGGTACAGGCGCACGAGGGTGGCGATCTGGTCGTTGCGGCTGCGGCCCGCCCGCAGCTTGCCTCCGAGGTCGGGGCCGGCGATGCCGATGAGACCCCGCTCGAGGGCGGAGTGAACGTCCTCGTCGGATTCGGACGCGGTGAAGGTGCCGTCGAGCACGTCCGACTCGAGACGGTCGAGCGCCGCCACCATCGCGTCGAGCTCGGCCGCGTCGAGGTAGCCCGCCGCCGCGAGGGCCCGGGCGTGCGCCCGGGACCCGGCGATGTCGTACGAGGCGAGCTGCCAGTCGAACTGCGTGGACTTGCTCAGCGCCGCGAGCTCGGCGGACGGCCCGGAGGCGAAGCGGCCGCCCCAGAGGGCGCCCGCCTCGCCTGCGCGCTGGTTGCCGCCGGGCCCGTCACCGGCCCCGTTCTCGCCGGTCACGCCCCGTGGGCCAGGTCGCGACGAGCCGAGATCTTGCTCGGCAGCGACCAGATCTCGATGAATCCCTTCGACAGCGACTGGTCGAAGGTGTCGCCCGTGTCGTAGGTCGCGAGGTCGAAGTCGTAGAGGCTCGCGTCGCTCCTCTGGCCGGTGACGACGGCGCGACCACCCTGCAGCTTGAGGCGGATCTCGCCCGACACGTACTTCTGGGTGTCGTCGATGAAGACGTCGAGCGAGCGCTTGAGACCCGAGAACCAGAGGCCGTCGTAGACGAGGTTCGACCACTCGGCCTCGACCCCGCGCTTGTAGCGGCCGAGGTCGCGCTCGATGGTCAGGGCCTCGAGCGCCTCGTGCGCGGCGATCAGGGCCATCGCGCCGGGCGCCTCGTAGACCTCACGGCTCTTGATGCCGACCAGGCGGTCCTCGACGACGTCGATGCGGCCGACGCCGTGCTTGCCGGCCAGCTCGTTCATGCGCTCGACGATGCCGAGGGGGGTGAACGCCACGCCGTCGATCGCGGTCGGCACGCCGGCCTCGAACGTGATGACGACCTCGTCGGCGTCACGGACGACGGCCGGGTCCTGCGTGTACTCGTACAGGTCCTCGATCGGGGCGTTCCAGGGGTCCTCGAGGAAGCCGGTCTCGACCGCGCGGCCCCAGACGTTCTTGTCGATCGAGTAGGGGTTCTTCGCGCTCTGACGGATCGGGAGGGCGTGCTCTTCCGCGTAGACGATCGCCTTGTCACGCGTGAGGGCGAGGTCGCGGACGGGGGCGATGCTCGTGAGGTCGGGGGCCAGGGCCGCGACGGCCGCCTCGAAGCGGACCTGGTCGTTGCCCTTGCCGGTGCAGCCGTGCGCGACGCTGTTCGCACCCAGCTCTTTCGCGACCGACGCCAGGTGACGTGCGATCAGCGGGCGGCTGAGGGCCGAGACCAGCGGGTAGGTCTTCTGGTACAGCGCGTTGGCCTTGAGTGCCGGCATCAGGTAGTCCGTGCCGAACTCCTCCTTGGCGTCGACGACGACGGACTCGACGGCGCCGCAGTCGAGGGCGCGTTGACGGATGTCCTCCATGTCCTCTCCGCCCTGTCCGACGTCGACGGCCAGGGCGACGACCTCCTTGCCGGTGGCGTCGGCCAACCAGCCGATGCCGACCGAGGTGTCGAGGCCTCCTGAGTATGCGAGGACGACGCGTTCCGCCATGGTTCTCCTTGTGTGGTGTGGGTGTGTCTACGAGTGTGTGGTGGTGGGTGCGCTCAGCGGGCCAGCAGCCAGGTGAGCAGCGCCTTCTGGGCGTGCAGCCGGTTCTCGGCCTCGTCCCAGATGACGCTGGTGGGGCCGTCGATGACGTCGGCCGTGACCTCGTACCCGCGGTCGGCGGGGAGGCAGTGCAAGAAGATCGCGTCCGCGTCGGCCCGGGCCATCAGCGCCTGGTCGACCTTGAACGACCCGAAGACGGCGACGCGCTCGTCCTTCTCGTCCTCTTTGCCCATCGACACCCAGGTGTCGGTCACGACGACGTCGACGCCGGTGACCGCCTCGACGGCGTCGGTCGTGACGAGCACCGAGCCGCCCGTCCGGGCCGCGATCGCCTCGGCGTCGGCCACCACGGTCGGGTCGGGCAGGAAACCCTCGGGTGCGCCGATGCGGACGTGCATGCCCGCGGTGGCGCCCGCGAGCAGGTAGGACTGGCCCATGTTGCAGCGGCCGTCGCCGACGAACGCGACCGTGAGCCCGGTGAGCGTGCCCTTCTTCTCGCGGATGGTCTGCAGGTCGGCCAGCAACTGGCACGGGTGGAAGTCGTCGCTCAGGGCGTTGACGACGGGGACGGTCGTCCCCGCCGCCATCTCTTCGAGGCCGGACTGCGCGTAGGTGCGCCAGACGATGGCGGAGACCATGCGCTCGAGCACGCGGGCCGTGTCGGACGGCGTCTCCTTGCCGCCGAGCTGGCTGTTCGCCGTGGCGATGATCAGCGGGCTGCCGCCGAGGTCGGCGATGCCGACGGCGAACGACACCCGGGTGCGCGTCGACGACTTGTCGAAGATGACGGCGACGGTCTGCGGGCCGGCCAGCGGCCGCTGCGACCAGCGGTCGCGCTTGAGCTCGTCGGCGAGGTCGAGGACCTCGAGCTGCTCGGCCGTCGTCAGGTCGTCGTCCCGGAGGAAGTGGCGGGTCATTCGAGGCCTTTCAGGACGGTGGTCATGATCTGGATGAACTCGGCGATCTCGTCGTCGCCGACGATTAGCGGAGGCGCGAGACGGATGCTCGAGTCGTTCGGTGCGTTGACGATGAGGCCGGCCTCGAGGGCGTCGGCCGCGATCCGTGCCGCCACGGGCTGGGTCAGGCCCAGGCCGATCAGGAGTCCGGCGCCCCGGACCTCGCCGACGAGGGGCGAACCGATCGCCTCGACGGCCGCCCGCAGCTGGTCACCTCGGACGATCGCGTTGAGCACGAGCTGGCTCGCCTCGATCTCTCCGAGCACGGCGTTAGCCGCGGCGGTGGCGAGCGGGTTGCCCCCGAAGGTGCTGCCGTGCTGCCCGGCCTCGAACAGGTCGGACGCGTCACCGAAGGTGATGAGCGCACCGATCGGGACTCCCCCGGCGATGCCCTTGGCCACCGTGATGGCGTCGGGGACGAGGTCGTGCTGCTGGAACGCGAACCACGAGCCGGTCCGGCCGATGCCGGTCTGGATCTCGTCGAGGATCAGGAGGGCACCGTGTCGGGTGGTCAGTTCTCGCGCCCGCTCGAGGTAGCCGTCGGGCAGGTCGACGACGCCGGCCTCGCCCTTGATCGGCTCGACGAACAGTGCCGCGACCGTGTCGTCGAGGGCCGCTTCGAGGGCCTCGATCGTCGTGTCGATGTGCTCCACCCCGGGCATCATCGGCTCAAAGGGCTCACGCAGCGCGGGCTTGCCGGTCAACGCGAGCGAGCCCATCGTGCGGCCGTGGAACGAGTTCTGCAGGGCGAGGATGCGCGTGCGCGAACCGTCGCCGCGGTTGAGGCGGGCCAGCTTGACCGCGGCCTCGTTGGCCTCGGCCCCGCTGTTGCCGAAGTAGACGCGCCCCCGCTCGCCGGCGCCGCTGATGCGGGTCAACCGTTCGGCGAGCTCGACCTGGGGGGCCGTTGCGAAGTAGTTCGAGACGTGGATCAGCTTGCTCGCCTGCTCGCTCAGCGCCTCGACGAGCACCGGGTGGGCGTGCCCGAGGGCGTTCACCGCGATGCCGGCCAGGAAGTCGAGGTAGCGCTTGCCGTCGACGTCCCAGACCTGGCAGCCCTCGCCCCGGTCGAGCATCACCTTGGGCGTGGACAGCGAGCGCATCATCGAGTCGCCGAATCGGCGCTGCCAGGTACCGCCTTGGGTCTGGATCATGGTCACGACTGTCCTTTCGTGTCGGTGCCGCTCGCGGCAGGGCCGCCCGGGGTTGCGCCCCGGGTGGTGACGGGCTCGCCGGCGGGGGCGCCGAACGAGGTGACGACGGGCGCGCCGGTCGAGGCCGCCCTGTCGTCGGGGACCACCTCGGTGCCCGACCCGCGCTGGGTGAACACCTCGAGGAGGATGGAGTGCGGGATGCGACCGTCGATGATGGTCGCCCCGCCCACGCCGCCGACGACCGAGTCGAGGCAGGCGCGCATCTTGGGGATCATGCCCGACTCGAGGGTCGGCAGCATGTCGGTCAGGGCCGAGACCGTGATGGCCTCGACGAGCGAGTCCCGGTTCGGCCAATCGGCGTAGAGCCCGGCGACGTCGGTCAGCACGACGAGCTTGGCCGCGCCGAGGGCGATGGCCAACGCGCCCGCCGCGGCGTCGGCGTTGACGTTCAGGGCGTGCTCGGGGTCGACCCGGTTGGTCGCGATCGACGAGACGACGGGGATGCGCCCCGCCGCGATCTCGGCCAGCACCGAGGAGGGGTCGACGTGCGTGACGTCACCCACGTGGCCCAGGTCGAAGGTCTCACCGTCGACGACGACGCCGCGCTTGCGCCCCTCGAACAACGTCGAGCCCTCGCCCGAGACACCGCGGGCCAGGTCACCGTGCTCGTTGATCAACTCGACGATCTCGCGGTTCACCTCGCCGGCCAGGACGTCGCGGACGACGGAGATCGCCTCGGTCGAGGTGTACCGGTAGCCACCGCGGAACTCGCTCTCGATGCCGGCTGCGTCCAGCGCCGCCGAGATCTGCGGCCCGCCGCCGTGGACGACGACCGGGTGCAGCCCCGCGTAGCGGAGGTAGACCATGTCTTCGGCGAACGCCTGCTTGAGGGCGTCGTCGACCATGGCGTTGCCGCCGAACTTGACGACGACCACCTTGCCCGAGAAGCGCTTGAGCCAGGGCAGGGACTCGATCAGCGTCGAGGCCTTGACCGCGGCCAGCTCCTGCTCGTCGGCAGCCGTGGCGCCCGTGTTCGTGTGGACGCCCATCAGCTGGAGTACGCGCTGTTCTCGTGCACGTAGTCATGCGTGAGGTCGTTCGTCAGGATCGTCGCCTCGACAGGGCCCGTCTTCAGGTCGACGAGGACGTGGACCGCCCGCGGGGTGAGGTCCACCTCGTCGCTCGGCCGGTCGGGGGCACCGGCATGGCACACCCGGACGCCGTTGATGGTCACGTCGACGTCGTAGGGGTCGAACTCGGCCGAGGTGGTGCCGATCGCCGCCAGCACGCGACCCCAGTTGGGGTCGTTGCCGAAGACGGCCGCCTTGAACAGGGCGTTCCGGGCGATGGACCGACCGACCTCGACGGCGTCGTCGTCCGACGCCGCCCCGACGATCTCGATGCGGATGTCGTGCGACGCGCCCTCGGCGTCCGCCTGGAGCTGCTCGGCGAGGTCGGCGCAGAGCGCCGTGACCGCCGCGGCGAAGTCGCCGGAAGGAGGCGCGACACCGGACTCGGCGCTGGCCAGCAGCACGACGGTGTCGTTGGTCGACATGCAGCCGTCGGAGTCGAGACGGTCGAACGTGACCCGGGTCGCCTCGCGGAGCGCGGCGTCGAGGCCCACCGGATCGACGTCCGCGTCGGTCGTCAGCACGACGAGCATCGTGGCGAGCCCCGGCGCGAGCATGCCGGCGCCCTTGGCCATCCCGCCGACCACCCAGCCGTCGCCGGACACGACGGCCTGTTTCGGCTTGGTGTCGGTCGTCATGATGGCCGTGGCCGCGTCGAGACCGCCGTCGGCCGACAACGCCGCAGCCGCCGCGGTGGACCCGGCCAGGACCTTGTCGCGGAACCGCTGGCCGCCGACTCCGATCAGCCCCGTGGAACAGACGAGGACGTCCGTGGCCGACAGGTCGAGGGCCTGGGCCACGGTCTCGGCCGTGGAGTGGGTCGTCTGGAAGCCGAAGGCCCCGGTGAAGCAGTTCGCGCCTCCGGAATTGAGGACGACGGCGTCGACGCGACCGTCGGCGACGACCTGCTGCGACCAGAGGACGGGATTGGCCTTCGCCCGGTTGCTCGTGAAGACGGCGGCGGCGGCGGTGCTGCGGCCCCGGTTGACGACCAGGGCGACGTCGGGGGCTCCGGTGCTCTTGAGGCCGGCGACGACGCCCGAGGCCTCGAAGCCGGCTGCTGCGGTGACGCTCACGGGGCGACTCCGTTCTGGCCGAGGCCGGTGGTCTCGGGCAGGCCGAGGGCGATGTTCGCGGACTGGATCGCGGCGCCCGCGGTGCCCTTGACGAGGTTGTCGATGGCGCTGACGACGACGACGCGGTCGGCGGCCTCGTCGACGGCGAGGCCGATGAGCGCGGTGTTCGCCCCGAGGGTGTCCGCCGTGCGGGGGAACTCGCCCTCGGGCAGGAGGTGCACGAACGGCTCGTTCGCGTAGGCCTGCTGCCAGGCGGACCGGACGTCGCCGGCCGAGACGCCCGGGGCGAGGCGCGCCGTGGTCGTGGCGAGGATGCCGCGCGACATCGGGACGAGCACGGGCGTGAACGAGACGTTCACCTCGGTCGCCCCGGCGACGCGGAGGTTCTGCTGAATCTCGGGGACGTGCCGGTGGCTGCCGCCCACGCCGTAGGCGGACGCCGAGCCCATCAGCTCGCTCGCCAACAGGTGGGTCTTGAGCGCCTTGCCCGCCCCGGACGGGCCGACGGCCAGCACGGTGACGATGTCGGCGGTCTCGACCACTCCGGCCTGGACGCCGGGAGCCAGCCCCAGGGTGACGGCCGTCACGTTGCAGCCGGGCACCGCGATGCGCTTGGTGCCGACGAGGGCGTCACGCTGGCGTCCGGGTGCGTCGCCGAGGACCAGCTCGGGCAGGCCGTACGACCAGGCGCCGAAGAACTCGCCGCCGTAGAAGGTCTGCCAGGCGGACTCGTCGGTGAGCCGGTGGTCGGCACCGCAGTCGACGACGAGCGTGTCGTCGGGCAGCTGCGCGGTGATCGCCCCCGACTTGCCGTGGGGCAACGCGAGGAACACGACGTCGTGGCCGGCGAGGGCCTCGGGCGTCGTCTCGACCAGGGTCAGGTGCGCGAGGGAGCGCAGGTGCGGCTGCACCGAGAGGAGTCGCTGACCGGCGTTCTGGAACGCGGTGACGGTCTGCACCTCGAAGTCGGGATGCTCGGCCAGCAAGCGCAACAGCTCACCACCGGCGTAACCACTCGCGCCGGCCACGGCAACGGAGAAAGGCATGCGTCCACCCTAATGTTCGAATCGGCCTGGGATCAGGGGCGGCGGCGCCGGGCGAGTGTCAGTCGCGGAGCGCCGCCCCGAATCGCTCGCCGGCCAGGCGGACGGAGCCGGACTTGGCCTCCGAGGCCTCGGCCGCCGTGAGGGTGCGGTCGTCGGCCCGGAAGCGGAGGGCGAAGGTGAGCGACTTCGACGCGTCGGGCAACCCGGCACCCCGGTAGTCGTCGACCAGTCGGGCACTCTCGAGCAGGGGGCCGGCGCCGTCGCGGACCGCGGCGAGGACGTCGCCCGCGGGGACGTCGACGCCCACCACGAGAGAGAGGTCCTGCGTCGCCGCAGGATAGGACGACAGGGCGGAGGTGGACGGTTCGACCGCGGCGAGGGAGAGCAGACGGTCGAGGTCGAGCTCGGCCACGGCCACCACGCGGGGCAGGTCGAGGTCGGACGCGACGCTCGGCAGCAGTTCACCGGCGATGCCCACGACCTCGTCGCCGACCAGGACCTCGGCCGTGCGACCGGGATGCAGCGACACGTGTCGAGCCTGCCGGAACGAGACGTCGGCGGCCACGGAGGCAGCCGCGACGCGCACGGCGTCGAGCACGTCGGCGAGCGAAGCCGCGACGGCGGGCTGGCCCGGTGCGCGGTCGATCGTCGTGCCCACAGCGAGGAGACCGAGGTGTCGCGGCTGGGGAGGCAGGGCCTCGGCAAGGGCGACCAGCGTGGCGTCGTCGGGACGAGCGGCCCCGAACGGCACCTCGTCGCTGCCGTAGGTGACGCCCTCGGACGGCAGGAAGACGGTGCCCACCTCGAACAGGGAGAGGTCGACCAGGCCGCGCCCGACGTTGCGGCGCGCGATGTCGAGCAGGCCGGGCACGAGCGAGCGGCGCAACTCGGGCGCCGACGAGTCGAGCGGGTTCGCGAGTCGGATAGCAGGCGACGCCGTGCCGTCGGCCGAACCGAAGGCGGCGTTCTGGGCCGACGAGACGAACGGGTACGCGGCGACCTCGGTCGAGCCGGACGCGGCCAGCCCGTTCGACACCTGTCGACGCAACTGCTGGTCGCGGCTGAGGCCGCGCCCGGCGGGGGCGACGGGCAACACCGAGGGGATGCGGTCGTAGCCCGTGATGCGGGCGACCTCTTCGACGAGCGACGCCGGGTCGACGAGGTCGGTGCGCCAGGTCGGCGGGGTGACGAGCCAGTCGTCGCCGGCACGCTCGACGCGCGCACCGATCGCCGACAGGGCTGCGGACACCTCGTCGTCGGTGTAGTCGACGCCCATGAGGCTCGCCGGCCGGTGGACCGGCAGGGTGATCGTCTCGGGCGTCGAGGACGCGTCCCACCGGGACCCGAGCGTGTCGGCCGTCCCGCCGGCGAGCTCGACGAGCAGGTCGACGACGCGCTGGGCGGCCGCCTCGGCGACCTGGGGGTCGACGCCGCGCTCGAAGCGCTTGGACGCCTCGCTGGGCAGCTTGTGTCGACGCGCGGTTCGAGCGACGGAGGTCGGGTCGAAGGTCGCGGCCTCGATCAGGACGTCGGTCGTGCCCTCGCCGATCTCGGTCGAGGCACCGCCCATGACGCCCGCCAGGCCGACGGCACCCGACTCGTCGGCGATCACGAGGTCTTCGGGGTGCAGGTCGCGCACCTGACCGTCGAGGGTCTCGAGGCGTTCGCCCGGTGCCGCCCGGCGGACCGAGAGCCCCCCGCTGACCTTGTGGAGGTCGTAGCCGTGGATGGGCTGGCCGAGCTCGAACATGACGTAGTTCGTGACGTCGACCGGCAGCGAGATGCTGCGGACGCCCGCCAGGCGGAGGCGCGAGGCCAGCCACGGCGGCGTGGGACGCGTCGCGTCGATGCCGCGGACCACCTTGGTGGTGAAGGTCTGGACGCCCACGCGGTCTCGCACCGGCGCCTGGTCGTCGACGACGACAGAGAACCCCGTCGACGGGGTGGGCGACACGAGCGACGCCGGGTCGCGGAAGGTCGCACCGGTCGCGTGCGAGTACTCGCGGGCGACCCCGCGGATGCTGAAGGCGTAGCCGCGGTCGGGCGTCACGTTGATCTCGACCGCCGCCTCGTCGAGTCCGAGCAGTGCGATGGCGTCCGTGCCGACCTCGGGGTCGAGGCCGAGCGACGACAACACGAGGATGCCGTCGTGCTCGTCGCCGAGGCCGAGTTCTCGGGTCGAGGCGATCATGCCGTCGGACACGTGCCCGTAGGTCTTGCGCGCGGCGATCGGGAAGGGGCCGGGCAGCACGGCGCCGGGCAACGACACGACGACCTTGTCACCGACGACGAAGTTGTGGGCACCGCAGACGATGCCGCGGACGTCGTCGGGCTCGGTCGCCGCGTTCGGCCCCACGGCGACCTGGCACCAGTTGATGGTCTTGCCGTTCTTCTGCGGCTCGGGCGTGAACTCGAGCACCTGCCCGACCACGAGAGGGCCGGTCACGTCGCCGACGTGCACGTCCTCTTCTTCGAACCCGACCGACACGAGGGCGGCGTGGACGCCCTCGAGCGACACGTCACCCGGCAGGTCGACGAACTCGCCCAGCCAACTCAGCGGAACCCGCATCAGACCACCATCCCGAACTGCTCGCTGAACCTGACGTCGCCCTCGACCATGTCGCGCATGTCGTTCAGGTCGTTGCGGAACTGCAGTGTGCGCTCGATGCCCATGCCGAAGGCGAATCCCTGGTAGCGCTCGGGGTCGATGCCCGCCGCGCGCAGCACGTTCGGGTTGACCATGCCGCAACCGCCCCACTCGACCCACCGCGCGCCGCCCTTGGCGTTCGGCTGCCAGACGTCCATCTCGGCGCTGGGCTCGGTGAAGGGGAAGTAGTTGGGACGCAGGCGGATCTGCGCCTCGGCGCCGAACATCGAGCGCGCGAGGTGTTCGAGCGTGCCGCGCAGGTGGGCCATGGTCAGCCCCTCGTCGACGGCGATGCCCTCGAGCTGGGTGAAGACGGGCGTGTGCGTCGCGTCGAGCTCGTCGGTGCGGAACACCCGGCCGAGGGCGACGTTGTAGACCGGCAGCTCTCTCGACAGGAGCGTGCGGATCTGCACCGGCGACGTGTGCGTGCGCAGCACCAGGTGACGGTCGACGGGGTCGACGAAGAATGTGTCCTGCATGGCCCGCGCCGGGTGGTCGGCGTCGAAGTTCAGGGCGTCGAAGTTGAACCACTCGTGCTCGAGCTCGGGGCCCTCGTTGACCTCCCACCCCATGCCGACGAACAGGTCGGCCATGCGCTCCTGCAGCAGCGCCAGGGGATGACGGGCCCCGGCGCGACGACGCGACGGCAGGGCCGTGACGTCGACGGTCTCGGCCTCGAGCCGGGCGTTCTCCTCGACCACGGCCAGTTCGGCCTCACGCGTGGCGACGGCCTGGCCGACGCGACCCCTGGCCTGGCCCACGAGTTTGCCCGCCGCGGCCTTCTGGTCGTTCGGCAGGTCGCGCAGGCCGGCGTTCAGGCGCGCCAGCACCGAGGCCTCGCCGACGTGCTGCGCACGCGCGGTCTTGAGCTCGGCGACGGTCGCGGCCGTGGCGATCGCCGCGAGGGCGGCGTCGACCGCCGACGCGACGGCGTCTTCGGTGAGGGGAACGGAGTCTGACACGAGAACCAAGCTTAGCGATCTTGCGAAGGCGACCCGCGCCTCCTGGTCGGGGAAGACGAGGAGGCGCGGGCCGGGGACGAGGAGGCGGGCCGGGTCAGGTCGCGCGGCCCGACACGTGGTCGGACTCGAAGCGGCCACCGCGGGCGGACATGCCGGGGTCCTTCGGTGCGCCCGGACGCTTCGCGACGACGGCGCGACGGCCCGTGCGCCGGTCGACGATGCGGACGACCCACGAGAGCAGGAGGTTCGTCGCGAGGTAGACGACGAGCACGACGGCGAACAGGGTGAAGGTGTACCGGCTGCCGTAGTACGACCCCAGCTGGTTGAGGCCGACCCGGGTGAGTTCGAGGTAGCCCACGATGTAGCCGAGCGAGGTGTCCTTGAGCAGGACGACGAGCTGGGCGAGGATGATCGGCAGCATCTGGCGGAAGGCCTGGGGGAACTCGATCGCGAACCTCGTGCGGATCGGCGTGAGCCCGATGGCCAGGCCCGCCTCACGCTGCCCCTTCGGCAGCGAGGCGATGCCCGCCCGCAGGGCCTCGCCGATCAGGGCACCGTTGTAGATCGCCAGCGCGGCCACGACGGCCCAGAACGCCCCGGTCGAGAAGACCAACAGGATGAACAGCATCATCAGCAGCACGGGCATGCCCCGGAAGAACTCGAGGACGATCGTCGTCGGCACGCGGACGAGTGCCGAGCGGGCCGTGCGGAGGAACGAGAACAGGATGCCGATGACGACGGCGAGGACCGACGCGAGGGCGGCGGCCTGGACGGTGCCGAGCCACCCGCGGCCGATGGCACGCCACAGGGCGAGGTCCTGCAGGATGTCCCACCGGGACGAGTCGAAGACGCCGGGTGTCTCCGCGCCGTTCGCGCTGATGCGGGGGCGCCCGAGGAGGTACGCCAGGTAGGCGACGAGCGCCAGCACGAGCACGACGCCGACCACCGAGATGATGCGCGACGTGCGGCGGGCCTTGGGGCCGGGGGCGTCGTAGAGGACGGAGGTGCTCATCGGAGGACTGCGACCTTCTTCTCGACCACGGCGGCCAGGCGGCCGAGCGTGATGGTGACGAGCAGGTAGAAGAACGCCACGGCGAGCAGCGTCGTGATGACGGCGTCACCGCGGTCGTTGGCGATGTACCGGCCGGCGGCGAAGAGTTCGCCGACGAAGAAGCCGCCCGCGACGGAGGTGTTCTTGGTCAGGGCGATGAAGACGTTGATGAGGGGTGGGACGACCATGCGCATGGCCTGCGGCAGCACGACGTGGCCGAGGGTCTGACCGAAGCCCAGCCCGATGCTGCGTGCGGCCTCCGCCTGACCCACGGGCACGCCGTTGATCCCCGAGCGGATCGCCTCGGCCACGAACGGCGAGGTGTAGGCCGTCAGCCCGAGCACGGCCAGCGGGAAGTACGTGCCGAAGTCGACGCCGAGGTAGGGCAGGACGAAGGCGCAGAAGAAGAGCACGAGCGTCAGCGGGACGTTGCGGAGCGCCTCGGTGTAGACCGTCGCGAAGGTGCGGAACGAGGCCACGGGCGAGATGCGCAGCGCGGCCACGACGAAGCCGATCACGAGGGCGCCGAGGCCCGACAGAACGAGCAGCTGCAGCGTCGTGACGAAGCCGCCCCAGAAACGGGGCCAGTTGTCGGTCACGGCGTCGAAGCCGGGGATGACGTCCAAGGGGTTCAACGGGGTCCTTCGGTCGGGGCAGGACACGGGCACCCGGGGCAGGACGCCCCGGGTGCCCGCGCGGTGTCAGTAGCGGTCGATCGTGGGCGGCGTCGGGGTGTCGAGCACCTTGCCCGCGGTCTTCTCCCACAGCTCGTCCCAGGTGCCGTCGTCCTCGGCCTCCTGCAGCGTGTCGTTGACGAACATGCGGAAGTCGGTGTCGTCGAGCGCCAGGCCGATGCCGTAGGGCTCCTCGGTGAAGGGTTCGCCGACGACCTCGAACTCGCCCTCGTTCTGGTCGGCGAGGCCGGCCAGGATGACGTTGTCGGTCGTCACGGCCGAGACCGCACCGGTGCGGAGGGGCTCGAGGCAGTTGGAGTACGTGTCGGTCGCGAGGATGTCGGTGGTGTAGGCCGCGACGTTCTTCTCGCTGGTCGAGCCGCTGACCGTGCAGACCTTCTTGCCGGCGAGGTCGTCCGCGGACTCGATGCCCTCGGGGTTGCCGTCGAGCACGAGCAGGTCCTGACCCGCCGTGTAGTACGGGCCGGCGAACGACACGACCTTCTTGCGATCGTCGTTGATCGTGTAGGTCGCGATGACGAGGTCGACCTGGCCGTTCTGGATGAACGGTTCGCGGTTCGCCGACACCGTCTCGGTCCAGGTGATGTTCTCGGGCTGGATGCCCAGCTTCGCCGCGACGAGCTTGCCGATCTCGGCGTCGAAGCCCTCGGGCACGCCGTCCGGGTTCGCGAGGCCGAAGAGGGGCTGGTCGAACTTGGTGCCGATGGTGATCTCACCGGCGTCGGCGAGCCGGGCCATGGTGCTGCCTTCGGCGAAGTCGGCCGGCGTCTCGACGTCGACGGCCGGGGCCGACGAGTCGGTGCAGGCCGAGAGGCCGAGGACCACGGCGGCTGCTGCGGCTACGGCGACGAATCCCTTGCTGAGTCGCATTCTGATCTCCTTGCTGGGTGGCCCGGACGCCGGACGGCGATCGGGTGTCGGGGGCCGGCGCGTCGGGCGCCGGTGGCGGACGGCGGACGCGACGGCGTCCGCGGCCCGGCTCAGTGCGTGAGGATCTTCGCCAGGAAGTCCTGTGCGCGGGTCGACCGGGGAGCGGTGAAGAACTCCTCGGGCGTGGCCTCTTCGACGATCTGGCCGTCCGCCATGAAGACGACGCGGTCGGCGGCCTTGCGGGCGAAGCCCATCTCGTGGGTGACGACGATCATCGTCATGCCGTCCTTCGCGAGCTGCACCATGACGTCGAGGACCTCGGTGATCATCTCGGGGTCGAGTGCGCTCGTCGGCTCGTCGAGCAACATCACCTTGGGGTCCATCGCGAGGGCACGGGCGATCGCCACGCGCTGCTGCTGACCACCCGAGAGCTGAGACGGCATCTTGTCGGCCTGGTTCGCCACGCCGACCCGCTCGAGCAACTGCATCGCACGCTCTCGGGCCTCGGCCTTGCTCCGCTTGCGCACCTTGAGCTGGCCCAGCATGACGTTCTCGAGGACGGTCTTGTGCGAGAAGAGGTTGAAGCTCTGGAACACCATGCCCACGTCGGCGCGGAGCCGCGCCAGGCCGGCACCCTCTTCGGGCAGACGCGTCCCGTCGATGGTGATGACGCCGTCGTCGATGGTCTCGAGGCGGTTGATGGCCCGGCAGAGGGTCGACTTGCCCGAGCCGCTCGGCCCGATGACCACGACCACCTCGCCCCGGCCCACCGTCGTGGTGATGTCTTTCAGGACGTGCAGGTCACCGAAGTGCTTGTTGACGTGGTCGACCACGACGAGGGGTTCCATGCGCCCACACAAACAGACCCCCAGGTCGGGGTCAAATTCACAGTCGATTCTTAATGAAAACGAAACGACGTGTTCGGTCGTGACGTCCCCGTCCGACCCGACCCGCGCCTCCCGGGGACCGAGGAGGCGCTAGCTGCGGTGGGCGAAAGCGCTCTCGTAGAGGCACACCGAGGCCGCCGTGGCGAGGTTCATCGATTCGGCGTGACCGTAGACGGGCACCACCAGGGCGCGGTCGGCGCGCCCGAGGTCGACGTCGGTGAGGCCCCTGGCCTCGTTGCCGAACAGCCACGCCGTCGGCGCCGCGAGGACGCCCGCGACGCGGGCGGCGAGCAGGTCGTCGCCCTTGACGTCGGCGGCGAGGACCTGCAGGCCGACCTCGCGGCACCGGTCGACGATCGCCGGCAGCTCGACGCCCACGGCGACCGGCACGTGGAACAGCGAGCCCGTCGTGGACCGGACGACCTTGGGGTTGTACAGGTCGACGCTGCGGCCGGTCATGATGACGGCGTCGGCACCGGCGGCGTCGGCGGCCCGGATGATGGTGCCCGCGTTGCCCGGGTCGCGGACCTCCTCGAGGATGACGACGAGCCTCGGGTCCGCGGCGAAGACGTCCTTGACGGACGTGGGGAACTGCCGGCAGACGGCGACGATGCCCTGGGGCGTCACGGTGTCGGCCATGGCCTCGAGCACCGGCTCGGTGACGAACTGCACGTCGATGCCCTCGGCCTCGGCGGCGGACGCGACGGCGGGGTACCGCTCGAGGGCGGTCGGGGTGCCGAACAGCTCGACGATCAGCTCGGGGCGGTAGGCGAGGGCCTCACCGACCGACTGCGGCCCCTCGAGCAGGAAGGTGCGGGTCTCGGTGCGGGCGTCGCGCTTCGAGAGCTTGGCCACCGCCCGGACTCGAGGCGAACGGGGGTTGTCGAGCAGGGAGTCGTGGGGCACCCGTCCATGATGCCGCACGCGGCCGGGAGGCGTGGGGACGCACGAAGCCCGACGGCGACACCGGAGCGGTGACGGCCGTCGGGCCTCGAGGTGTGGTGCGGGTGCGACTACGCGGCGACCTTGGGGGCCGAGGTGTCGGCGGGCAGCGCGGCCTTCGCGGTGGCGACGAGCGACGCGAACGTGGCGGGCTCGTTGACGGCCAGCTCGGCGAGGATGCGACGGTCGACCTCGACGCCGGCCAGGGACAGACCCTGGATCAGGCGGTTGTAGGTCAGGCCGTTCGCACGCGACGCGGCGTTGATGCGCTGGATCCACAGACGACGGAACTCGCCCTTGCGAGCACGGCGGTCACGGTACGAGTAGACGAGCGAGTGGGTGACCTGCTCTTTGGCCTTGCGGTACAGGCGCGAACGCTGGCCGCGGTAACCCTCGGCGCGCTCGAGGATGACGCGACGCTTCTTGGCGGCGTTGACCGCTCTCTTGACTCTTGCCATTTTCTTGTTCCTCTACGTTCGTGTCTGCGGTCAGTGACCGAGAAGCTTCTTGGCGACCTTGGCGTCGGCGGGCGCGAGCACCTGGTCCTGGTTCAGGCGGGCCTTGCGCTTGGCACTCTTCACCTCGAGGTTGTGGCGCATGCCGGCCTGCTGCTTCATGATCTTGCCGGAACCGGTGACCTTGAAGCGCTTCTTGGCGCCGGAGTGGGTCTTCTGCTTGGGCATGTCTTACTTGCTTTCTTCTGTCGGTCGGTCGGCCGGTGCGTCGGCCGGGACCTCGTCGGACGTCGGGTGCTTCGGCGCCTTGTTGGCCGCCTTGCGAGCCTCGGCCTCGGCCTTCGCCTCGGACTTGTTCTTGTGCGGACCGATCACCATGACCATGTTGCGGCCGTCGATGGTCGGGGTCGACTCGACGCTGCCGAACTCGGCGACGTCTTCGGCGAAGCGCTGCAACAGGCGGACGCCCTGGTCGGGACGCGACTGCTCGCGGCCACGGAACAGGATCATGGCCTTGACCTTGTCACCGCCCTGGAGGAAGCCCTCGGCGCGCTTGCGCTTGGTCTCGTAGTCGTGCTTGTCGATCTTCAGACGGAAACGGACCTCTTTGAGGATCGTGTTCGCCTGGTTTCGACGCGCTTCCTTCGCCTTCTGCGCGGCCTCGTACTTGAACTTTCCGTGATCCATGATCTTGGCCACGGGAGGCTTCGAGTTGGGGGCCACCTCGACCAGGTCGAGCTCGGCCTCTGCGGCGAGACGCAGGGCCATGGCGATGGGGACGACACCGACCTGTTCTCCGCCGGGCCCGACGAGGCGGACCTCGGGGACGCGGATGCGGTCGTTCGTACGGGGATCGCTGATGCGGAACTCCTCTGTCGTTTCTTCTGCACCTGGCGGGGCCGGACGGCCTGGCCAGAGAAAGAGGAGGTTCGTGCGGTCGTCACCAGGGACGCATCGCACTGCACCCTGGCTGCTCGACCGGTGCCCACCCACTGCCTCTGACGAGGAGCAGGAGGGGCGATGGTGCTGATCGAACGGGGTGCCAACAACCCGGTAACCTTGTGTAACGGTCAAGCGCGGGTGGGAGAATCTCCACTTTCGCACGGAGCAGACGCTCCGAGCCTGGACGAGTTTAGCAGAGGATCAGTTCGTGAGCCACTCCCCCGACGACGCACCCACACCCGACGCCCGCTTCGGCGACTCCGTGTCGCAGACGACCCCCGAGGCGGCCCCCGGTGCGTCCCGGTTCGAGGACGACCTGCGGTTCGGCGAGGACGCCGCCCGCGACATCGCGGACGTGAACGCCGTCGAGGTCATCAACACGGTCTGCGTCCACCTGATGAGCGCCGCCGCCGTCAAGGTCGGCCTCGCGGACGACCCGCAGGCCCAGACCGACCTCGACGAGGCGCGCAAGCTCATCACCTCGCTCGCGGGCCTCGTCACGGCAAGCGCACCCGAGATCGGCGACCAGCACGCCCGCGCACTGCGCGACGGGCTCCGTTCGTTGCAGCTCGCCTTCCGCGAGGCCTCGGCGATCCCCGACGCCGTCGGCCAGGGGCCCGGCGAGAAGTACACCGGCCCGGTCAACTGACCGGACCCACCGACGCACGCCCTCCGGGGCCCGGCGGCCTCAGCCCGCGACCACCTTGACCGACATGCTGTCGACCCGGTCGACGATCACCGGGTCGGCGGCCCACGCGGCCTGCAGGCGCCCGAGCATCGCGGCGAGGGCGTCACGGTCGAGCCCGGGGACGACCCCCAGCTGCACCACGATCTCGGGGGCGCCGAGGCGGGCGTCCCGGTAACCGGGCGCGACCACCAGGCTGACCAGCGCCTCCTCGCCGCGCGACGCGTCGAGGAACGCGCCGAGGACGCGTTCGTCGTGGTGGCTCGGCGTCCACGGCAGGTCTCGCGCGACCGCCCAGACGGCCGGGCGTCGCAGCCCGAACTCGGTGATCGACCCAGGGTCGAGCACGATCCGGTCGGTCGACTCGGAGGCGGCCGCCAGCGCCACGCGCCGGGCGTCCACCGGCACGGGACGTGCGGCTGCACGCCAGCGGGTCAGGGTCTCGACCGAGGTGAAGGCGGGCAGCACGTCGCGGCCGTCCGGGCCGGAGACCGTCACGATCGACAGCTCCTGCGTCTTGTCGACGCGGCGCCCGTGGTCGTCGAGCCCCTCGTCACCGGCCACGGCGACCAACGGCACGAGCAGACGGGCCGGGCGGAGGGCGTCGACGACGTCGGCCTCGCCGAGCCGTCCCTCGCGGAAACCGAGGAGGGCGTCCAGGAGGCGCGGGTCGGCCGATCCGTCGTCGCCCGCGTGCGCCGTGTCGTGGTGCTCGAACGTGCGCCCCGCCCAGGGACGCCCTGCGCTGTCGGCGCCGTGCCCGGAGTCGCCGTGCTCGGGGACGCCGGGCGCACCGTCGCGGGCCGCACCGTCGCCGGCCGTCGACCCGTGTCGCGCGTTCCCCCGGTCCTCCGGAGCAGCGGTCATCAGTTCGAGGCGACGTCGAGGGCCGCGGCGAGCGTGAAGGCACCCGAGTAGAGCGCCTTGCCGACGATGGCGCCCTCGAGGCCCTGGGGCACGAGCTCACGCAGGGCGACGAGGTCGTCGAGGCTCGAGATGCCGCCGGACGCGATGACCGGACGGTCGGTGCGGTCCATCACTTGACGCAGCAGGTCGACGTTCGGCCCCTGCAGCGTGCCGTCCTTGGTGACGTCCGTGACGACGTAGCGTGCGCAGCCGGCCTCCTCGAGGCGGGCCAGCACGGTCCAGAGGTCGCCGCCCTCTTCCGTCCAGCCACGCGCCGCGAGGGTCGTGCCGCGGACGTCGAGGCCGACCGCCACCGCCTCGCCGTACTCGGCGATGACGTGGGCGGCCCACTCGGGGTTCTCGAGGGCCGCTGTGCCGAGGTTGATGCGCTTGACGCCGGTGCTCAGCGCGTCCTCGAGCGACTTGTCGTCGCGGATGCCGCCGCTGAGCTCGACGTTGACGCCCTTCACCTGCTTGATGACCTTCTTGATGACGGCACGGTTGTCCCCGCGCCCGAAGGCGGCGTCGAGGTCGACCAGGTGCAACCATTCGGCGCCCTGGCTCGCCCAGTCGTCGGCGGCCGAGACGGGGTCGCCGTAGCTCGTCTCGCTGCCGGCCTCGCCCTGGGTGAGGCGGACGGCCTGCCCGCCCGCCACGTCGACGGCGGGGAACAGGGTCAGGGCGGGGGTCGTGCAGAACTCGCTCATGTCGTCTCTCTCACGGGGCCGGGGCACCGCAGGGTCAGGAGGCGCGATCGGGTGGGTCGCGTCGGGGTCAGAGGGTGCCGAGCCAGTTCGAGAGCAGCCGGATGCCCGGCTGCCCCGACTTCTCGGGGTGGAACTGCGTGGCCCACAACGGGCCGTTCTCGACGGCGGCGACGAAGCGTCCGCCGTGGTCGGCCCACGTCACGTGCGGCTCGGTGAAGGGTCGGATCACGTCGAGCGACCACTCCTGTGCCGCGAAGGAGTGGACGAAGTAGAAGCGCTCGTCGGCGACGCCGTCGAACAGCACGCTGCCCTCGGGCACGTCCACGGTGTTCCAGCCCATGTGCGGCAGGACGTCGGCCTTGAGCTCGTCGACGACGCCGGGCCAGGCGCCCAGGCCGCCCGTCGTGTTGCCCCGCTCGACACCGCCTTCGAAGAAGACCTGCATGCCGACGCAGATGCCCATCACCGGGCGACCGCCGGCGAGCCGACGATCGATCAGGTCTCCGCCGCTGACGGACTCGAGCTGGCTCATGACCGCCGAGAACGCCCCGACACCGGGCACGAACAACCCGTCCGCCGCCTGCACCCGAGCACGGTCGGCCGTCAGCAGCACGTCGGCACCCGCCAGTTCGAGCGCCTTCACGGCCGAGTGGACGTTGCCGCTGCCGTAGTCGAGGACGACGACCGACGGACGAGCCGCCGTCACAGGGCGCCCTTCGTCGACGGGATGCCGCTGACGCGCGGATCGGGCTGGACGGCCTGACGGAGTGCCCGGGCGAACGCCTTGAACTCGGCCTCGGCGATGTGGTGCGGGTCGCGACCCCCCAGCACGCGGACGTGCACCGTGATGCCGGCGTGGAAGGTGATGGCCTCGAACACGTGCCGGACCATCGAACCGGTGAAGTGGCCGCCGATGAGGTGGTACTCGAACCCCTCGGGCTCTCCGGCGTGGACGAGGTACGGCCGACCCGACACGTCGACCACCGCTTGCACGAGCGCCTCGTCGAGCGGGACGAGCGCGTCGCCGTACCGTGAGATGCCGGACTTGTCGCCGAGCGCCTGCTTCAGCGCCGTGCCGAACGTGATGCCGATGTCCTCGACCGTGTGGTGCACGTCGATGTGTGTGTCGCCCCGGGCCGAGACGTCGAGGTCGATCAGCGAGTGCTTCGACAGGGCCGTCAGGAGGTGGTCGAAGAACGGCACCGAGGAGTCGATCGTCGACCGGCCCGAGCCGTCGAGGTCGAGGGCGAGCGTGATGCTCGACTCGCTCGTCTCGCGCGAGAGGGAGGCGGTACGGGCGGCGCGGGTCGTCTCGGTCACGAAGAGAGCCTAATGTCGCGGAGCGCCTCGAGGAACGCCGTGGTCTCGGCCTCGGTGCCCGCGCTGACCCGCAGGTGGTTCGGGATGCCCAGGTCTCGGACGATGATGCCCCGCTCGAGCAGACGCTCGAACACGTCGGCCGGATCGTCGACCCCGCCGAAGAGGACGAAGTTCGACCAGGTCGGCCACGGCTCGTAGCCGAGCTCGGTCAGCACGTCGACGATGCGGTCGCGCTGCGTCTTGATGTCGTCCACCATGGCCAGCATCTCGGACGCGTGCGAGAGAGCCGCCACGGCCGCCGCCTGGGTCAAGGACGACAGGTGGTACGGGAGGCGCACGAGACGGAGCGCGTCCGTCACCGCCGGGTGCGCGGCCAGGTAGCCCACCCGGGCGCCGGCGAAGGCGAAGGCCTTGCTCATCGTCCGTGAGACGACGAGTCGCTCACGCCCCTCGAGGAGGGTCAGGGCCGTCGGCTGGCCGGTCGGCATGAACTCGGCGTAGGCCTCGTCCACGAAGACGATGCCGTCGGTGGCCTCGTAGGCGGCCTCGATGGTCGCCAGGTCGAGCGGAGTCCCGGTGGGGTTGTTGGGACCGCAGAAGAAGACGATGTCGGGCCGGATCCGCTCGATCTCGGCGACGGCCGTCCCGGGCGAGATGCCGAAGCCCTCGTCTCGACGACCCTCGACCCACCGGCTGCCCGTGCCCGCGGTGATGATCGAGTGCATGGAGTAGGTCGGCGGGAAGCCCAGCACCGAGCGACCCGGACCGCCGAAGGCCTGGAGCAGCTGCTGGATGACCTCGTTCGACCCGTTCGCGGCCCAGATGTTGTCCCGGGTCAAGCCGTGCCCCAGGTACGTGGCGAGGGAATCGCGCAGGGTGGTGAACTCGCGGTCGGGGTAGCGGTTCACGTCGAGCACCGCTCGGGCCATCGCTTCGACGATGTCTCGGGCGACGTCCTCGGGGATGGGATGCGTGTTCTCGTTGACGTTGAGGGCGACCGGGACCTTCTTCTGCGGGGCGCCGTAGGGCGTCAGACCACGCAGGTCGTCACGGATGGGCAGGTCGTCGAGACTGAAGGACACCCCACCATCGTACGGGCGGTCGGTCCGATGCCAGCCCGCCCGGGTCGGGGGAATACACGGTCGCGGCGACGGCCTGCCGCCCGGACCTCGGGGTCAGCGGGTGTACTGCGTCGGCACCGCGAGGCTCTGCCCGGCGGAGACCTCGGCGCTGGGCAGGTTGTTGAGCGAGACGAGGTCGGCGATGACGTCGCGGGGGTCCGAGCTCGGGGCGATCTCGGAGGCGACCTGCCACAGGGTCTCGCCGCCGTCGACCGTGACGTGCTGGAAGTCGGAGGAGCCGGTCGTGTCGGACGCGACCGCCCCGCCGCCGTTGATCACCAGCGCGCCGGCGACGACGACCGCCGGGACCGCCACGAGCGCCGCGACGACCGCGCGACCGCGCCGCGTGATGCGGAGGCGCGACCGTACGACCCGGGGAGAGTCGGCGGGGGACACAACTGCGGGAGATGAGGTGACGCTCATGAGGTGGTCCTTTCAGCGTGGGAAGACAGGGGACGAGTTCGTGCCCGGCACTCGGCCGGGAATGCCGGACACGAAGACGTGTTCCGAACATACATTCGATTTCGACGGCGATCAACCCCTGGCACG
This sequence comes from Frigoribacterium sp. PvP054, assembly GCF_040547465.1. NCBI lineage: Bacteria > Bacillati > Actinomycetota > Actinomycetes > Micrococcales > Microbacteriaceae > Frigoribacterium > Frigoribacterium sp. PvP054. The sequence goes on from NZ_JBEPPU010000021.1 coordinate 25,952, forward strand.
GGATCTGGACCCGGTACTCGGGCTCGATCGGGAGGGAAAGACGCGACACACTCGAACATGTGTTTTGTCGACACCGCCCGATCGGATACGGTTTCGATCGGTGGTAGGAGTCAAACAGGGACCACCGACATCGACGGCAGGAGACCCATGAGCGACCCGAAGCGCACCCCGCAGGCGGCCCCCGACGCGACCCGTCGGGCTGAGTCCGGTCTCCTCCCCCGCAAGGAGTTGACGGCCAAGCAGTCGACGATCCTCGCGGCCATCACCGAGAGCATCGGTCACCGCGGTTACCCGCCGAGCATGCGCGAGATCGGGGACGCCGTCGGCTTGAAGTCGCTCTCGAGCGTGACGCACCAGCTCAACCAGCTCGAACTGGCCGGACGCATCCGACGCGACCCGAACCGGCCGCGCGCACTCGAGGTGCTCGTGGACGACGTGGCGCCGACCCCCGCCCCGGCCACCGTCTTCACGACGAGCGACGACGGAGACACCGCGCACGTGCCCATGGTCGGGCGCATCGCGGCCGGCATCCCCATCACGGCCGAGCAGCAGATCGAGGACGTCATGCCCCTGCCGCGTCAGCTCGTGGGCAAGGGCGAGCTGTTCATGCTGCGCGTGGTCGGCGACTCGATGATCGACGCGGCCATCTGCGACGGCGACTGGGTCGTCGTCCGCCAGCAGCAGGACGCCGAGAACGGCGACATCGTCGCCGCCATGCTCGACGACGAGGCGACCGTCAAGGTGTTCCGTCAGCGAGACGGCCACACCTGGCTGCTCCCCCGCAACAGCGCCTTCGAACCCATCGTCGGCGACCATGCCCAGATCGTGGGCAAGGTCGTCGCCGTGCTGCGCTCGGTCTAGTGCCGATGGGGCACCCCGTCTGCGCCCGACACGACGTCGCGCCCGGGGCCCCCCCCGGGGGGGGGCGCGCCCGCGGGGGGGGGGCCCCCCGGGGGGGGGGGGGGGGCCCGCGAGGCCGGGGC
>NZ_JBEPPU010000022.1:0-17238 GCF_040547465.1 Frigoribacterium sp. PvP054
TGTTCTTGCGCTACCCTCTGGCCAGCGGCCGCGGGGGGGCTGTGCGCGGCCCGCATCCGGGCCCCCCCCCCCCCCGGGGCCGGGGGCCCCGGGGGGGGGGGCCCCCCCCCCCCCGCGCGGGCCCCCCCCCGGGGGGGGGGGGGCCCCCCCCCGCGAGGGTGGTGCGACCTGCAGCAGGGGCCCGTCGCGTCAGGTCAGGAGGCGCGGTTCGGGCGACGACGCGGGCGGGGGTTCCGGTCGGGCCGTCTCCGTGCTAGCTTCTCGGTCTACCGAAACGTTTCGGTAGACCAGCGAGACCGCACACGACGAAGTGGGTGCCCCCCGATGACGACCACCGTTCCCCCGACCGTCGTCGACGCGGCCCGGGCCGCCTCGACGCCGTACCTCGTCCCGCTCACGCGCGAGCGCCTCCGGACGGTGCTCGACGAGGCCCTCGTGCACCGGAACGAGCTGACGGGCGCGCTCTCGCAGCTGACCTTCTCGAGCCCGGCCGCCTACGGCTCCGACCGCCCCGACTGGGCCGTCGGCCCCTTCGCCGCGGACCCGGCGTTCACCTTCACCCTCGACGGCCAGTGGCCCGACCCGGACGGCATCGGGTGGACGAGCGACTCCCTCTACAACCCCAGCCTGATCGAGCACGACGGCACGCTGCACCTCTTCTACCGGGCCTCGCCCCGCAAGGAGAGCCTCGGCAGCCGCATCGGCCACGCCACGCTCGCCCTCGCGCCCGACGGTCGGCCCGCCCCCGGGGCCGGCTGGGTCGACGACCCGGCCAACCCGGTCGTCCGCCCGACCCTCGACGACGAGCTCTACGGCACCGAGGACCCCAAGGTCTACCGGGCCGAGGGCCGCTTCTGGCTCTTCTACAACGGCGTCTTCCCGATCACCGAGGAGGCGCGGGTCGCGCACCCGAGCACCGGGTACCCCGTGCAGGCGGTCGGCATCGACGTGCTGCTGGCCGTCAGCGACGACCTCGTCACCTGGCAGAAGCTCGGGCCGATCGCGGACCACGAGCAGACGAGGCTCTGGGCCAAGGGCGCCGTCATCCCGCGCGACGAGCACGGCGACGCCGTCCGGCTCGGCGGCACCGGCTCGGCCGACGACCCCGGGCAGTACCTCATGTTCGTCAGCGAGGGCTTCGACGGCGTGCTCCACGTCGGCCGCTCGGACGACCTGCGTCGGTGGACCTTCGAGCCCGTGCCCTACCTCGACCTGTCCGACGTCGGCGGGCACCTGCACGAGGTGGCCGCGGCCGTCGTGACGGGCGACGGTCGGCTCGTGCTCGACGTGTTCCACGACGTCGACGGGGTCTTCGCCGCGAGCCAGGTGCTCTACGACGTCGCCAGGCCGTTCGACCAGCTCGCCCTGACGCCGGGCGGCTCGCTCAGCTGGGGCGGCCTGCAGAAGGTCGGCGGCCGGTGGACCTTCGCACAGGGCTGGGACGCCCCCGCCGGCCACCGCGACCTGTACTTCTACCGCACCGCACCCGACACCGCCGCACCCGACACCCCCGCACCCGAGACCACCCCCTAGCCGCACCGCAGCACCCACCCCCCACCCAAGGAGAACACCGTGCAACGACGCACACGCTTCACCCGCCGCGCCACCCTCGGCGCCACCGTCCTGGTCGCCGCCCTCGGCCTGACCGCCTGCTCGGGCGGAGGCGGCGCCTCGAGCGACGCCCTCACCGCCAAGGGCCCCATCACGATCTGGTACTCGAACAACGAGCAGGAGGTCAGCTGGGGCAAGGCCATGGTCGAGGCCTGGAACGCCGACCACCCCGACGAACAGGTCAAGGGGCAGGAGATCCCCGCCGGCAAGTCGAGCGAGGAGGTCATCGGGGCGGCCATCACGGCCGGCAACGCGCCCTGCCTCGTCTACAACACCGCCCCGAGCGCGGTCGGGCAGTTCCAGAAGCAGGGCGGCCTCGTCGACCTGTCGAGCTTCCCCGACGGCGCCAGCTACATCGAGGAGCGCAGCGGCGACCTCGCGAAGCAGTACCAGGACGCCGACGGCAAGTACTACCAGCTGCCCTGGAAGTCCAACCCGGTGATGATCTTCTACAACAAGGACCTCTTCACGAAGGCCGGGCTCGACGCCGAGAACCCGAGCCTGTCGACCTACGACGACTTCCTCGCGACCTCGAAGACCCTCGTCGACGCAGGCGTCTCGAAGTACGCCATCCACCCGGCCCCGACGAGCGAGTTCTTCCAGTCGCAGTTCGACTTCATGCCGCTCTACGCCGCCGAGACCGGGGGCACCGGCCTCGTCGAGGACGGCAAGGCCACCTTCGCCGACACCGCGGGCGAGGACGTCGCGACCTTCTGGCGTTCGCTCTACGAGCAGGGCCTGGCGGGTCAGGAGCAGTACACGGGCGACTCGTTCGCCGACGGCGAGGCCGCGATGTCGATCGTCGGACCCTGGGCCGTTTCCGTCTACAAGGACGTCAACTGGGGTGCCGTGCCCGTCCCGACCAAGGACGGCACGAGTGCCGACGAGACCTACACGTTCAGCGACGCCAAGAACGTCGGGATGTACACCGCCTGCGAGAACCAGGGCACGGCGTGGGACTTCCTGAAGTTCTCGACCAGCAGCGACGAGGACCGCGCCCTGCTCGAGACCACGGGCCAGATGCCGATCCGCACCGACCTGGCCTCGACCTACTCGGACTACTTCGACGCGAACCCGTCGTACGCGCTCTTCGGCGACCAGGCCGCGCGCACCGTCGAGGTGCCGGCCGGCCCGAACACGGTCGCCGAGCTGCAGGCCTTCCGTGACGCGTGGTCGAACAGCGTGATCTTCGGCAAGGGTGACGTCGACTCGTCGCTGAAGGACGCCGCGGACAAGATCGACGAGCTCGCGGCGCAGGGCTGATCGTGTCCACCGTGCACGAGGCGGCGGCAGCGTCGCCGACCGCCGGCCGCTCCGAGGAGGCGCACCGCGCCTCCTCGGGAGGCCCCGGTTCGGGGCACCGGGCGGGCCGTCGCCGAGGTGACGACCCGCGCGGGCGTCGCCGGGGCGGCCTGCTCGGCAAGAACCCGCTCGGCCTGCTGTTCAGCGCGCCGTACCTGGTGTTCGTGCTGGCGGTGTTCGCGTACCCGCTGGTCTACGCGGTCTACATCGCGTTCCACGACTATTTCTTCACCGCCCCCGGCGCGGTCGTCGCCCGCCCCTTCGTCGGCCTCGACAACTTCGTCACCGCGTTCACCGACCCGGCGGTCATCCGCTCGTTCGGCAACGTCGGCGTCTTCCTGGTGATCAACGTCCCGTTGACCGTCGTGCTGAGCATGGTGCTCGCCACGGCGCTCGACCGGGTCGTGCACTTCCGGGGCTTCCTGCGGGTGGCGTTCTACGTGCCGTACCTCACGGCGAGCGTCGCGGTGGTCGCCGTCTGGCTGTTCCTGTTCAACGGCGACGGACTCGTCAACCAGGTGCTCGGGCCGCTGGCCCCCACGCCGTCGTGGTTGATCAACTCGGCCTGGGCGATGCCCTCGATCGCGCTGTTCGTCACGTGGAAGCAGCTCGGCTTCTACATCCTGCTGTACCTCGCGGCACTGCAGAACGTGCCGAAGGAGCTGTACGAGGCGGCGTCGAGCGACGGTGCCGGCCCGATCCGGTCGTTCTTCACCGTCACGGTGCCGGGCGTCCGGCCCGCCACCGTGCTCGTGCTCCTCGTCTCGACCGTCACGGGTGCGAACCTCTTCACCGAGCCGTACCTGTTGACCGGGGGAGGCGGGCCGAACGGCGCGTCGACCTCGCCCGTGCTGCTGATGTACCAGAAGGGCATCGAGCAGGGGAACCCCGACCAGGCGGCCGCCATCGGCGTCGTGCTCGTGATCCTCGTGCTGGTCATCGCCCTGCTGCAGAACCGGTTCGCCGGTGGGAAGGACGAACGATGACGCTCGTCGACGACCACGCCCCGACCCCCGGGGCGAGCCCCGCCCGCACCCCGCGGGTGGCGAAGAAGCCACCGCTGACCCGTGCCCAGACGACGCTGCGGGGCGTCGTGCTCGCGATCGGCGCCCTGGCCTTCCTGTTCCCCTTCTACTACATGGTGATCGGGTCGCTGCAGACCAAGCCCGACCCGACCGTGGCGGGTGCCTTCCCGCACCCGTCGAACCTGACGGTCGAGAACTACGCCGCGATCGACAGCCGCATCGGACTGCTGACCGGCCTGGTCAACTCGGGCATCTTCACGGTCGGCGTGCTCGCCTGCACCCTCGTGTTCGGCGTGCTGGTCGGCTACGCGTTGGCCGTGCTGCAGTGGCGGGGCCGCGGGGTCACCTTCGCCCTGGCGCTCCTCGTGCAGGTGGTGCCGTTCCAGCTGCTGATCATCCCGCTGTACGTGCTGATCGCGCGCAACTACGGGTTGAGCGACAACTACCTCGGCATGATCCTGCCGTTCGCCATCAACTCGACGGCGGTGATCATCTTCCGGCAGTACTTCCTGCAGCTGCCGAGGGAGCTCTTCGAGGCGGCCCGCATCGACGGCACCGGCGAGTTCCGGCTGCTGTGGAACATCGCGCTGCCGCTCGTGCGCCCCGCGCTGGTCACGGCCCTGCTGCTGACCTTCATCGGCCCGTGGAACGAGTTCCTCTGGCCGTTCCTCATCACGAAGGAGGCCTCGATGCAGCCCCTGGCCGTCTCGCTGGCGAACTACATCAGCAACGTCGCGGCGACGGCGGCGAACCCGTTCGGCGCCACCCTCGCCGGTGCCGTCGTGCTGGCCGCGCCGGTCGTCCTGCTCTTCATCGTGTTCCAGCGCTACTTCATCTCGACCGACGTCGGTTCGAGCGTGAAGGGCTGACCGCCCTCGCACGCCGCCGTCCCGACCCCGTCGAGGAGGCGCGGTGCCGGTGCCCCGCGCCCCGCGCCTCCTCGGCTCCCTCCACCCGAAAGGCCCCCCATGGCTGACTTCCCCTACCGATTGACCCGCCTGGGCGTCGTGATGACCCCCGACCCCGATTCGCCCGACGAGGCCGAGGGGGTGCTCAACCCCGGCTCGGGGCGCGGGCCCGACGGCGAGCTGTACCTGCTGCCGCGACTCGTCGCCGCGGGCAACGTGTCGCGCGTCGGCCTGGCCCGGGTCGTCGTCGAGGACGGCGTGCCGGTCGGCGTGGCCCGCGAGGGCGTCGTCCTCGCACCCGACCGCGGGTGGGAACGGGGCGCCACGCACTCCGGCGTCGAGGACCCCCGCGTCACCTGGATCGCCGAGCTCGGCGTGCACGTCATGACCTACGTCGCCTACGGTCCGCTGGGGCCGCGCACGGCCGTGGCCGTCAGCGACGACCTGCGCGACTGGCGTCGGCTCGGCCCCGCGACGTTCGAGTACGTCGACGAGCTCGACACCGACCTCGGGCTCTTCCACAACAAGGACACCGTGTTCTTCCCCGAGGCCGTCACGGCACCCGACGGCGTGCGCAGCTTCGCCGTGCTGCACCGGCCCATGTGGCACATCGGGGCGACGGTGCCGGGCGAGGGCAGCCCGCTGCCGGCCGGCGTCACCGACGGGCGGCACTCGATCTGGATCAGCTACGTGCCGGTCGACGCCGTCGCGGCCGACCCCCGGGCGCTGGCCCGCTGGGGGCAGCACCGCTTCGTCGCCGGGCCGGCGTTCCCCTTCGAGGAGCTCAAGATCGGCGGCGGCCCGCCCCCGCTCCGCGTGCCCGAGGGCTGGCTGCTGCTGCACCACGGCGTCACCGGCGTGATCGACGACGCCTTCGCCCAGCAGCAGAACGTGAACTACGCCGCGGGCGGCATGATCCTCGACGCCGACGACCCGTCCCGCGTGGTCACCCGGTCGGAGGTGCCGCTGCTCGAGGCCGAGACCGCCGACGAGCGCGACGGCATCGTGCCGAACGTGGTGTTCCCCACGGCGATCGAGCAGATCGACGGCGTCGACGTCGTCTTCTACGGCATGGCCGACTCGAAGATCGGCGTCGCCCGCCTCGACCGGGCCTGACCCGCGCCCGGGTCCGCGCCGCGCGTCACCCCAGAGACCAACGACAAGAAGGAGGCGGTCGACGATGATCGCACGCAACCCACGATGGACGGGCGCGGCACTGGCCGCGGCCCTGGCGACCGTGCTGGGGGTGACGGGGGCGCTGCCGGCTGCCGCCGCGCCTCCCGGGCCGGCGGCCGCGCCGACGACGGCACCGACCGCACCCGCCGTGCCGGGCGGTGCGCCCACGACGCCGGCCGTCGCGCCGCTGACGAACCTGGCGCACCTGGACTTCCTGCTCGACCAGGCGACGCCCGCGCCCGAGGCCGGGCACTCGACGTACCGGCAGGACGTCGAGCCGGCGCTCACCCTGCCGTGGACCTACGCCGACGCCCGGGACGGCGGCACCTTCGCCCGGGTGGGCGGCGGCCCGCTCGACCCCGCGACCGGCTACTGGGGGCAGGGCGCCTACAACAGCGACGACGTGTCGCGAGCGGCCGTCGTCTACCTGCGCGACTGGAAGCAGACCGGCTCGGAGGCGAGCCGTGACAAGGCGTACGAGCTGCTGCGCGCGACCGCGTACTTCCAGACCACGACCGGCGACGCCGCCGGCAACGTCGTGCTCTGGATGCAGCCCGACGGCACGTTCAACCGCAGCCCCGTGCCGGTCGAGCTGCCCGACCCGTCCGACAGCGGCAACAGCTACTGGCTGGCCCGCAGTATCTGGGCCTTCGGCGAGGGCTACGCCGCCTTCGCGCAGAGCGACCCCGCGTTCGCCGCGTTCCTGCAGCAGCGGCTGCAGCTCGGCGTGACGGCCCTGAACCGCGACACGCTGTCGCACTACGGAGAGTACGACGTGGCCGACGGGGTGAAGGTGCCCGCGTGGCTGATCGTCGACGGGGCCGACGCCTCGTCCGAGGCCGTCCTCGGGCTGACCGCCTACTCGGCCGTCGCGCCGGGGGACGCGGCCGCGCGGACCGCCCTGACGCAGCTCGCCGAGGGAGTCGCGGCGATGTCGTCGGGCGACGGGCAGACCTGGCCGTACGGAGCCGTGCTGCCCTGGGCGAAGTCCCGCTCGATGTGGCACGCCTGGTCGTCGCAGATGCCCGTCGCCCTGGCCAGGGCCTCCACCCTGCTCGGTCGACCCGACCTGCTGAAGCCGGCCGTGCTCGACCAGACGTCGTTCACCACGACCCTGCTCACCGCGAGCGGGCCCGACAACGCCTGGTACCCGACCCCCGTCGACCAGACGCAGATCGCCTACGGGGCCGACTCGCGGCTGCAGTCGGCGCTCGCCGTGGCGTCGGCGTCGGGCTCGGGCTCCGGTGTCGGCCAGGGCTCCGGCCCGGGTGCGACGGGACCGGGTGCGAAGGGCCCTGACGCGAAGGGCCCTGACCCGAAGGGGTCGACGGCCCCGGGGCTGAGGCGCATCGCGGCGGTGGCCGCGAGCTGGTACTTCGGCACCAACCGCTCGGGCGCTCCCGTGTACGACCGCGCCACGGGAGTGACCTACGACGGCGTGCAGGCCGACGGCACGGTCAACCGCAACAGCGGCGCGGAGAGCACGATCCACGGTCTGCTGTCGATGATCGCGCTCGACGGCGCCCCCGACGTCTCGGCCGAGGCGCAGGGCCTGACGAGCGTCACCTCGCGTGACGGCCTGACCGTGGTCGAGGCCGAGACGGCGTCGACCACGACGGGCACCGTCGTCACGCCCGACTCGGCCTGGACGGGCGAGTCGCAGTACAGCGGTGGCTCGGCCCTGCGTCTCGAGCCCGGGCAGAGCGCGACGATCACGGTGCCCGCGGGCTCCGGGCTGCGGCACGTCGAGCCCGTGCTGCTGGCCGCAGAAGGCGTCCGGTCGACGTCGGTCTGGAAGTCGGGTCGCGTGCCCCTGGGGACGCTGACGACGCAGGCCGGCGCCCAGGGCGTGACCGCCGCCTCCGGGGCCCTGCTGCCCCAGACCCTGCCGGTGCCGATCGGTGCCGGGGCGACGACGATCACCGTGACCGCCGGGCGGAACGCGACCGTCGTCGACGGCCTGATCGTGCGCCCGCTCGTGCAGAGGCTGGTGCTCGCCGGCACGGCGGCCGACGGGCGGGCGACGACGACCGAACTGGTGTCGTCGACCTCGCGCCTGCCGCTGCCGACCTCGGTCGGCGTGCGGGGCAGCCGGTCGTCGCTGTCGTCGTACGACGCGCAGGGCCGCCTCGTGCAGCAGCGTGACGTCCAGGGCCGCAGCGTGATCGTGGTGAAGCCCGGAGGCTTCGCCGTCCTCACCCGCTAGCGCGCCCCCGAGACCCCAGGAACCCGCTCAGACCCCACGCCGCGCGCAAGGGTCTCGGCGGGTTCCTGGGGTCTCGTCGCGCCGGGACCGCAGGAGGCGCGGGTACGGTCGAGCGCATGAGCGACGACACCCAGGCCCCCGGTCCCGACGACGCCGACCGCGACACGAGCCCTGGGCACCCGGTCGACCACGACCCGACCGGCATGACCGACGACGAGAAGCGGCACGACCAGCTCACCCGTGCCCCGAAGTCGGACGAGTCGGACGCGGCACCGCGCATCACGACCGAGGACCGCGGCGACGGCGTCACCCGCATCGACGTCGCCGACACCGCCAAGGTCCGCCCGGGCAAGGCCGACTGACGCGGGGTGGGGGTCGGCGGGCCGTCCGCGGCGGCCGACCCGCGCCTCCTCCCCACGCGCTTCGCAAACGGGACAGCACCCGTGCGCCCGCCCGCCCCCGGGCATACCGTGCACGCATGGTGTCCCAGGTCAGCGCAGAAACCAGTCCACCGAACGCGACGACGGGCACGGGTGCGAACCCGCCCGGCGTGCCCACCACGACGATCACGCTCGACGTCAACGGCAGCCCGCACCGGCTCGAGGTCGACAACCGCACGTCGCTGCTCGACGCCCTGCGCGAGCGACTCGACCTGACCGGCTCGAAGAAGGGTTGCGACCACGGCCAGTGCGGCGCCTGCACGGTGCTCGTCGACGGACGTCGCACCAACAGCTGTCTCGTCCTGGCCGTCAGCGCCGAGGGCAGCGACGTCACCACGGTCGAGGGCCTGGCCGACGGCGACGCCCTCCACCCGGTGCAGCAGGCGTTCCTCGACCGGGACGCCTACCAGTGCGGCTACTGCACGCCGGGCCAGATCTGCTCGACGGTCGGCATGCTCGAGGAGGCGCGGGCCGGCATGCCGAGCCACGTCACCACCGACATCACCGACGGAGAGATCGACCTCGACGACGAGGAGGTCCGCGAACGCCTCAGCGGCAACCTCTGCCGCTGCGGGGCCTACCTGAACATCGTCCCGGCCGTGCACGACGCGGCCTGCGCGCACGACGCCGCCACCGAGGGAGCCACCCGATGAAGACGTTCGAGTACGAGCGGGCGACCGACGTCGCCTCCGCGGTCGCCATCCTCGACCGCACCCCGAACGCCAAGGCCCTGGCCGGCGGCACCAACCTGGTCGACCTGATGAAGCTCGGCGTCGAGCGTCCGGACCTGCTGGTCGACGTCAGCCGCCTCGACTTCGGCGGCGTCGACGAGCTGCCCGACGGCGGGCTGCGCATCGGCGCGGGGGTCCGCAACAGCGACCTCGCCGCCCACCCGCTCGTCCGCACCCGCTACCCGGCCCTGACCCGTGCCCTGGTCAGCGCGGCCTCGGGTCAGCTGCGCAACCAGGCGACGACCGGCGGCAACCTGCTGCAGCGCACCCGGTGCACCTACTTCATGGACACCACGAAGCCCTGCAACAAGCGCGAACCCGGCACGGGGTGCGGCGCGATCGCCGGACTGTCGCGCGAGCTCGGCATCCTCGGCGTCAACGACCTCTGCATCGCGACGCACCCGGGAGACATGGCCGTCGCCCTGGCCGCCCTCGACGCCGTGGTCGTCTTCGAGACGGTCGACGGCGAGCAGCGCCTGCCGGTCGACGAGTTCTTCCGCGAGCCGGGAGACGACCCGACCCGCGACACGAACCTGCCGAGCGGGGCCCTGATCACGGCGGTCGAGCTGCCGGCACTGCCGGTCGCGACGAACTCGACCTACCGCAAGGCGCGCGACCGCCGGTCGTACGCCTTCGCCCTGGGCTCGGTCGCCGCCGCGCTGTCGGTCGACGACGCCGGCCTCGTGACCGACGTCCGCATCGCCCTGGGGGCCGCGTCGCCCGTGCCGTGGCGCGCCCGCAAGGCCGAGGACGCGCTGGTCGGCTCGCCGGCGACGCCCGCCTCGTTCGCGGCCGCCGCGCAGCTCGAGCTGGCCGCCGCGACGACCACCGAGCAGAACGCCTTCAAGGTCGCGCTGCTGACCCGCCTCGTCGTCGGGGTGCTGAGCGAGCTCGCCGGCCTCGACCACGAGGCCGACGACACGGGAGAGGGCGTCGATCCCTCTCCGTTCCGCCCGACGGGAGCCAACGGGGGCCACCGGCACGTCGCGGCCGACGTCGAGCCGGCGACCGCCGCCGACACCGAGGCCGGCTCCGACACCGAGGGGAGCGCCGCATGACCGCCGTCGACGTCGTCACGCCCGTCGACACGAGCGTCCCCACCGGTCTCGGCGCCCCCGTCGCCCGGCTCGAGGGCCGCGACAAGGTGACCGGTGCCGCCCGCTACACCTACGAGCACACGCCCGACGGCGTGCTCTACGGCTGGATCGCGCAGTCGACGGTGACGACCGGCACGATCACCGGCTCGAACCGCGACGAGGTGCTCGCCATGCCCGGCGTGCAGGACGTGATCACCCACGAGCAGGCCCCGCACCTCGAGGACGCCGAGGACGGCGAGCTGCTCGTGCTGCAGTCGGCCGCCGTCGCCTACCGCGGGCAGCCCGTCGCGCTCGTCGTGGCCGACACGTTCGACACGGCGCGCGAGGCGGCCTCGGCCCTGACCTTCGACTACGACGTGGGCCCCGGTGACGTCGTGCTCGGCACGGACCACCCGTCGCTCTACGCTCCCGAGACCGTCAACGCGGGCTTCGAGACCGACACCTCGCAGGGCGACGTCGACGCGGCGATGGCCGACTCGTCCGTCACCATCGACGAGACGTACGAGACCGCCGCCCTGTTCAACAGCCCGATGGAGCCGCACGCCACGGTCGCCACCTGGGTCGACGGCGAGCTCGACGTGCTCGACTCGAACCAGGGCACCAGCGGCGTGGCGACGACGCTCGCCACGCTCTTCTCGCTCGACCCGTCGGCCGTGCGCGTGCGGGCCGAGCACGTCGGCGGCGGCTTCGGCTCGAAGGGTTCGGCACGCCCCGTCGTGGTGCTCGCCTCGATCGGAGCGATGCGGACCGGTCGTCCGGTGAAGGTCGCCTACACGCGCCAGATGATGTTCGCGATCGCGGGTTACCGCACGCCGACGATCTCGCGCGTCCGGCTGGCCGCCGACTCCGAGGGGCACCTCTCGGCCCTGTCGCACGAGGCCTACTCGCACTCGTCGACGCTGCAGGAGTTCACCGAGCAGACCGCCGAGCCGACCCGTCACCTGTGGGCCGCGCCGAGCCGTCTCATGACGCACCGCCTGGCCCGACTCGACGTGCCGACGCCGCGCTGGATGCGCGCGCCGGGCGAGGCGCCGGGCGTCTACGCCGTCGAGTCGGCGATGGACGAACTGGCGTCGAAGCTCGACCTCGACCCGGTCGAGCTGCGCGTCCGCAACGAGCCCGAGGTCGACCCGCACACCGGCCAGCCGTTCAGCAGTCGGCACCTGGTCGACTGCCTGCGGCGCGGAGCCGAGCTGTTCGGCTGGGAGGGCCGCGACCCCCGCCAGGGCGTGCGCCGGGTCGGACGCTGGCTGGTCGGCACGGGCGTCGCCGCCGCGACCTACCCCGCGAGCGTCATGCCCGCGGGTGCCCGGGTGACCGCGTTGCCCGGCGGCCGGTTCGAGGTGGGCGTCAACGCGACCGACATCGGCCAGGGCGCCCGCACGGTCATGGCGCAGATCGCCGCCTCCGAGCTGGGCGTGCCGCTCGACCTGGTCGACCTGCACATCGCCGACAGCAGGCTGCCGACCGCCGGCGTGGCCGGCGGGTCGTCGGGCACGGCGTCGTGGGGGTGGGCGGTCACCAAGGCGAGCAGGCAGGTGACCGAGCTGCTGGCGCAGGGCCAGCCCGTGCCTCCCGAAGGCCTCGAGGTCGTCGTCGACATCGCCGAGGACATCGCGACCATGAGCGACCACTCGCGGTTCGCGTACGGCGCCCAGTTCGTCGAGGCGCGCGTCGACCTCGACTCGGGCGAGATCGTCGTGCCGCGCATGGTCGGCGTCTTCGCGGCCGGGCGCATCATGAACGCGCGCACCGCCCGGTCGCAGTTCGCCGGCGGCATGACGATGGGCCTGTCGATGGCGCTGCACGAGCACGGCATGCTCGACCCGACCCAGGGCGACTACGGCAACCACGACTTCGCGACGTACCACGTGGCGGCCAACGCCGACGTGGGGTCGATCGAGGTCGAGTGGCTCGACGAAGAGGACCCGCACCTCGCCCCGATGGGCGGCAAGGGCATCGGCGAGATCGGCAACGTCGGGGCCGCGGCGGCCGTGGCGAACGCCGTCGCCCACGCGACCGGCATCCGGGTGCGCGACCTGCCGATCCAGCCCGACAAGCTGCTCGCCGAGTTGCCCACGCGGTACTGACCGGCCCCTCCGGCGGGAGGCGCGGTGTCGGCGGACGCCGCGCCTCCCGCCCGTGGGTCGCGTCAGCCGATCAGGTGGATGCTGCCGTCGCGGTCGCGCAGCGGCGCCCGCGAGGCCCCCGAGCGTGCGGCGAGCACCTCGGCCAGGATCGACACGGCGGTCTCCTCGGGCGTGCTCGCGCCGAGGTCGAGCCCGATGGGCGAGTGCAGGCGGGCCAGCGCCTCGTCGCCGACCGACCGCTCGCGCAGGGCCGCCATGCGTCGGTCGTGGGTCACGCGTGACCCCATCGCCCCGACGTAGGCCGCCGGTGAGGCCAGCGCCGCGGCGACCAGGTCGGCGTCGAAGCGTTCGTCGTGCGAGAGCACGGCGACGACCGTGCGCTCGTCGACCTCGGTGCGCGCCAGGTAGTTCGGCGGCCACTCGACGACGACCTCGTCGGCCGAGGGGAACCGCTCAGGGGTCATGAAGACGGGTCGCGGGTCGCACACCGTCACCCGGTAGCCGAGCACGGCCCCGGCGTTGCAGAGGGCCACGGCGAACTCGACGGCTCCGAAGACGAGGAGGCGCGGCGGAGGCACCGAGCGCTCGCCGAAGACCCTCAGGCCGTCGCAGTCGTCGACGGTCGGCACGACCTCGCCGGTGCGGACCGGCCCGAGCACCACGTGGGCGGTGGCCTCACGGCCGGCGGCGGCGTCGCGCAGGGCCGCGATCGTCACGGCGTCGTCGGGCGTGACGAGTCGGGCGAGCACCTCGATGCGTCCGCCGCAGCTCAGGCCGACCTCGAAGGCCGTCTCGTCGCTGAAGCCGAAGGTCTCGAGCTGGGCCACGCCGTCGTCGAGCACCTGCGTGCAGATCTCGTACACCGCGCCCTCGACGCAGCCGCCCGAGATGCTGCCGATCACGGTGCCGTCGGTCGTCACGGCCATCGAGGTGCCGACCGTGCGCGGGGCGCTGCCCACCACCGAGACGGCCGTCGCCACGGCCAGGCGCTCGCCCGCGTCGAGGCGGGCCAGCAGGCGGTCGGCGATCTCGAACACGGGACTCCTCGGGTCGGCGTCGGGCGGCGCCAGACCTCGATGCTGCCACGGCCCGGGGTCGGCGGCACGTCACGCCGCCGGACGTTCGCCGCGTGGACAGCCCGACCGAGCCCCCGGCTACCCTGTCCGCATGCCCGACGACGCCCGCCCGACCCGCGCCGCCGGGGGCACCGGCCCGTCGCACGCGGACGCACCCGGCACGGGCGCATCCGGCGCGGGCGCACCTGGCACGGTCGCGCCCGGCGCGGACTCGTCGGAGGGAGGCGTGGTCGGCTTGCTGCTCGCGGCCGGGGCCGGGACGCGCATGGGCCGCCCGAAGGCGCTCGTGGTCGACGAGCACGGGCCCTGGCTGACCCGCACGGTGGCGACCCTGCTCGACGGGGGCTGCGACCGCGTCGTCGTCGTGCTCGGTGCGGGCGAGGACGAGGCACGGGCGCTGTTGGCCGCCGACCCGCGCCTCCTGCCCGTCGAGACGCCGGCGTCGACCGAGGCCACGGACGCGTCCCGGGCCGACCCGCGCCTCCTCGGGTCGGACGCCCCGGCGCGCGTGTCGGTCGTCGTCGCGGACGACTGGACCGACGGCCTCGCCGCCTCGCTCGCCACCGGGCTGACCGCGCTCGCCGTGTCCGACCCCGAGGAGGCGCGGCTCGCCGTCGTCACGTTGGTCGACTACCCGGGTCTGCCGTCGGCCGCCGTCTCGCGGTTGCTGTCGCCCGTGGCCGTCGACGCGCCGCTCGGCCAGACCGCGCTGCGGCGCTCGGTGTTCGGCGGACGCCCGGGTCACCCCGTCGTGGTCGGACGGTCCCACTGGGCCGACCTCGTGGCGTCCCTCACCGGAGATCGCGGGGCCGGTCCCTACCTGACGGCCCACGCCGCCGAACCGGTCGACTGCTCCGACCTCTGGGACGGCTGCGACGTCGACGCCCCCACCTGACCCCGCACCGGCCGAGCGTCAGTTGCACTTCCCGCTGCCGCTGAAGCACGGGGTGTAGTTCGCGGGCAGGGGCTCCTGGCGGGGGGTGGGGGACTCCCACCGGTCGCCGGGGACGGGCGCGCCGACCGCGCCGACCACGACCAGCCCGGCGACGACGACGGTCGCGACCACGGCGCCACGATGACCGGCGGTGATCGCGGCGAACAGCGCGACGACGAGACAGGCGAGGCAGGCGACGAGGGTCCTCAGCCAGCCGGCCGCGGCGTCGTCGCTGACGGTCGGAGGGTCGCCGAAGAGGCTGAACTCGGCCGAGAACCACTGCCCGGCCAGCGAGAGCATCAGCAGGACGCCCGCCGCGAGGGCGAGGGCCTCGACGACGACGGCGACGCGGTGGACGGTGGAGCGGCCTTCGCGGGGACGGCTCACGCCGGCCGGGGGTGCCGCAGGCCCCGGGGAGGCCGCCGCGCCGACGGGGGTGGGTCCGGCCGATGCGGGTCCGACGGGTTCGGGTCCGACGGGTTCGGGTACTACCGGTTCGAGTCCTACCGGCCCGGGTCCGACCGGCCCGGGCGCGTCTCCGGGCGCGCGTGCGGCCGCAGGTGTGGCCTGGCCCGTCGACTCGCGATCGCCCCGTCCCGACCGTGCCGCGAGGACGACGAACGCCGCCAAGCCGACGGTGGCGGCGAACGGCAGGCTGACGAAGACCAGGGTGGGCAGGGTGTAAGGCGAGAAACCGGCCCGGATGCCCGACGTGACGCCCGACCCGACCGTCAGCTCGACGCCCGCCCGGGCGACGGCCGCCGCGGCGACGTAGAGCCAGGCCCGGCGCGACGGGGTGGCGTCCGACCACCGCCGGGCGACCAACACGGCGAGGAGGGCCCAGACGACGAACGGCACGAGCCCGACGCGGGCGAGCGCCTCGGGCAGCTCGAGCAGCGAGGCGACGGTGCGTCCGGCCGAGGCCGACACCGTGAACAGCACCCGTCCGGCGACGATCAGGGCCGCCGCGGTGCCGACCACCCAGGCGACCTCGTGCCGGTCGACCCGTCGGCGCGGGCTCGCCGCCGCCCCCGCCGGCCGGCCCCCGGGCTGAGTGTTCGTCATGGGTAGACGCTAGCGGCGGCTGGCCTGGCAGACGTCATCCCGACGACGGACGTCGGCCCCGTCCCGACCCGCCCCGCGCCTCCCCGTCCGCCCCATGAACCCGGTTTCGATCGATGAACCCGGAAGCTTCCGGGTTCATCCGTCGAAACCGGGTTCATCGTGGGCTCGGCGGATGACCGCCGCGGCACGCACGACGGCAGCATCTCGATGGCAGCCCCCGTGCCGCGCGCCCTAGCGTCGATCTCATGCCGATCACGCCCGACACGAAGAACTGGACCTGGGTGCTCGACCGCCCCTGCCCCGACTGCGGCTTCGACCCCGCCCGGGTCGCGTTCCGCGACGTGCCGCGCCTGGTCCGCGAGAACGCCGCCGCCTGGCCCGCCGAACTCGCCCGACCCGACGCCCGCACGCGTCCGGACGACGCCACGTGGTCCCCCCTCGAGTACGGAGCGCACGTGCGCGACGTGTTCCGCACCTTCGACGCGCGCCTCCGGCTGATGCTCGCCGAGGACGCCCCGACCTTCGCGAACTGGGACCAGGACGCCACGGCGCTCGACGACGACTACGCCGCCCAGCAGCCTGCGGTCGTGGCCGACGAACTCGTGGCGGCGGCCGCCGTCGTCGCCGACGCGTTCGAGGCGGTGCGCGACGACCAGCTCGACCGGGTGGGCCTCCGCAGCGACGGCTCGGCCTTCACCGTCGACTCCCTCGCCCGCTACTTCGTGCACGACCCCGTGCACCACCTGCACGACGTCCGCCGCTGACGCCGGGCCCGCGGCCCTGTCCCACCGCTGACGGGGCGACAGCCGCCCGGTCTCGCCGCTCGCGTCACACGGCCGACGTGCAGGGTTCGACGTCCGGCCGACGGATCGACGTCCCGACCGGCACCCCGAGGAGGCGCGGCCAGGCTCGCGCCATGACCGAACGTTCCGCAGACGGCCGGCTGATCGTGCGTGTCGTCCCCGACCTCGCGGGCACGGTGCTGTGGTCCGACGGCGCCCTCGACCATGCCGACGCACGCCTGTCGCCCGGGCTCGAGGCCGACCTGCGGGCGTGGGAGGCCTGCCACCGGACGCGGCTCGACCCCGGCGTCCGGGTGCACGATCCCGCCGACGCCCGGGCCTTCGCCCGGACGGGCGCCGCCCTGGCCGATCGCCTGGCGGGCGAACTCGGCGACGGAGTCGAGGTGCACCTCGTCGTCGGGGGTCGCACGATCCACTGGTCGTCTGGACCCCCGACAAACCCGCGCGCCGCTCGAGCCCTGCACGACCGCGCCGCACAGGCGGAGGCCGAGGCGCGCGAGATCGCCGCCCGCCACCCTGACGGCGGCTGGTACGCCTACGCACCGCTCTCGGGCACCCGCTTCAGGCCGTCCCCGGGCGAGCACCCCTCGCCCGGCACCCACCGCCCGTCCGACTGAGGCCGACCCGTACCCGCCGCCGCTGTCGCCCCCGCGCGGGGGGGGGGGCCCCCCCCCCCAGCCCGGGGGGCCGCCCCCCCCGGGGGGGGCCCCCCCCCCCCCCCCCCCCCCCCCCCCGCCCCCCCCCCCCCCCCCCCCCCCCCCCCCCCCCCCCCCC
>NZ_JBEPPU010000023.1:0-16723 GCF_040547465.1 Frigoribacterium sp. PvP054
GGGGCCCCGGCGGGGCCGCCGGGCCGCCCGGGGGCCCCCCGCCGGGGGCGGGCGGCCCCCCGGCCCCCCCCCCGCGGGGGGCCCCCCCCCCCCGCCGGGGGGGGGGGGGCCCCCCCCCCTCGACGGTGCGGCGCCGTCCGCCCCGGCCCCGGCCCGGACCCCGGCCCGGTTCGACCCGGACGCCGCCCGCGACCGGCGACCCCGGCGTCAGGCTCCCGCCGCGGCCGCCACCGGCGTGGCGAGGGGCACCTGCACCGTCGCCGCCTCGCCCGACCCCAGGTGCACCGTGGCGCGACCCGGCACGACGCGCGTCGACACCATCGAGCGGGTCACGCGCACGCCGATCAGGTCGCCGTCGATGGTGTTCTGCGGGCTGAGCAGGGCACCCCTCCGGTTCTTCTTGGCGTCGACCTGCCACCCCGAGAACCCGGCGCAGAGCCCGGTCGTGTTGCCCCCGAGCAGCAGGGCCCGCCGGTGGTCGGCCGCCGACTGGACGTACGACCTCAGCCACTGCTTGGCGGGGGCGTCGATCAGCAGCTCGCCGTCGTCGACGACGAGGGCGACGGGGCGACCGTCGGGGTCGAGCAGCGGGCGCAGCTCGTCCTCGGTCAGGTCGACGCCGGTCAGCACCGCCCGGACGCCGTCGCGCCCCGCGAAGAGGCGGAGGGGCGACGGACGCGGGGCGGCGATGACGAGCTCGGTGCCCGCGCGCAACAGCGACTCGGCCATCGTGACGAGCATCGTGCTGCGTCCGCTCCGCGACGGGCCGGCGACGACGAAGGTCGGGGCGTCGGCCTCGAGGTCGATGCCCTGGGCGGTCATCTCGTCGCCCCCCACGCCGATGAGGGCCCAGAGCGGTCGTGCGGCGTCGGCCCCGGCCAGTTCGAGGGCGTCCTCGAGTCGGAGGTCGGTCGGCAGTCCGTCCACGCGCAACGGCCGCACGCGACGCGTGGCGAGGGGTTCGGCCGCGTCGAGCCGCGCGGCCAGCTCGCGCAGGGCCGTCGCCTGCCCCTGACCGCTGACGTCGTCGCCGAGCACGCCGACCTGCAGCTCGACGCCGCTGCCCGAGCGGAAGCCGCGCCCGGGGGCGATGTCGCCGGGGAGCTCCTTGTGGTTGATGCCCGCGAGGCTGTAGTCGAGGCGGTCGGTCAGCCGCAGGACGACCTTGTCGTCGGTCAGCACGGCCATCCGGCTGGTGAGCAGCGACCGGTCGCCGGCGATCACCACGTGGATGCCGGCCCCGGCCCCGTCGCGCAGCAGGGCCTGCACCGAGTCGGTCAGCCGCCCGCCGTCCACCTCGCCGAGCGTCCCGACGAAGTTCTCCCACCGGTCGATCATCAGCAGCACGTGCGAGAGCCGCGCACCCGCGGGGGCGGTCGCGCGTTGCTCGCCCACGTTCGCGACGCCCGCCTCGGCGATGACGTCGTGACGGCGGCCCATCTCGGCCACCAGCCGGTCGATCAGCCGGGTCGACCGCTCGATCTGGGTGCGCTGCGTCACGGCCCCACAGTGCGGGAACGCCGCCAGCGCCGACAGGGCGCCGTTGCCGCAGTCGACGCCGTAGAGGTGCAGGTCGTCGCTCGAGACGGCGGACGCGGCGGCGGCGGCGATGCTCCGCAGGGCCTGCGACCGCCCCGAGCCGGGCGCGCCGACGACGTACAGGTGGCCGAGGCGGTCGAGGTCGACGACGGCGTCGCGCTGCAGCTGGCGGTCGGGCAGGTCCTCGGTGCCCCAGGCGAAGGCGAGCGGGCCCGCCGAACCGGCCCGCGCCTCCGGGTCGACGGTCGTCAGCGGCACCTGCTCGGCCAACGGGTCGAGCCACGGGCTGCGCTGCGAGGGCACGGCCAGCAGCTCGTTCGCGTCGCGGAGGGCCTCGACGAGCGCGGCGAGGTCGGTGTCGGCGGCGGCCGTCCCGGTGGCCGGCCGGGTGGGGACCGTCAGGGCGAAGTCGCGCCAGCCCAGTCGTCGGACGAAGGGTTCGACCACGGCGCCGCCGACCTCGGTGGTGCTGCGGCCGCCGACGCGGGCGGACTGGAACGGCACGACCGAGGCGTGGCCGAGGCGGGCGTAGGCGCGCCCGGGCACGCTCTTGGCGATGCGGGCGGCGTCGGGGATGTCGATGACGTCCGAGCTCTCGCCCGTGTCGGTCATGCGCAGGGCCACGCGGAGGTTGGTGTTCGCGCGGATCTCGGGGCTGATGACGCCCGAGGGTCGCTGCGTGGCGAGGATCAGGTGCACGCCGAGCGAGCGCCCGCGCTGCGCGATGCCGACGAGCCCGGTCACGAAGTCGGGCAGCTCCTTCGCGAGTGCCGCGAACTCGTCAATGACGATCAGGAGGCGCGGCAACCGCTCGCCGGCGCCTCCCGTCGCGAGGTGGTCGCCGTAGTCCTCGACGTCCTTGGCGCTCGCGGCGGCCAGGACGTGCTCACGCCGGGTCAGCTCGGCGCGCAGCGAGCGGAGCGCCCGCTCGACCAGGTGGCTGTCGAGGTCGGTCACGAGGCCGACGGTGTGGGGCAGCTCGGCGCAGGCGGCGAACGCGGCGCCGCCCTTGTAGTCGACCAGGACGAAGGTCATCGCGTCGGGTCGGTTGGCGACCGCGAGCGAGGCCACGAGCGACTGGAGGAACTCCGACTTGCCCGAGCCGGTCGTGCCGGCCACGAGGCCGTGCGGGCCGTCCTTGACGAGGTCGAGCGAGAACGGGCCGTCGATCGAGACCCCGACGACCGCGGTGGTCGAGGCGCCGGCCGAGCTCCACCGGTCGGCGAGCTGCTCGCCCGTCGGGCGGCCGAGGTCGAGCACGTCGAGCAACGCCGCCGAGTCGGGCACCAGGCCCTCGGTGGCCGTCGAGCTGATGTCGCGGAC
The DNA here is from genome assembly GCF_040547465.1 of Frigoribacterium sp. PvP054. NCBI lineage: Bacteria > Bacillati > Actinomycetota > Actinomycetes > Micrococcales > Microbacteriaceae > Frigoribacterium > Frigoribacterium sp. PvP054. The sequence continues at coordinate 2,863 of NZ_JBEPPU010000023.1, forward strand.
GGGCGAGACGTCGCGGGCGACGTCGTCGTACCAGTCGGGCACGACCAGGTCGGTGAGCACGTGGTCGACGTCGAGGGTGTGCTGGCGGCGCAGGACGAGCTCGGAGTCGGAACGCTGCAGCACGGTGGCCGCGCACTCCTCGGGCAGCTGCCACTCCTCGGCGTCGAGGCAGAGGACCCGCACCCCGCAGGCCGGCCCCTCGCGGAGCAGACCGACGACGCCGGGCATCGCCCGGAGCCGCCGGGCTCCGTCGAGCACGACGACGTACTCGGGCGAGAACCTCGTGGCGCGGGACTGCCGGGTCGCCAGGGTGGCCTGGCGCTCGGCCACGAGCTGCGTGAGCTCGGCGAGGCGCCGGCCGATCGACTCGGAGTCCGCCCCGATCAGCGAGAGCGCGTCGTCCCCGTCGGGGCGGACGTGCGGCAGCCAGTTCACCCACGCCCAGTCGTCGACCGCGGTCGTCGAGGTCAGGACGACCAGGCGGACGTCCAGCGGGCTCTGGGTGACGGCGAGCTGGCCCAGCATCCAGCGACCCATCTCCCGGGGCCAGGCGCCCGTGCCGGCCACGCCCACCACGCCGGCCGCGGCGAGCGACACGGTCACCGGCACCCGCTCGGTCGTGCCGGTCGCGACGCTGCGCGAGATGAGGTCGCGGTCGTCCTGGATCTCGACGGTGGCCGGCAGGTCGGCGACGCCCACCCGCACGGTCAGGTGGTCGGCGTCGGTCGACCGGCGTTCCCAGAGCCGCCGGGTCGGCACGCGGGCCGCCGTCCGCAGCTCGGCGGCGTCGCCCGCGTCGTGGCGGCGCCGGTCGCGCTCGGCGACCACGGCCTGGTCGACGCGCTCCTCGATGCGCCGGACGAGGTCGCGGTGGTCGGCGAGCATGCGGGCATGGCTCTTCTTGCCCTGGCGCCGCGAGGTGACGGTCGTGCCGATCATCATGATCGGCGACATGAAGGCGAACATCAGGTAGAAGGGCTGGCGGAACAGGATCGCCATCGTGACGCCGAACACGGCCGGCACCGCGGCCATGATCCACGGCAGCGGGGAGCGCTGCGGGGGCACGGGCTCCTTCGGGATCGTGTAGCGGTCGACGACCGGGGGCGGCAGCAGCCGGGGCGGCCGGTTGAAGTCGAGCCAGCCGGAGTCCGGTGGGCGCAGCAGCACGACGTCGGACACCGTGACGGGGCGGGCGGCGAGCATCGAGTCGGCCACCCGGAGGATCTCGCCGTGGGTCCACGGCGTCCACTCCGGGCCGAGGTCGGCGCCCTCGAGCAGGACGACCGGCACCGCGCCTCCGCCGACGCGACGCAGGCGCACCGACGCGTCGAAGCCGACCTCGAGCTCGACGACGGCCTCGCCCGACGACGACTCGAGGCCGAACGACCCGTCGGGGCCGACGGCGAGCCGCGTGCTGCCGACCGTCAGGGGTTCGAGGCGCCCGCTGTCGCGCCCGCCCACCGCGCGCAGTTCGACGATGCCGGTCGGTCGGGGCGTCGGGGGCGTCGAGCCGAGGTGCAGGACCGTGCCGTCGAGCAGGCCGCTCGTGGCGAAGGTGACGCCGTGGTCGACGTCGACGGCCTCGCGGGGGACCGCACCCCACTCGCGGCCGAGGGCCTCGAAGATGCGCTCCATCGGGGTGTCGCCCGGGGCGTCGACGAGGACGTCGCCCGAACGGCCGACGAGGTCGTCGACGACGGTGACGACGACCCTCACCGGGTGCCGACCGGGGTGGGGGCGGCGGTCGCCGCGGCGTCGCCGTCCGGCGTGGCCGACGGCGCGGCCGTCGCGGACAGGGCGACGTCGACCCAGCGCAGCTCGCCGAACGGGCCGGCCTCGAGCCGACCGTCGCGCCGTGCGGTGAACGACCACCGCGCCTCGGCCGTCGCCGTCAGCACGACGACGCCCCAGAGCGAGTCGGGTCGTTCGAGGGCGGCCCGCAGGGCGGCCCAGGCGTCACGCCCGGGCACGTCGGCGAGCAGCAGGACCCCCGGGCGGCCGTTCTCGACGACCCGCGCCACGGCGTCGTCGAGCGAGAGGACGGCGCCGAGCGCGACCTCGTCGTGGGTCAGTCCGACCGTGGCGAGGGCCGTGGCCGACGACCAGGGCGACGTCGCCAGCTGGTCGGCGATGCGACGGGCGACGGCCACGACCGCCGCGCGGTCGCCCGACACGGCGACGGGGCCGCGGGCGTGGGCGAGTTCGACGTGCGTGCGACCGTCGGGCGACGAGCCGAGCGCGACGGTCGTCGAGAAGTGGCCGGACCTGTCGCCGGCGACCCCGTCCGCGTGCAGGGCGGCGAGCGAGGCGGACCAGGTACGGCCGTCGACCGTCGTCGACCAGGGGGCCGGGGGCGCGACGGTCGGCGACGCGAGGTCGACGTCGACCCGGTCGAGCCCGACGACCAGGCGCACCATGCCGGGGAAGACCACGTGCTCGCGCTCGCACGAACCGATCAGCGCCCGCATCACGCGGTCGACGGTCCAGGTGCCCGCGGGGTCGGCGCGCACCTGGTCGGCCCAGTCGACGGCCACGGTGCTGCGGTCCTTGCGGGCGGCGACCACGAGGGGGAGCGTGAACGAGAGCGTGACCACGACCAGCAGCACGGCGATCGTCAGGGCGAGGTTGCCGAAGGGGTGGACGAACGGCGACAGCGTCGACGGCGACAGCGTCGACGACGACAGCGCCGACGACGACAGCGCCGACGACGACAGCGCCGACGACGACAGCGCGAGGGCCGTCACGCGTCGACCTCGGCCAACCGCGTCTCGAGGTCGCCGGGCTCGACGCCGGGCACGTCCACCCAGCGGAGGGTCGTCACCAGGGCGTCGAACAGGTACACGAGGGCCTCGGCGAGTCGTTCGGTCGGTTCGTCCCCGTAGACGGCCGAGAAGTTCAGCACGAGCCAGCGGCCCGGGCGGTGCGGCACCGAGATGGTGTAGACCACGCGACGCGTCCACACGCGCTCCCACGACCCCTCGGCCTGGTCGTTCGTCAGCACGTCCTCGGTGCGGGCCGCGGCCGCCCCGTCGACGTCCCGCAGGCCGCCGTCGACCTGACCGGCGTCGGTCAGCAACCGGGCGATCACGGCCACCGGCTCGGTCTCGGACTCGTCCTCGACCTCCGACTCGACCAGCGAGGCGGGCAGCGTGAACCCGTCGACGGGTGCTCCCGGCAGGTACACGGCCGTCGCCCCGGCCTCGCCCGCCTCCTCCACCGTCCGGGCGAGCTGTCGGCGGAACTGCCGGCGGAGCGGTTCGGCGCTGTCGCGCGGCAGGTCGTCGGGCAGTGCGGCCGCGACGATCGCGTCGAGCTCGTGGCGGAGCTGTTCGGCCGCCTCGGGCCGGGCAGGCAGGCGCACCCACCCCGGGGGCAGGGCCATCACGAACGAGGTCGTCAGGTCGACGGTCATCGGTCGTCTCCGTCGATCTCGGTCTCGGTCTCGGTCACGGTCTCGGCGCGCACCGTGCCGAGGAGCCCCACGACACGGTCGCGGAACGGCTCCACGAGGCCGAGGTCGTTCGTGCGCCACAGGGCGACGACGTCGAGCCCGTCGCGTCGTCGGGCGCACGCCACCGTCGCCCAGACGTCGCGCTCGTCGTCGAGGTCGAAGCGCGTCACGACGATGCCGGGCCCGACGGCCTCGGGCAGGTCGTCCACGATCGGCGCCTCGACCGGGCGTCCGCCGCGGGCCAGGGCGAGGTCGAGCAGGTCCACGTCGTCGTCGGCCGGCTCCGCCGACACGATCACCGGCAGCGGCCAGCGGCCAGGCAGGCCGAACGACGCGACGAGTCGCGACGAGTCGTCGAGCGAGTCGGCCATGTCGAGCAGGTCGGACAGCGTGCGGTCCACGTCGAGAGCAGGAGGCGCGACCTCGTCCTCGAGGTCGAGTCGCGCCAGGTCGTCGAACAGGTCGATCATCACCTCGCACCACCCCTCCTCGTCGAAGTCGGCGTGGCGCGACCTGGCCGGGACGAGAAGCCCGGCGGGCAGCTCGACCCCGACGACCGCCTCGACCGCGCCCGGGCGGGGCCGCCCCGCCGGGGTCCCCGTCACAGGGGCGCCTCGGGGCGGGCGTTGCCACCGGGGAAGTCGTACTTGACGTTCTCCCAGGTCTCCCACCGGCTGAGGTCGGTGCCGAGGCCGGTCGGGTTCGCGCCGAGGGCGAAGCCCATGCCCGCCCAGCCGTAGACCGAGCGGCCACCGTTGAAGAAGGTGAACGCGCGGGGCAGCTCCTTGGCGACGACGCCGGCCTCGGTCGCCGCCGCGCGGTACTTCTCGAAGCCGTTGACGCCGTCGGTGCCGAAGAGCTTGTCGAGGCGGTAGCCGCGGTAACCCTCCGACCCCTTCACGAACTGCTGCGTGACGGCCGTGACGTCCTTGCGGATGGTCGTCGGGATCTTCTTGAGGTTCCACCAGTTGGGGTCGACCTTCCCGATCGTGGTCGCCTGCTCGTGGTACGTCTTCGAGGCCGTGAGCAGGCGCGCCCTCTCGGCGGCGATCCGGCCGTCCACGTCCGCCCGCTCGACCCGCATCCCGTCGCGCTCGGCGCGGGCCGCGGCCCGGACGTCGGGGCGTTGCTGCGGTCGGATCCTGCTCTCGGCCACGCCCGCGCGGATCTTCGCGGTGAGTTCCTTCTGGCGGGCCTGCAGGGTCCTGGTGGCCGCGGCCGACGTGGTGCGGATCTCGGTGAACTTCGCGGCGTGCTTCGTCGCGACCCCGCTCTTCGCGACGCTGACCACCTTGGTGAGGGCGGCTCCCGCTCCGAGCAGCAGCACGCCGACTCCGGCGATGATCACGTCGATGAACGAGGCGTCACCCATCGCGGCCTGCGCGGCGGTCGCCGCGAAGGCGAGACCGGTCACGATGGCCCCGGCGAGGGCGGCCATCCCGAGTCCGGGGATGATGAAGGCGAGGACCGCCAGCGCGACGCCGATCCAGGTGAGCACCTTGACCAATATCTTGAGGAAGGCCTGGAAGGCGGCCTTCAACCGGTCCTTCCAGGAGTCCTTCAATCCGTCGTTCCACGCGTCGCGGATGGTCTCGGAGGCCTGTCGGCCGCGCGCGTCCAGTTCGGCGAGGGCGCCCTCGAGGCGGGCGATCGCGCGCGTGCCGCCCGACTCGGCCTCCGACACGGCGGCGTCCTTCTGGCGTCCGACGGTCTCCTCCTCGGGCGTCAGCGGAGGGGCGTCCGACGGGCGTCCGACGCGGGGGTCGCTCATGCCCGTGGCGGACGACAGCGAGTCGTTCGCGACCCTCGCGTCGGCCAGGGCCGCCTCGGACTCGGTCAGTGCGGTCTGGAGGTGTGGGAGGTAGGCCTTCAACGCGTCGCGCACGGCCGAGTAGCGCCCGCTCATCTGGGTCAACTGCTCGCTGACCTGTTTGCTCTTCTCCCGGACGCGGTCGGCGCTCTGCCCCTTGAACTGCGACTCGTCGCCCTCGCCGATGCGCCGCAGCACGGTGGCCTGGTCCTCGATGTCCTTGGCCATGTTCGTGTAGTAGACCGTCAGCTGTTCGATCTGGTCGACGTCGGCCACCACCGGGTCGCGGTGACGGTTCAGCAGGTTCCACTCGCCGGGACGTTCGGGCATCAGACGGTCTCCGTCTTCAGGCCGTCGGCGATGTCGGCGTCGGCGCGCTCCCACTCGTCGTGCATCTGCTGCAGCTTGTCGTGCAGCTTCGACACGTTGTCCTTGATCTTGCCCCGGTGGATCTTCCAGTTGCCGCTGAAGTCGCGCATGGCCTTGTTCACCGTGGCCTGCCCGAAGATGTCCTTGTTCTCGTCCTTGCCCGAGGCCTGGTGCTCGAGTTCGTCCCGCACCCGGGCGAGGGCGTCGATCGAGGTCTTCAACGCCTCGCCGTCGACGATCAGGTCTGCCATGTCTCCGCGTCCGTTCTGACGATGTGTCGCTGTCGTGCCGAGGGGTGCCACCGGGCGGTGGCGGACGGGCGGTCCCGCCTCCCGGGGGTCGGGAGGCGGGACCGCGTCCGGCTACTTGAGGGCCTTGGCCAGCTCGGAGTCGGTCTGCTCGAGTGCCTCGGCGGCACTGTTCAGGTACTGGCTCATGCCTTCGAGCCCCTGGATCGTCTTGGTCGCGCCGTCGTTGAACTCCTGGTACGACGACCCGAACGCCACGGACGACTGGTCGGTCACGTAGCCGCCGCTGATGAGGCTGTCGACCAGGGTCTTGAGCTCGCGCAGCTTCGACTCGATGTCCTGCTCGCCGTTGTTCAGACGGGTCGCGGCATCACGCATGTCGCCGTAGGTCACGTTCAGGTTGGGCATTCGGTGCTCCTTCGAACTGGGGTGTCGTCGGTGTCGACGGTGTCCGCCGGCGGCGAACGAGAGACAACGTAACGGGACAGGACGGTCCCCTGACCCCCGAATCGGGGTCATCCATCTCGCGTTCACCCGTGCCGGGTTGTCGATACTCGACGGTATGGCGCCCGGATCGTTGCGCAAACCTCTTGCCCATCGGCATTTTTGTGCACTGCGTGAATCAAGGTGGTCCGAGTCGACCGGGGCGCAGAATTAACCTGTTCGAAACCGAACTCTTTTGTCCGGAGAACGAACCCCGGCGTGTCAGCACGGCCTCCGAGGTCACCGACCCGGCGCGGCGGGGCCCCCGGCGGGCGCCCGCAGCGACCGGTCGGACACCGTCAGCGCCGTCGCCACGACCGCGAGACCGATCACGACCGTGGCCAGCGTGTGGAGCCCGGTCGTGGTCGGTGCGTCGCCGTACACGCCGCCGATCAGGCTCGAGGCCCCGATGGCCCCGACGTAGATCGCGGTGCGCGACAGTCCTGCGGCCGTGCCGATCATCGACGACGGCACCTGCCGGTAGAGCGCGGCCTGGTTCGAGACCGACGCGAGGCCCTGCGGCAGGCCGAACAGGGCCGGCACGAGCACGAGCGCCCAGACCGGGGACCCGGAGGCGGTGGCCAGCAGCAGCGCGCCTCCTGCGATCGGGACGGTCGCCGCCACGACCAGAGGCAGCCGCACGGCCGACCGCCGCGCGAAGACGAAGGACGCGACCCCGGCGACGATCGCACCCGGCAGCTGGATCAGCCCGGCCTGCGCGCTGCCGATGCCCCCGACCTGCTGCACCCACTGCGAGAAGCCGTAGGTGACCGTGTAGGCGATGCCGTAGACCAGGAAGAGCCGCAGGTAGGTGCGGGTGAGCGGCCCGTTCGCCGCGAGCACGCGCACGTCGACGAAGGGCGCGACGGCACGCAGCTCCCAGGCGATCAGGCCGGCCAGGGCGGCGACGGCCACGCCGAGCAGCCACCACCAGCCCTGACGCAGGTCGAGCAAGAACACGAGCAGGGCGGCGATCGTGACGGCGAAGAGGGCGAGCCCCGGCAGGTCGACGGCGCGGGCGAACGAGAGCCGGGTGGCGGTGGAGTCACGGACCGGGCGCAGCGAGTCGCTCGGCATCCAGAGCAGCGAGAGCACGAGCCCGACGCCGGCGAGCGGCACGTTGACCAAGAAGATCGAGTGCCAGCCGAACAGGCCGATGAGCACCCCGGCGAGGGCCGGGCCGGCCGCCGCCGACGCGAGCGACGAGATGGACAGGCCGCCCAGCACGAGCGGGGGAGTCGCGACGCCGAGGCGGTCGGACTGGTTGCGGATCGCCGTCATCGCGGCGGGGTACGCGGCCGAGGTGCCGATGCCGATCAGCACCCGCGCGGTGACGGCTCCGCCGAAGGACGGCACCAGCTCGGGCAGCACGCCGGCCAGCATCACGACCACCATCCCGCTGACGAACACCTTCTTGGGCCCGATCCGGTCGGCGAGCTTGCCCATCGTCGGTTGGCCGACGGCGCTCGCCAGGTAGAGCGCGGCGACGAGCCAGATCGCCTGGTCGGCGCCGATGCCGAGGTCGGTCGAGATCGGGGCCAGGGCGACCGCGATCATCGTGGTGTTGATCGGGTTCAGCAACGGGCCGAAGAGCAGCGGCACGACGAACCGCGGCCCGAACGGCCGGGCGTCGTGCGAGGTGCGGGCGATGCGCGAGGCCCGGGCGCCCTCTCGTCGGCTGTGGCCCGCGCCGCTCACGACCGGTGGCGGCGGATGCGGATCGGGCCCTTCGCCGTCGACGGGTCGACCACCGAGCCGCCCTGCGTGATGTCGACCTCACCCGCGGCGACCATCCGTCGGGCCGCGCGGCGGACGGGCTCCATCAGGTCGCGCCACGCGTCCTCGTCGTCGGGGTGCAGCGACCGGGCGACGTCGGACGGGCAGATGGTCGACGTGGCCGCCCGGGCCGCGAGCAGGTCGCGGATGCGCTGCTCGAGGGCGCGGTCCTGCGCCGTCACCTTGCGCTTGCGGCAGGCGTCGCTGCAGTACGCGACCTCGTCCCAGTTCGACGCCCACTTCTTGCGCCACTCGATGGTCCGTCCGCACGATCGGCAGGTCTTGGGGTCGGGGGTCGCGGCGCTCATGCTGACAGTCAACGCGGGAGGCGCGGTGAGCGTTCCCGACGAGGTGGTCGCCCCGCTCGTCCGTCGGTCGGGCGCTCTCGCCCGCTCGGGGGATGGAGGCGCGGGTCCGGTCCACGTATCGTCGTCGGGATGAGCGGGGGCACGGCGACAGGCGCGACGCGGGGTGCGTGGACCGAGGTCGACCGGCAGCCGCTGCCCGGTGCGACCCCGATGCAGGCGCTGCGGCGGTTCGTGGGCAACGCGTACGTCGTGCACGCCCGGGCCGGCCGTGCCGAGTTCTGGTGGATCTGGCTGTTCCAGACCGCGCTGGGGCTCGCGTGGAACCTCGGCGTCGGGTCGCTCGTGCGGGGGGCCGGCGAGGCGTCGTGGTCGGTCGGCGCCTACGGCTCGTCGCTCTTCGCGTACTGGCAGGTCGTCTCGTCCGGCTCGGTCGGCCCCCTCGACACCGCCGCGTCCACAGGCGCCTCGCTCCACCTGGGGCAGTTCTCGATCGGGCCCTTCGGGCCGACCGGAGGTGCCCCCGGGGGGACCACCTGGGTCGGCATCGTCTGGGCGCTCTGGTGCCTGGCGACCCTCGTGCCCATGGCGACCCTGGCGATTCGACGTCTGCACGCCGCCGGGGTCTGGGGGTGGGGCTGGTTCTGGCTCGGCGCACTGCTGCCGTTCCTGCAGATCGTCGTCGTGCTGATGCTCGCCCGCGAGACCCGGCCGCCCAGCGCCCGCTTCCGCGAGCGCGACCGCGCCTCCTGACTCACCACACCGCGTTTCGTGCACCGCACCGTGACCAGTCACGGTGCGGTGCACGAAACGCGGTGCGCTGCGGCCGCAGGCACACGGGCGCGACGGCCCTGGCCAGGCCGGGCGACAGCGGGTAGACTCGACCCCGGTCGGGCGGCACTCCCGGCCCCGGGCGTGCACGACAGCGCGCAGTCGGGATCACCATCCTCCCCGAGCCACCCACGGTCACGAGCGACACGAGTCGCGAGGGCCGTGCCGCCGGCAGGCCTGCTCGACCCTCGGGTCGAGGCGACCGGTCGGCCCGTGGCAGCCATCGGGTCGAGAGAACGGCGCCCGCCGACCACCTCAGGTTCCATGACACTCGCACCCCCGCGCCCTTCGGCGCCCTCGTCCACCCCGCCGGCCCGCTTCCCGTGGGCAGGCCTGATCGCCATCGCCGTCGCCACGTTCCTCTCGATCTCGGGCGAGATGCTGCCGACCGGCCTGCTGCCCGAGATGAGCGCCGACCTCGGCGTCACCGAGTCGAGCATCGGCCTGCTCGTCAGCGTCTTCGCCTTCACGGTCGTGCTGACCAGCACCGGCCTCACCCACCTCACCCGGCGGCTGCCCCGTCACCTGATCGTGGTCGGCCTGATCGTCGTCCTGGCGATCAGCGCCGCGCTCACCGCGATCGCCCCGACCTACGAGCTCGTCCTCGCGAGCCGTGTGCTCGGTGGTCTCGCCCACGGCATGTTCTGGGCCGTCGGCGGTGCCTACGCCGGGCACCTCGTGCCGCGGGCCCAGGTCGGCCGGGCGCTCGCCGTCGCCATGAGCGGGGGCACGCTCGCGTTCGTGCTGGGCGTCCCGCTCGGCACCGCGCTCGGTCAGGCCCTGGGCTGGCGCGAGGCGTTCGGCGTCCTCGCCGGGCTCATGGCGCTCGGCGCGGTCTTCGTCCACAAGTTCCTGCCGCCGGTGGGGCCGGGCACGGCGCACGAGTCGACGCCCGACCCGGTGACCGACGCGGTGCCGACGCTGGTCGACGGCGCCGCGCCTCCTGCGGTGCGGGACGGCGGGCGCGAGGGCCGGCGCCGTCGCGCGCTGCCGAAGCCGAGCGTGCTCGGCGTCGTGCTGAGCTGCGTGATCACGGCGGTGTTCATGGTCGGCCACTACTCGTTCTTCACGTACATCACGCCGTACCTCGTGCGCTCGACCGGTGTGCCCGAACAGGGCCTGGCCGGCTGGCTCTTCGCCTTCGGCGTCGCCGGGGCCGTGGGGCTGGGCATGGTCGGCTGGTTCCTGGGGGCGCGGCCGCGGGTCAGCATCCCGATCGGGGTGGCCGTCGTCGGGCTGGCCGTCACGGGCATGCTGCTGTTCGAGGGCATGATCGTGCCGTCGCTCGTCGCGTTCGTGCTGTGGGGCGTGACCTTCGGGGCGCTGCCGCCGCTGTTCCAGACCCGCATGCTGCAGGTCGCTCCCGAACGGATGCGCGACCTGGCCAGCGCGTTCTACACGACCGGCTTCAACGCCGGCATCGGCGGGGGAGCCCTGATCGGCGCCCTCGTCCTCGACGGGGCCGGGCTCGACTCGCTGCCCGTGCTCTACGTCGTCGTGGCCGCGGTCGTGCTGGTCGCGGTGCTCGTGAGCGACCGCCTGCTCGCCCGTCGGTCGGCCCGTCCCGCCGCCTGACCCGGTCGCGCCGCCGCCTGACCCGGTCGGCCCGCCACCTGACCCGGTCGGCCGGGGCCGTCGCCCGGGTGTCGACCCGGTCGTGCGGCGCTCAACCCCTGCCTAGGCAAATCGCTGACCGCCGCTGCAGGGGGTGGCTGACGCTGTGGCGTGCTCGGGTCGTGCCACCCGGTCGCTTCACCCCGCCGAGCGGCGCTGAACCTCTGCCTAGGCGGATCGCTGACCGCCGCTGCAGGGGGTGGCTGACGCTGTGGCGTGCTCGGGTCGTGCCACCCGCCCGCGTCACCCTGCCGAACGGCGCTCACCCCCTGCCTAGGCAAATCGCTGTCCGCCGTTGCAGGGTGTGGCGCGGCCGGGACGCTCGAACGCGGGAGGCGCGACTCACGTGAGTCGCGCCTCCCGCGTTCGAGGCGGTGCGGGGCGGTGCGGGCGCCGGGTCAGCGGCGCCGACCGGGCTGCTGGTAGCCGCCGGCCTGGCCGTTGCCGCCGCCACGGCGCTTGTTCATGATCTTCTTGAAGACGAAGGTGGCGATGAGCGGGGCGAAGCGTCGGAGCAGTGATGCCATGGGGTGCCTCCTGGGGCGATGGTGCACGGGTCGTGCGGTCGAGCCGGTCGGCTCGGTGGGGTGCGGCCCGCGGTGGCGCGGGGGACGATCGCGTCGGGACGACCGCCGCGGGTTCCAGTGAACTCCGTCCACTGAACTCCCTGCCTGCTGGACGAGGTGCCTAGCGCACCCGCTGCGACTCGCCCGCGTCGTCCGCGTCGTCGTCCTGGCCGGCGATGAAGATGTCGCTGACCTCGATGTTGATCTCGACGACCTCGAGCCCGACGAGCTGCGTGATGGCGTCGCTCACGGCCCGACGGACGTCGTCCGCGACCTGCTGCACCGACAACGGGTAGTCGACGACGATGCTGAGGTCGGCCGCGGCCTGCGTCCGGCCGACCTCGACCTTGACGCCCTGACCGTGGTCCTGCTGGCCGACCGCGCTGCGCAGGGCGCCCACGGCACGCGACGCCCCGCCACCGATCGAGTGCACCCCGGGCACCTGACGGGCGGCGATGCCGGCGACCTTGGCGACGACGCCGTCGGCGATCTGCGTGGTGCCCGCGGCGTCGGACGAGACGGTCGAGGCGCCGTCGAGGCGCGAGACGCCGTCGACGCGCGATCCGGTGATCGTGGCGGGGGTGGGCGTGGCGGCGTTCGACATCTCGGGTCCTCTTTCGGCTCGGTGGCTGGTGTGTCGATGAGACGCCCGACGCGCCCGGTTCGTCACGGTGAAGATGCTGACAACCCGCTGAGTGCGCACGCCTACTGTCGGGGCATGCAGCGCACCCGGTGGATCTTCCTCGACCAACTCGGCCCCCACTTCGACGACGGCGACCCGATGCTGTTGATCGAGAGTCGCTCGTCGTGGCGCGGGCGCACCCTGCACCGGGCGAAGCTGCAGCTGATCCTCTCGGCGATCCGGCACCGGGCGGCCGAACTCGGCGACCGCGTCGACTTCCGACAGGTCGAGCACTACTCGGAGGCACTCGAGGGCCGCGACGACCTCCAGGTGGTCGACCCCACCTCGTACCGGGCCCGACGACTCGTGCGGTCGGTCGGGGCCGACGTGCTGCCCAGCCGGGGCTTCGTCTCGAGCGAGGCCGAGTTCGCCGAGTGGGCGGCGGGTCGACAGGGCGGCCGCGGCGCGGGCCGGTCCGGGGGCGCGGCGGCGGACGCCGACGACGCCCGCCGAGGAGGCGCGGGTCGACCGACCGGCGCGTCCGGCGGTCGACCGGCACCGCGCCTCCTGATGGAGGACTGGTACCGGGCGGTCCGTCAGCGCACCGGCCTGCTGATGGAGGGCCCGCAGCCCGTCGGCGGCCAGTGGAACTACGACCACGACAACCGCGAGAAGCCGCCGAAGGGGGCCGCGACGCTCGGCCTCCCGCCGCAGGAGTGGCCCGCGGAGGACGACATCGACGCCGAGGTGCGGGCCGACCTCGACCGGTGGGAGCGCGAGGGCGTCGTCACGCTCGTCGGCGACGACGCCCCCCGTCGGTTCGCCGCCACCCGGGCCGAGGCGACCGCCGCCCTGGCGGACTTCGTCGAGGTGCGGCTGCCCGACTTCGGCCCGTTCGAGGACGCCACGCTGTCCGGCGACTGGACCATGGCCCACTCGCTGCTCAGCGCCCCGATGAACCTCGGACTGCTCGACCCGCGCGAGGTCGTCGAGGCCGCGATCGCCTCGTACCAGGCCGGTGACGCCCCCCTGCGCAGCGTCGAGGGCTTCACCCGGCAGATCGTCGGCTGGCGGGACTGGGTCTGGCACCTCTACTGGCACCTCGGCGAGGACTTCGCCACGACGAGCAACCACCTCGGTGCGACACAGCCCCTGCCCGAGGTCTTCGCCGGGCTCGACGCCGAGGCGGTCGAGGCCGAGTGCCTGAGCGACACCCTCGACGGGTTGCGGCGCCACGGCTGGAACCACCACATCCAGCGCCTGATGATCCTCGGCAACTGGGCGCTGCAGCGCGGGGTCGACCCGGCGGCGCTCAACCAGTGGTTCGTCGACATGTACGTCGACGGCACGCCCTGGGTGATGCCCGCCAACGTCGTGGGCATGTCGCAGCACGCCGACGGCGGCATCGTCGCGACGAAGCCCTACGCGTCGGGCGGTGCGTACATCCACCGCATGACCGACCACTGCGGCTCGTGCCGGTTCGACCCGAAGAAGCGGCTCGGCGAGGACGCCTGCCCGGTGACCGCCGGGTACTGGGCGTTCCTCGACCGGGTCGAGCCCGTGCTCTCGGGCAACCCCCGCATGGGCCAGCAGTTCGCCGGGCTCCACGGGCTGGCCGACCGCGAGGCCGTCGTCGAGCAGGAGCGCACCCGCACGACCTGGTGACCCGGCGCCCGGCACCGACGAGGTCGGCGCCGTCGGGGGTGGGCCCCCCGCCCCGGGGGGGGCCCCCCCCCCGGGGGGGGGGGGCGGCGCCCCGGGGGGGGGGGCCCCCCGGGGGGGCCCC
>NZ_JBEPPU010000024.1:0-13866 GCF_040547465.1 Frigoribacterium sp. PvP054
GGGCGGGCGGCGCGCCGGGGGGGGGGGGGGCGGGGCCGGGGGGGGGGGGGGGTGGGGGGGCGGGGGGGGGGGGGGGGGGGGGGGGGGGGGGGGGCCGCCCGCCCCCCCCCCCCCCCCCCTCCTCGGGTCGTCCCGCTCAGCGGACCTCTTCGGGCCGTTTCTGCCGGAACATCTCGGCGGGGTCGTGGTCGCCGTTCCAGACCTGCGTGATGCCCCAGACGACGGCCATCAGCGGCACCGCGATGACGGCGCCGACGACGCCACCGAGGATCGTGCCGGCGGTCAGCGCGACGAGGATGACGAGGCCGTGCAGCTGCAGCGTGCGCCCCATGAGCACCGGCTGCAGGAAGTTGCCCTCGAGCTGGTTGACGACCACCACGACGGCGACGACGGCCAGGGCCGTGCCGGGCCCGTTGGCGACGAGCGCCACGAGGGCGGCCAGGATGCCGGCCGCGGTCGCGCCGACCAGGGGGATGAAGGCGGTCAGGAAGACCACGACGGCCAGCGGCAGGGCCAGGGGCACGCCGAGGGCGAAGAGGCCGATGCCGATGCCGATGGCGTCGACGGCGGCGACGGTGGCCGTCCCGCGCACGTAACCGCCGAGGGTCGACACCGTCTTGTCGCCGATGCGGCGGGCACGGGCGTAGTGCTCACCCTTGAACGGGCGCAGCAGGAACTCCCAGATCGCGGGGCCGTCCTTGAGGAAGAAGAACAGGACGACGATCATCAGCACGAGCCCCGTGGCGAAGCTGCCGACGGCCGAGGCGCCGGCCAGGGCACCCGAGCCGAACTGCGAGCTCGTGACGAAGTCGACGGCCGCGTTGCGGGCGTCCTCGATCTGCTGGTCGCTGATCGAGAAGGGCAGGGTCGTGATCCAGTCCTGCAGCTTGTTGAACCCCGAGGTCGCCGACTCGGCGAGCGAACTCGCCTGGTTCTCGACCGCCCACACGATGAGCCAGGCGACGAGGCCGAGGATGATCAGCACGGCGAACAGGGCGATCAGCGTCGCGAGCACCGAGGGCACCTTGTGACGTCGGAGGAACGCCACCACCGGCAGCATGGCCGAGGCGAAGATGAGCGCGAGCAGCACCGGGAGGGTGACGAGGCTGAGGCTCAAGAACACGTAGATGACGCCGATCGCGACGATCAGCACGGCGATGATCTGGACGGCGCGCGTCGCGAGGGTGCCGAAGGCGTCGGCCCAGAGGGAGTGCCGGACGGCGGCGTCCTCACGGGCCACCTCGGCTTCATGGCTGCGGAAGAGTCCCACGGTGTCGTCCTCGTTTCTGGTGGTGCGGGGGTCGAGAGGGGGTGCCGGACGGGGCGCGGCCGAACGTGGCCGGGCGCCGGTGGTCAGGCGAGAGCGTCGGTGGTGATCGGCCCGACCGGACCAGCCAACCCCGTCAGGAGAATATCGGGCCGGATGGACGCCCCGGCCGCTCGACGCGCGAATAGCGTGGGGGCATGCCGACCTCCGTCCTCGTCGTGTCCGACACCCACGTCCCGCAGAAGGCGAAGGCCGTGCCGGGGGTCGTGTGGGCCGCGGTCGAGCGCGCCGACGTCGTCGTGCACGCGGGCGACTGGACCGGCGAACCCCTGCTCGACGAGTTCGAGGCCCGCGCGCGCTTCCTGGTCGGGGTGTGGGGCAACAACGACGGCGACGGGTTGCGCGCCCGCCTGCCCGAGGTGGCACGCCACACGGTCGACGGCGTTCGCCTGGCGGTGGTCCACGAGACCGGAGCGAAGGAGGGGCGCGAGGCCCGCATGGACCGCGCGTTCCCCGAGACCGACCTGCTGCTCTTCGGGCACAGCCACATCCCGTGGGACACCACCACCCCGGCGGGCCTGCGCCTGCTGAACCCGGGGTCGCCCACGGACCGGCGACGCCAGCCGGCCGCCACCTACCTGACGCTGACCCTCGACGCCGGCGAGGTGCGCGACGTGGTGCTGCACGACCTGCCGGTCGCGACGCGCGACCGCACCGGCGTGCTGCCGCACCCGCGCATGACGACCTAGCCGGCGGGAGTCTCGGCGGGGGCTTCGGCCGGCGCGGACCCGGTGGGGGTCGGCGACGGGCTGGCCGTGCCCGACTCGGTGTAGCTGTTGCCGGCCGCGGTGACGACGAAGCTGCGGAACTCCTGCACGGTGAAGGGACGGCTGCCGTCGTACTTCTGACCGTTGACGAGGACCGTCGGGGTGCCGGTCAAGGCGTCCAGGTCGCTGTTCGGGATCGGCCCGTCGATGGCGCGCTGGGTCGCCGCCGTCACCCACGACCCGAACTCGTCGTCGTCGATGCACGACGTGATGTCGCTCGCGTTCGTCACCCCGTCGACTCCCGTCGCGATGTCGGCGAGTTGCGAGTCGTCGAGGCCCCTGGTGCCCTCTTCCGGTTGCTGCTCGAACATCGCGGTGTTGAAGTCGAAGAACGAGTTCGGCGAGTAGTTCGCCACGCAGGCGGCGGCGTTGGCGGCCCGGTTGCTGTACTTCGTGCCGAGGGACTGGTTCGTCAGGATGGCCACGGGGTGGTACTCGACCGTCGCCGCGCCCGACTCGACGAGCCCGCTGATGTAGTCGTTGTTGGCCTGCTCGAACTCGCCGCAGATCGGGCAGAGGTAGTCGAGGTAGACCACGATGTCGACCGTGTCGCTCGACGCCGTGGTCGCCGAGGCGGTGGGCTCGTCGTCGGGGCCGAGTGCACCGGTCTGCACGGCCTCGAAGCCCTGGCCGATCTTGATTCCGTCGCTCGCCATGTTCGCGGGGCCGGGGCCGGCCGGACGGATGCTGTTCGTGATGACCAGGACGACGCCGACGACGATGGCGATCACCACCAGGGCGAGGCCGCCCTGCAGGGCCCACCGGCCCGCACGCTGGCGACGCTTCTGCTTCTGTCGCGCGAGCTGCGCCTTCTGGCGGGCCGCCGCGCGCCGCTGGTTCTTGGTCAACGACGGGTCGTCGGGGTTCAGGTCAGTCATGGGGCTCCGGTGCGCGACGGCCTCGCATGGTCGCGTCGAGCGGGTGGTGGGGACGGTCGCCACGAGTCGTGGCCACGAAACATGGTACGAGGAGAGCCTGGCAGAAGTCCGCCAGCGCGGGCGACGAGCGGGTGGAGAAGGGGTGCGCGCATGGCGGGCCGGCACGTTTTCGTGGCATGCTGGCCGGTGGTGGTCATCGCAGATCCCTGAGGGTGATCACCGTCCATTCACAACGGATCGTCCGGCACGTACCTGCCGGTGAAGGAGAAGATCATGGCTTCGGTCACGTTCAGCAAGGCAACCCGCCTCTACCCCGGCTCGACGCGCGCCGCGGTCGACGGCATCGACCTCGAGGTCGCCGACGGCGAGTTCCTCGTGCTCGTCGGCCCCTCCGGCTGCGGCAAGTCGACCACCCTGCGCATGCTCGCCGGCCTCGAAGAGGTCAACTCGGGCGACATCTACATCGGCGACCGCAACGTCACCGACGTGCCGCCGAAGGACCGCGACATCGCGATGGTGTTCCAGAACTACGCGCTGTACCCCCACATGACCGTCGCCGAGAACATGGGCTTCGCCCTGAAGATCGCCGGCGTCGGCAAGGAAGAACGCGCGACCCGCGTCCTCGAGGCGGCCAAGCTGCTCGACCTCGAGCCCTACCTCTCGCGCAAGCCCAAGGCCCTCTCGGGTGGTCAGCGTCAGCGCGTCGCCATGGGTCGCGCCATCGTGCGTCAGCCCCAGGTGTTCCTCATGGACGAGCCCCTGTCGAACCTCGACGCCAAGCTGCGCGTGCAGACCCGCACCCAGATCGCGTCGCTCCAGCGCCGCCTCGGCGTCACCACGGTCTACGTCACGCACGACCAGACCGAGGCCCTGACGATGGGCGACCGCATCGCGGTCCTCAAGGACGGCGTCCTGCAGCAGGTCGGCACCCCCCGCGACCTGTACGAGAAGCCGCAGAACGTCTTCGTCGCCGGCTTCATCGGCTCGCCCGCCATGAACCTGCTGCCCGCCGACGTCGTCGACGGCGGCATCCAGTTCGGCACCGCCGTCACCGCGGTCGACCGCGACACGGTCGGCCAGGCCAACGGCAAGAGCGTCACCGTGGGCGTCCGCCCCGAGGACGTCGTGGTCAACACGACCGGCGAGGGCCTCGCGGTCACCGTCGACGTCGTCGAAGAGCTCGGCGCCGACGGCTACCTCTACGGCCACACCGAGGTCGACGGCAACCGCGTCGACGTCGTCGTGCGGGTCGACGGCCGCAACCACCCCAAGCTGGGCGACACGATCCACGTCACCCCGCAGGCGCACCACGTGCACGTCTTCGACACCGAGAGCGGCGAGCGCCTCGGCGACAAGGCCGTCGTCAGCGCGTAGCAGCAGGTCGGGTCGGCCCGTCGGGTCCGTCCGGAGCACCACTCCGGGCGACACGGCGGGCCGTCCCGCGTCCAGGCCCCGCGCCTCCCGACCTCCCCCGCCGTCCCGTCAGGGCGGCGCACCACGCACGAGAGGCCCTCATGCCCGACTCCCTGAACATCACCTCGGCCACCGCCGACCCGGCGCTGCTCGACCTGCCCTGGGACCTGCCGCTCGACGAGTGGCCCGACGAGGCCATCGCCACGCTGCCCAAGGGCATCTCGCGGCACCTCGTGCGGTTCGCGCACCTCAGCGGCTTCGTCATCGCCATCAAGGAGACGTCGGGCGAGATGGCCCGCGGCGAGTACGAGATGCTGCGGACGCTGCAGCGCATGGACATCCCCTGCGTCGACCCGCTGGCCGTCATCACGAACCGCCAGGACGCCGACGGTTCGCCGCTCAACCCGGTGCTCGTCACCCGCCACCTGAAGTTCTCGCTGCCGTACCGTGCGCTGTACTCGCAGACCCTGCGCCCCGACACGGCCCGCCGCCTGGTCGACGCGTTGGCCCTGCTGCTCGTCCGGCTGCACATCATCGGGTTCTACTGGGGCGACGTGTCGTTGTCGAACACCCTGTTCCGTCGTGACGCGGGGGCGTTCGCGGCCTACCTGGTCGACGCCGAGACGGGCAAGCTCTACCCCGGCGGCCTGTCGAACGGCCAGCGCGAGAACGACCTCGAGGTCGCCCGCGTCAACATCGCCGGCGAGCTGCTCGACCTCGAGGCCGGCGGCCGCCTCGACGACAACCTCGACCCCGTCGACGTCAGCAACGGCATCGTCGCCGCGTACCGCAGCCTCTGGACCGAGCTGACCGGGGCCGAGACCTTCGACAGCTCGGAGCGTTGGCGGATCAACGACCGCGTCGAGCGGCTCAACGACCTCGGCTTCGACATCGAAGAACTGGCGATCAAGACCGCCGAGGGCGGCAGCCAGGTCAAGATCCAGCCCAAGGTGGTCGACGCCGGCCACCACTCGCGCCGCCTGCTGCGGCTCACGGGCCTCGACGTCGAGGAGAACCAGGCACGCCGCCTGCTCAACGACCTCGACGCGTACCGCATGCGCACCGACCAGTCGGACTCCGACGAGGAGATGATCGCCCACGAGTGGGCCTCGCGCGTCTTCGAGCCCGTGGTCCGCTCGATCCCCCGCGAGCTGCGCGGACGCCTCGAGCCGGCCGAGGTGTTCCACCAGCTGCTCGAGCACCGCTGGTACCAGTCGCAGGCCGAGAACCGTGACGTGCCGATCGCCGAGGCGCTCACCTCGTACATCAACGACGTGCTGCGTCACCGCCGCGACGAGCAGATGGTCATCGAACCCGCGACCGAGTCGATCTCGTTGCCCGAGGCCGACCGGCTCGAGGCGGACGAGGCCGGCTCCGACGAGGACTGGCGCGCGAAGGTCTGACCACGCAGGAGGCGCGGGTCGGCACCCGGCCGACCCGCGCCTCCTCGAGGCCCCGCCTCGCCGGAGTCCGCGCTACTTCTTCGAGCGCTCGGCGCGCAGCTTCGAGATCTCGTAGAGCGTGACGGACGCCGCGATGCCGGCGTTGAGCGACTCGACGGCGCCGGTGATGGGCACCGACACGATCATGTCGCAGGTCTCGGCGACGATGCGCGACAGGCCCTTGCCCTCGCTGCCCACGACGACCACGATCGGGCGGTCGGCCAGCTCGAGGCCGGGCAGCATGACGTCGCCGTCACCGTCGAGGCCGATCACGAACACGCCCTGCTCTTTGTACGACTTCAGGGTCTGCGTGAGGTTCGCGGCCATCGCGACGGGGATGCGGGCCGCGGCGCCGGCCGAGGTCTTCCACGCCGAGGCGGTGAGGCCGACCGACCGGCGCTGCGGGACGATGACGCCCTGCCCGCCGAACGCGGCCACCGAACGGATGATCGCCCCGAGGTTGCGCGGGTCGGTGATGCCGTCGAGCGCCACGAAGAGCGGCTTCTGCTGACGCTTGACGGCCGCCTCGAGCATGTCGACGGGGTGCGCGTACTCGTACGGCGGCACCTTGAGCGCGACGCCCTGGTGCACGGAGTCGTGCCCCGTGATGCGGTCGAGCTCGGGGCGCATCACCTCGAGGATCGGCAGGCCACGGCGGGTGGCGAGCTGCAGGATCTCTTTCGTGCGCTCGTCCATCTCGATGCGCGCGGCGATGTAGAGCGTCGTCGCCGGGACCCGCGTCCGGAGCGCCTCGACGACCGAGTTGCGACCGGTGACCATCTCGCTGTCGTCGGCCGACTTGGGGCGACGCCGGGGGGCGTCGGGCCCCCCGCGACCGGCGATCGGCGACCCGGCGCGCGGGCCGGCCCCGCCGCGACCACGAGCCGCCTCGAGGCGCTCGCGCGCCGCCTTCGCCTTGCCCGCGGGGTGGTACGGGCGGTCTTCGGCGGCCGGCGTGGGCTTCTTGCCCTCGAGCGCCTGGCGCCCCTGCCCGCCGCTGCCGACCTGCTTGCCCTTGCTGCCCTGGCGAACGGCACTGCTGCCGGGACGGCCCTTGCGTGCTCCGCTGGTGTTCTTCACTGTTCGAGGCTCCAATGCGACCCGCTGGGGGTGTCTTCGATGGTGATGCCGGCGCCCGTCAGGACGCCCCTGATCTCGTCGGCCCGCGAGAAGTCGCGATCGGCCCGGGCTTGCTGGCGTTCGGCCAAGAGTACGTCGACCAGCGTGCCGAGCGCGCGGTGGGCGTCGCCCTCGTCGCCCGACCGCCACTCGGGCGCCGTCGGGTCGATGCCGAGCACGGCCACCATGGCGGCCACGTGCTGCCAGGCCCGGGCCGCGGTGTCGAGGTCGCCGTCGTCGAGGGCGACGTTGCCGGCACGCACGGTGTCGTGCAGCACGGCCGCGGCCTGGGGCACGTTGAGGTCGTCGTCCATCGCCTCGCCGAACTCGTCGGGCACGACGCGGGCGCCGACCCCGGCGAAGCGGGTGTCGGCCAGGCGCCGCTGGGCCCGTTCGAGGAAGGTCTCGACGCGGTCGAGGGCCGCCTCGGCCTCGAGCAGCGCGCCCTCGTGGTAGTCGATGGTCGAGCGGTAGTGCGCGGCGCTGAAGAAGTAGCGCACGACCACCGGGCGGGCCCTGGCCAGGAAGTCGGCGGCGAAGATCGAGTTGCCGAGCGACTTCGACATCTTCTGGCCCTCGACGGCGACGAGGCCGTTGTGCAGCCAGTACGAGGTGAAGCCCATGCCCGCGGCGGTCGACTGGGCGAGCTCGTTCTCGTGGTGCGGGAACCTCAGGTCGAGGCCGCCGCCGTGGATGTCGAAGGCGCGGCCGAGGTAGCGAGCCGACATCGCCGAGCACTCGATGTGCCACCCGGGTCGCCCCTCGCCCCAGGGCGACGCCCACGAGGCGGATTCGGGCTCGTCGGCCTTGTGGCCCTTCCACAGGGCGAAGTCGCGCGGGTCGCGCTTGCCGCGGGGGTCGGCGTCGGTGGCCGGCGCCATGTCGTCGACCGACTGGTTCGTGAGGGCGCCGTAGGCGGGCCAGCTCGTCGTGTCGAAGTACACGTCGCCCGAGCCGTCGGGGGCGACGTAGGCGTGCCCCTTCTCGAGCAGCGTCGTGACGATCTGCTGCATCTCGCCGACGCTGGCGGTCGCCCGCGGTTCGTAGGTGGGCGGCAGGATGCCGAGCGCCTGGTACCCGGCGGTGAACTCGAGCTCGTACCGGTAGGCGCGGGCCCACCACTCTTCGCTGGTGTCGGCCGCCAGGGCGAGGATCTTGTCGTCGATGTCGGTGACGTTGCGCACCAGGGTGACGTCGAGGCCTCGGTAGGTGAACCAGCGACGCCAGAGGTCGTAGACGAGCGCCGAGCGCAGGTGCCCGATGTGGGGCGACGACTGCACGGTGGGGCCGCAGACGTACAGCCCGACCTGGCCGGGGACGAGCGGGACGAAGTCGACGAGCGCCTGCCGGCGGGAGTCGTAGAGCCTGATGGTCACGTGATCAGCCTATTTGACGCCGGGCTCGCGGCCTCGCTCGTGACGAGGGCCGTCGCGATGACGGCGACGCCCTCGCCCCGCCCCGTGAAGCCGAGCCCGTCGGTCGTGGTCGCCGAGACGCTGACGGGGGCGCCGACCACGCGGGTCAGCTCGTCCTGCATCTCGACGCGCCGCGACGAGAGCCGGGGCCGGTTGCCGATCACCTGGACGGCGACGTTCACCGGGGCCGCCCCGGCGGCCGCGAGCAGGTCGAGGGTGGCGGAGAGGAACACGTCGCCCGAGGCCCCGGCGAAGCGGGGGTCGTCCGTGCCGAAGCTCGACCCGATGTCGCCGAGGCCGGCGGCGGACAGCAGGGCGTCGACGATCGCGTGGGCGACGGCGTCGCCGTCGCTGTGCCCCGCGAGCCCCGCCTCGTCGGCGAAGTGCAGCAGCCCGAGGCGCATCGGCTGCGCCGCGTCGTACGCGTGGACGTCGGTGCCGACCCCGGTCAGGAGGCGCGGGCCCGGTCGAGCGGTCGCCTCGCGCCCCGGCGCACCCGCCTCGCCCTCGGCGACGATCGTCTCGGCCCGGCGCAAGTCCCACGGGGTCGTGATCTTGAAGGCCACCGGGTCGCCCGCGACGACGCGGACGCGGTGGCCGGCGGCGGCGAAGAGCGCCGCGTCGTCGGTGTGCTCGACCGAGGCCTCGGCGTACGCGCGCGCGAGCGCGGCCCGGGGGAACCCCTGCGGCGTCTGCATCGCCACGAGCTCGCTGCGGTCGACGGTGTCGACGACGAAGGCGGCGTCGGCGTCGACGCGCTTGACGGTGTCGGTCACCGGCAGGCCCGGCACGACGCCGTCGCCGGTGGCCTCGACGGTGTCGGCCACGAGGTCGAACTGCGCGGTGGGGGTGAACGGCCGGGCGCAGTCGTGGACCAGCACGGTCGCGACCTCGGGGCCGAGGGCCGTCAGGCCCGCCGCGACGGACTGCTGGCGCGTGTCGCCGCCCACGACGACCGAGGCGTAGCCGCGGGCGGGACCGGCGACGGCGTCCACGAGCGTGCGGGACTCGTCGACGAGCGCCGCGGGGACGACGACGACGACCTGCGTCGGAACGGCCGACGCGAAGACGGCCTCGAGGGACCGTTCGAGGATGCTGCGGCCCGCGACCTCGACGAACGCCTTCGGGCGGCCGAGCGCGAGTCGGGTGCCGCTGCCCGCCGCAACGACGACGACCGCCCGACCGGCGCCGGACGGGGTGTGGACCCCACCGTCGCCGACCGAGCGGTCGTCGGGAGTGCTAGGACGCAAGGACCTCGTCGAGGACGCTCGACGCCTTCTCTTCGTCGGTCTTCTCGGCGAGCGCGAGCTCGCTGATCAGGATCTGGCGGGCCTTGGCGAGCATGCGCTTCTCGCCGGCCGAGAGGCCGCGGTCCTGATCGCGACGCCAGAGGTCGCGGACGACCTCGGACACCTTGATGACGTCACCGCTGGCGAGCTTCTCGAGGTTCGCCTTGTAGCGGCGCGACCAGTTGGTCGGCTCTTCGGTGAAGGGGGCGCGGAGCACGTCGAAGACGCGGTCCAACCCCTCTTTGCCGATGACGTCTCGCACGCCGACCAGGTCGACGTTGTCTGCGGGTACTTCGATGGTCAGATCACCCTGGGTGACGCGAAGCTTGAGGTACAGCTTCTCTTCGCCCTTGATGATCCGCTTCTTGACTTCTGAGATTGTCGCTGCCCCGTGGTGCGGGTATACAACGGTCTCGCCGACCTCGAACTGCATGAATCAGGCTCCATTCTGCGACACCCAGGATACCATAAGCAGTCGTTGGTAAGGCTGCCCTAACGAACCGACGCCCGTGGGCGCGGATAAGCTGGGCGGCAGACGCTTGTCGTGACGCTGATCCTGGAGGACACCTGTGCGAGCCCCATCCCTGAAGTCTCGCGGACTGGCGACGCGAGTCGTCTCGGCCGCCGCCGTCGGCGCCGTGGTCGTCCTGACCGCCGCCGGGTGCAACTTCATCAGCCCGCAGGCCACGACGAAGCAGTACGACGCGAGCGACGGCTACAGCGTCAACGTCGGCTCGATCCAGGTGCGCAACGCCATCCTCCTCACGGCTCGCGAGGGCGACGGCGGCACGGCCAGCCTGAGCATGGTCGTCCTCAACACGAGCGACGAGGCCGCGAAGGTCTCGTTCGAGTACCCCACCACCTCGGGCAAAGAGACGCAGACGATCGAGGTCGACGGTTCGTCCAAGGTCGAGCTGGGCACCGAGCCCGGCCAGGACCAGTTCATCATCGACTCGCTCGACTCCGACCCGGGCGCCCTCGTGCCGGTGTTCGTCCAGTACGGCACCGAGACGGGCAAGTCGTTCAACGTGCCCGTCCTCACGGGCGCCCTGTCCGAGTACGCCACGCTGCTGCCCTCGCCCACGCCGTCCTCCGAGCCCACCGTCGAGTCCACGCCGCTCGTCGAGGCGACCGAGCAGGCACCGTCCTCGTCACCGACGCCGTAGCCCCACCCCACCGACCGCCGAGAGGCCCGGCCCGCCGTGTGCGGTGCCGGGCCTCTCGCGCGTGAGGCGACCGGCGCCTCCCGGGCTCCCGGCGGGGCGGGAGCCCTGCCCGCCGGTCAGGCCTCGATGCGGTAGCCGAGGCCGCGCACCGTGACCAGGGCCTTCGGCTCGGACGGCACGGCCTCGATCTTCGAGCGGATGCGCTTGATGTGCACGTCGAGGGTCTTGGTGTCGCCGAAGTAGTCCGAGCCCCAGACCCGGTCGATCAGCTGTCCCCGGGTCAGCACCCGGCCGGCGTTGCGCATGAGCAGTTCGAGCAGCTCGAACTCCTTCAGGGGCATGGCCACGTCGGTGCCCCGGACCGACACGACGTGCCGCTCGACGTCCATGCGGATGTCTCCCGCCTCGAGCATCGAGTCGGACAGGTCGTCGGGGTCGACGCGACGACGCAGGACGGCCCGGATGCGCGCGAGCAGCTCGCGGGTCGAGTACGGCTTCGTGACGTAGTCGTCGGCGCCGAGCTCGAGGCCGACCACGATGTCGACCTCGCTGTCCTTGGCCGTGAGCATGACGATCGGCACCTGCGACCTGGTCCGGATGATCCGGCAGACCTCGGTGCCCGGGATGCCCGGCAGCATCAGGTCGAGCAGCACGAGGTCGGCGCCGGTCTTGTCGAAGGCGGCGACGGCACCCGGGCCGTCCTCGGCCACCGTCACCTGGTAGCCCTCGCGCTGCAGGATGAAGGCGAGCGGCTCGCTGAGGGACTCCTCGTCCTCGACGATCAAGATGTGGGTCATCGGGTCTCCATGGTCATCGTGTCTCCTGGTGCTCCGGCCGCGGGGCGACCGTGGTCGGGATCGATCGGGTGACGGGTTCGACGTCGGCGGCCGGCAGGCGCAGCGTGAAGGTCGACCCCTTGCCGACCTGCGACCAGACGCGCACGTCACCGCCGTGGTTCTGCACGACGTGCTTGACGATCGCGAGGCCGAGGCCCGTGCCGCCGGTGCGACGGGACCGGGCCGGGTCGACGCGGTAGAAGCGCTCGAAGACGCGGTCGAGCTCGTCGTCGGGGATGCCGTAGCCCTGGTCGGTGACGGCGATCTCGACGACCCCGCCCTGGTCGACGGTGGCGCCGATGCCGACCCGCGACCCGTCGGGCGAGTAGTTGATGGCGTTCGCCACGAGGTTGTCCACGGCCGTGACGAGCATCGCCTGGTCGCCGACGACGTGCGCGTGCTTGCCGCCCCGCACGACGAGGTCGATGCCACGTGCCTCGGCGCCCACCCGGTTGCGGTCCACGGCCGTGTCGACCACGTCGCGCACGTCGATCGGCTCGGCGGTCTCGAGCGCGTCGGTCGCCTGCAGGCGCGAGAGCTCGATGATGTCCTGCGTGAGGCGTCCGAGCCGCCCGGCCTCGCGGGTCAGGCGCGCGGCGAAGTGCCGCACCTGCTCGGGGTCGGCCGAGGCGGACTCGAGGGCCTCGGCCAGCAGCCCGACGGCACCGATCGGCGTCTTGAGCTCGTGGCTGATGTTGGCGACGAAGTCCCGGCGCATGTCGTCGAGGCGGCGCCCCTCGGTGCGGTCCTCGGCGAGCAGCAGCACGAAGCGACCGCCGAGCGCGGCCGCCCGCACGTGGACGGCGATGGTGGCCTCGCTGCCGGGCAGCCGGGGCAGGGTCAGTTCTTCGACGACGGGGTCGCCGTGCCGGCGGACGTCGTTGACGATGGTCTCGAGCTCGGGGTGGACGAGGTGTTGCTGGGCCGACACCAGGCCGAGCTGCCGGGCCGCCGCCGAGGCCTTCAGCACGTTGCCCGAGGGGTCGACCACGAGCCCCGCGGACTCGAGCGCGTCGAGCACGGCGTCGATGCCGTCCGGCAGGGCGACGTCGACGAGCGCCGCGGCTCGCACGGCGCGTCGGTGGGCCGAGACGACCACCAGCACGATCGCGGCACCGACGACGGCCCCGAAGGCCAGCGACGACGGCACCAGCCAGGCGGATTCCATGTCGTTCACAGTAGTGACCCCCCGGCCCGTCGATGAACGGGACGTCGGCGCATCCGCTGTACTTTGGTCAGAGTTCAGGCGGCGATCACCGGTCGTTAACCTTCACCGGAGACCATCGTCGGGACTGTGCGGGCGACTCACGCCCCCACGTCACGAGCCGAGGGCGCGCCCCGCACCCCGCTCGCAGCCACCGTGCTCCCAGGGCCACCGAGCCCCCACGACGAGAGGGTCGAACACGACATGCGCGAGGTATTCCAGCAGGAACTCCTGGAGGTGCAGGAGCGTCTCGTCGAGATCGCCGGCCTCGTCGCCGTCTCGATCGCGAACGCGACCACGGCCTTCAACGAGTCGAACGTCTCGTTGGCCGAGCAGGTCATCGCCGACGACGACAAGATCGACGAGCGCGCCATCGCCCTCGACGAGCTGGCGATCGACATCCTGGCCCGCCAGAACCCGGTCGCCCGCGACCTGCGCATCGTCGTCAGCGCCCTTCGCATCAGCGCCTCGCTCGAACGCATGGGCGACATGGCCGAGCACATCGCCCAGCTCGCCCGCTACCGGTTCCCCGAGAAGGTCGTGCCGAAGTCGCTGCGACCGACCTTCAAGGAGCTGGGCGAGCTCGACGTCGCCATCGCGAACAAGCTCACCGAGCTGCTGACCACCGAGGACGTGCGCCTGGCCGAGGAGATCCGCAACGACGACGACCGCATCGACGAGCTGCACCTCAGCGTGTTCGACAAGGTGCTCGGCGAGACCTGGAAGGGCGCGGCCGTCGACACGGTCGACTCCACGCTCGCGTCGCGCTACCACGAGCGGTTCGCGGACCACGCGGTCTCGATCGCCAAGAAGGTCCAGTACCTCGCCACCGGCGACTGGGTCGCCCCCGAGGTCTGACCACCCTCTGACGAGCAGGAGGCGGGGGGGCCCGGGGGCCGGGCCCCCCCCCCCCCCCCGCGGGGGGGGCGCCCCGGGGGGCGGGGGGGGGCGCCCCGGCCCCATAGCGCGCCCCCGGCACCGGCTGCCCCGCGCGGGCCCCCCCACCCCC
This sequence comes from Frigoribacterium sp. PvP054, assembly GCF_040547465.1. NCBI lineage: Bacteria > Bacillati > Actinomycetota > Actinomycetes > Micrococcales > Microbacteriaceae > Frigoribacterium > Frigoribacterium sp. PvP054. The sequence continues at coordinate 13,866 of NZ_JBEPPU010000024.1, forward strand.
C
>NZ_JBEPPU010000025.1:0-4403 GCF_040547465.1 Frigoribacterium sp. PvP054
GCCCCGCAAGGTCGGTATACAGGTGGTGCATGGTTGTCGTCAGCTCGTGTCGTGAGATGTTGGGTTAAGTCCCGCAACGAGCGCAACCCTCGTTCTATGTTGCCAGCACGTTATGGTGGGAACTCATAGGAGACTGCCGGGGTCAACTCGGAGGAAGGTGGGGATGACGTCAAATCATCATGCCCCTTATGTCTTGGGCTTCACGCATGCTACAATGGCCGGTACAAAGGGCTGCGATACCGTAAGGTGGAGCGAATCCCAAAAAGCCGGTCTCAGTTCGGATTGAGGTCTGCAACTCGACCTCATGAAGTCGGAGTCGCTAGTAATCGCAGATCAGCAACGCTGCGGTGAATACGTTCCCGGGCCTTGTACACACCGCCCGTCAAGTCATGAAAGTCGGTAACACCCGAAGCCAGTGGCCTAACCCTTGTGGATGGAGCTGTCGAAGGTGGGATCGGTGATTAGGACTAAGTCGTAACAAGGTAGCCGTACCGGAAGGTGCGGCTGGATCACCTCCTTTCTAAGGAGCATGTACCCGCCCCGCTGTTTACACGGGGAGTTTCGGGTCAAGTCGGTTTCGAAGCGAATGTCTTCGGCCGGCGCTCATGGGTGGAACATTGACGATGGCTCTTCGCGGAGAGCATCAGCGCTAGTACGGCACCTTCGTGGTGTCTGGAAGGTGAGGGTGTTCAAGGTGGAGGGCATGCACGCTGTTGGGTCCTGAGGGACCAAGCACCCACACTTGGTGTGGGGGTTTTACCTCTGGGCCATGAAAGTCCTGCATCAATGGCAGGGTGATCATGGTGCCGCCCGTATTTTGAGAACTACACAGTGGACGCGAGCATCTTAGTCGCAAAGAATTGCCGGCCTTCGGGTTGGTTGTTGTTTGTGATACTAAGTGCAATTTCTTAGACCAACCCGCCCTTCGGGGTGTGGTTGGCGAATGAGATAACACTGACGCTGCCGGTCTTTGGCCGGCAGCAACTTTGTGGTCAAGTTTCTAAGAGCAAACGGTGGATGCCTTGGCATCTGGAGCCGAAGAAGGACGTAGAAATCTGCGATAAGCCTCGGGGAGCTGATAATCGAGCCCTGATCCGAGGATTTCCGAATGGGGAAACCCCGCCAGGCGTTATGTCTGGTGACTCCCGCCTGAATATATAGGGCGGGTAGAGGGAACGTGGGGAAGTGAAACATCTCAGTACCCACAGGAAGAGAAAACAACAGTGATTCCGTCAGTAGTGGCGAGCGAAATCGGAAGAGGCTAAACCGGTCATGTGTGATAGACGGCGGTCGTTGCATGGTCGGGGTTGTGGGACCCGTTGTCCTGTTCTGCCGGACAGGAGCAGTTACAGCGCAGTATAGGCGAACAGCTTTGAATGGCTGGTCATAGAGGGTGCGAACCCCGTAGCCGAAATGCTGGCGCTGGCTGAATGGGTATCCCAAGTAGCTCGGGGCCCGAGAAATCCCGTGTGAATCTGTCAGGACCACCTGATAAGCCTAAATACTCCCAGATGACCGATAGCGGACAAGTACCGTGAGGGAAAGGTGAAAAGTACCCCGGGAGGGGAGTGAAATAGTACCTGAAACCGTTTGCTTACAAACCGTTGGAGCCTCCTTGTAGGGGTGACAGCGTGCCTTTTGAAGAATGAGCCTGCGAGTTAGCGATATGTGGCGAGGTTAACCCGTGTGGGGTAGCCGTAGCGAAAGCGAGTCTTAATAGGGCGATACAGTCGCATGTCCTAGACCCGAAGCGAAGTGATCTATCCATGGCCAGGTTGAAGCGACGGTAAGACGTCGTGGAGGACCGAACCCACTTAGGTTGAAAACTGAGGGGATGAGCTGTGGATAGGGGTGAAAGGCCAATCAAACTTCGTGATAGCTGGTTCTCTCCGAAATGCATTTAGGTGCAGCGTTGCGTGTTTCTTGCCGGAGGTAGAGCTACTGGATGGCCGATGGGGCCCAAAAGCTTACTGACGTCAGCCAAACTCCGAATGCCGGTAAGTGAGAGCGCAGCAGTGAGACGGTGGGGGATAAGCTTCATCGTCGAGAGGGAAACAACCCAGACTACCAACTAAGGTCCCTAAGCGTGTGCTAAGTGGGAAAGGATGTGGAGTTGCATAGACAACCAGGAGGTTGGCTTAGAAGCAGCCACCCTTGAAAGAGTGCGTAATAGCTCACTGGTCAAGTGATTCCGCGCCGACAATGTAACGGGGCTCAAGCACACCACCGAAGTTGTAGATTTCGTATTATAGACAAGCCTTCGTGGTTCAGTCGTACGGAGTGGTAGGAGAGCGTCGTGTGGCCAGTGAAGCGGCGGTGTAAACCAGCCGTGGAGGCCACACGAGTGAGAATGCAGGCATGAGTAGCGAAAGACGGGTGAGAAACCCGTCCTCCGAAAGACCAAGGGTTCCAGGGCCAGGTTAATCCGCCCTGGGTAAGTCGGGACCTAAGGCGAGGCCGACAGGCGTAGTCGATGGACAACGGGTTGATATTCCCGTACCGGCGAAGAACCGCCCAAGCTAATCCAGTGGTGCTAAGAGTCCTAACCCGGCTGAGTGGATCCCTTCGGGGTGATGCCGGCCGGTCTAACGCTCGACCCCATGCTGGTGCGGTTAACGTATTAACAGGTGTGACGCAGGAAGGTAGCTGAGCCAGGCGATGGTATCCGTAAGGTGAACCTGGTGTAAGGATGTAGGGCTGACGATAGGCAAATCCGTCGTCAATGCGCCTGAGATCCGATGCGTACCCCGATTGGGGGAAATCAGTGATCCTATGCTGCCGAGAAAAGCATCGACGTGAGGTTCAAGCCGCCCGTACCCCAAACCGACTCAGGTGGTCAGGTAGAGAATACCAAGGAGATCGAGAGAATCGTGGTTAAGGAACTCGGCAAAATGCCCCCGTAACTTCGGGAGAAGGGGGGCCGGAACCGTGATGGGATTTACTCCCGGAGCGGGAAAGGCCGCAGAGACCAGTGGGAAGCGACTGTTTACTAAAAACACAGGTCCGTGCCAAGTCGCAAGACGATGTATACGGACTGACGCCTGCCCGGTGCTGGAAGGTTAAGAGGAAGGGTTAGCGCAAGCGAAGCTCAGAATTTAAGCCCCAGTAAACGGCGGTGGTAACTATAACCATCCTAAGGTAGCGAAATTCCTTGTCGGGTAAGTTCCGACCTGCACGAATGGCGTAACGACTTCCCAGCTGTCTCAACCGCGAACTCGGCGAAATTGCACTACGAGTAAAGATGCTCGTTACGCGCAGCAGGACGGAAAGACCCCGTGACCTTTACTACAGCTTGGTATTGGTGTTCGGAGTGGCTTGTGTAGGATAGGTGGGAGACTGTGAAGCTTGGACGCTAGTTCAGGTGGAGTCATTGTTGAAATACCACTCTGGTCACTTTGGATATCTAACTACGAACCGTGATCCGGTTCTGGGACAGTGCCTGGTGGGTAGTTTAACTGGGGCGGTTGCCTCCCAAAAAGTAACGGAGGCGCCCAAAGGTTCCCTCAACCTGGTTGGCAATCAGGTGTCGAGTGTAAGTGCACAAGGGAGCTTGACTGTGAGACTGACAAGTCGAGCAGGGACGAAAGTCGGGACTAGTGATCCGGCAGTGGCTTGTGGAAGCGCTGTCGCTCAACGGATAAAAGGTACCTCGGGGATAACAGGCTGATCTTGCCCAAGAGTCCATATCGACGGCATGGTTTGGCACCTCGATGTCGGCTCGTCGCATCCTGGGGCTGGAGTAGGTCCCAAGGGTTGGGCTGTTCGCCCATTAAAGCGGTACGCGAGCTGGGTTTAGAACGTCGTGAGACAGTTCGGTCCCTATCCGCTGCGCGCGTAGGAAATTTGAGAAGATCTATCCCTAGTACGAGAGGACCGGGATGGACGAACCTCTGGTGTGTCAGTTGTCCTGCCAAGGGCACCGCTGATTAGCTACGTTCGGAACGGATAACCGCTGAAAGCATCTAAGCGGGAAGCCGGCTTCGAGATGAGATTTCCATACCCTTCGGGGTGAGAGGCTCCCAGCTAGACTACTGGGTTGATAGGCCGGATGTGGAAGTGGGGACTAACGACCCATGGAGCTGACCGGTACTAATAAGCCGATAACTTGACAACACTCCCTCCCTGTAGAGGCGGGGGAAAGCTGCTTGCGTCCACTATGTGGTTCCCGAAATACGGTCGGGAACAACACAAAACAAATGAACACAGACAAGACGCCAGACCCTTACGGGTTGGCGCATGGTCTGAAACAGACTTCACCACCAGACATGGTGTGTGGTAAATGTTTCGGCGGCCATAGCGAGAGGGAAACGCCCGGTCACATTCCGAACCCGGAAGCTAAGACTCTCAGCGCCGATGGTACTGCAAGGGGGACCTTGTGGGAGAGTAGGACACCGCCGGACTCC